>DASWTI010000315.1:0-1935 GCA_036402215.1 Pseudonocardiaceae bacterium
GGCCGGCTCGGGCGGCGGCACCTGGTCCCGCAGCACGACCACGGCACCGACCAGCGCCACCGCGCCCAGGACGCCGCCGACCGCCCGCCAGCTCACCCGGCCAGCGTGACACGGCACCCGCCGCGTCGCCACGCACCGTCCCGCGACCCGGACACGCGACCCCGCCGGTGCGATCAGTCGCCGGGTTCGCCGAGCCAGCGGGCCAGGCGGCCGGCCCGGTGCACCGCGCGGATGCGGCGCTCGGTGGCGTCCCGGGCCGCCGCCGTGGTGACCACGAGCAGCTGGTCGCCCTCCTGCATCCGGGTGGTCGGCAGCGGCGTGAACCCGGACGACTCCCGCACCAGCAGGCTCACCGTCGCCCCGGCGGGCAGCCGCAGCTCGGACAGGTACACGCCGTGCAGCTTGGACCCGGTCGTCACCCGCACCTGGAGCAGCTCGGCGCCGAGCTCGTCCAGCGGCGCCGAGTCGACGTCCATCTCCTTGGCGTGCGCGCCGGAGTCCAGCCCGAGCACCCGGCCGACCCAGGGCAGCGTGCTGCCCTGCACGAACGTCAGCAGGATGACCAGCACGAACAGCGAGTCGACGAGCAGCCGCGCGCCGGGCACGCCGTCGGTGAGCGGGATGAGCGCGAGCACGATGGGCACCGCGCCCCGCAGCCCCGCCCAGCTGATGAACACCTGTTCCCGCCAGGGCACCCGGAACGGCAGGGACGAGGCCAGCACGGACAGCGGCCGGGCGAGCAGCAGGCCGACGCCGGCCGCGACCAGGGCCGGCACCACGGCGCCCGGCAGCTCACCGGGCGAGGCGTACACCCCGAGCAGCACGAACAGCCCGATCTGCGCGAGCCAGCCGAGGCCCTCCGCGAAGGACACCGTGTCGCTGCGGTGCGGCAGCTTGGAGTTGCCGAGCACCAGCCCGGCGACGTAGGTGGCGAGCAGCCCGGAGGCGTGCGAGAGCTGCCCGCCCGCGTAGGCGAGCACGCACACGGCGATGGTGGCGAGCGGGTACAGGCCGGTGGCCGGCAGCGCCGAGCGCCGCAGCACCCACGCGCCGGCCAGACCCAGCACCACGCCGATCGCCGCGCCGGCGGCCAGCTCGTAGGCCACCAGCACCGGCGTCCACCAGGACCACGGCTCGTTGGCGGACAGCAGGATGACCGCGATGAACACCGGCGCGTCGTTGATGCCGGACTCGAGCTCCAGCGAGCCGACGGTGCGGGCGCCGACCTTGGTGCCGCGCAGCACGCTGAACACGGCCGCCGCGTCGGTGGCGGCGAGCACCGCGCCCCAGAGCAGCGCGATCCGCCACTCGAAGTCCAGCAGGTAGCGCAGCGCGACCCCGGTGACGGCGATGCTCACGGCGACGCCCACGGTGGACAGCAGCAGACCCAGGCCGATCGCCGGCCGGACGCCCTGCCAGCGCGTGGTGAGGCCACCCTCGGCCAGGATGAGCACGATCGCGGACAGGCCGAGCGCCTGGGTGAGCTGCGCGTCCTCGAACTGGATGCCCAGCCCGGCCTCGCCGATCAGCAGGCCGATGCCCAGGTACAGCAGCAGCGAGGGCAGACCGAGCCGCACGGACACCCGGACGGCGAGCACGGAGATGAGCAGGACCACCGCACCGGCGCCGAGCACCAGGCCGAGATCGGTCACGCAACCCCCTGTCGGCCGGTGGTCAACAGGAACCCAACCCTAGGGCGTCGGCCACCCTCGGCTACCAGCGGGTAGGTGGTTCAGGCGCCGCCGAGCAGCTCGGACAGCCGGGCAGCCGCGCCGGCGGGCGGCCGGGACAGCTCGACGACCTTGTCGCGGCCCCGCTCCCCCGCCACGATCACCAGGTCCCGCGCACGCACGCCGAACGCCGCGGCGAGCGCGGCGAGCACCGCCGCGTTGGCCTTGCCGTCCACCGCGGGCGCCGCCACGGCGACCACCAGCG
>DASWTI010000316.1:0-5827 GCA_036402215.1 Pseudonocardiaceae bacterium
GGCTCGCCGCGGGCCGCCGCGGCCCGCACCTCGCGCAGGTCGCCCGAGCCGTCCGGCAGCTCCGCGAGCCCGGCCAGCCCGGACCGCCGCTCCAGCGCAGCGCCTACGGCGGCGGCGTCCAGGCCGGAGTGTTCCAGCAGCCACAGCAGCAGCCCGGGATCGACGCTGCCGCTGCGGGTGGCCATCACCAGGCCCTCCAGCGGGGTGAAGCCCATCGTGGTGTCCACCGAGCGGCCGTCGAGCACCGCGCACAGCGAGGCCCCGGCGCCCAGGTGGCAGCTCACCAGCCGCAGGCCGGCCGCCGGCCGCCCCAGCAGCTCGGCGGTCCGGCGTGCGGCGTGGGCGTGCGACAGCCCGTGGAAGCCGTACCGCCGCAGGCCCCACCGTCGGCGCCACGCGCCGGGCAGTGCGTAGGTGGCCGCCGCGGCTGGCAGGCCCGCGTGGAAGGCCGTGTCGAAGCAGGCCACCGCCGGCACGTCCGGCAGCGCCGCCCGGGCCGCGTCGATGCCGGCGAGGGCCCGTGGCTGGTGCAGCGGCGCGAGCGGGGTGAGCGCCGCGATGCGATCGCGCACCGGGCCGTCCAGCACGACCGGCCCGGTGAAGGCGCCGCCGCCGTGCACCACGCGATGCCCGACGGCCAGCACCGGGACGTTCAGCGCGGCGACGAAGTCGAGCAGTCCGGCGTTGCCGCCGTCCCAGCGCGTCACGTCGGTGCCGGCCACCACCCGGTCCGCGCCGTCCAGCACCCGCAGCTTCAGACTCGACGATCCTGCGTTCACGACCAGCGTGTTCACCGGTACGGCCACGCCCAGTCCCGGACCTCCGGGAGGTCCTCGCCGTGCTCCCGGGTCCACGCCGTGTGCCGGGTCCGCTGGTCCACCATGCGCTGACGCAGCAGCGCCGCGCGCGAGCCCAGGCCCGGCACCCGGTCCACCACGTCCATCACCAGCCGGTAGCGGTCCAGGTCGTTGAGCACCAGCATGTCGAACGGCGTGGTCGTGGTGCCTTCCTCCTTGTAGCCGCGGACGTGCAGGTTGCCGTGGTTGGTCCGGCGGTAGGTCAGGCGGTGGATCAGCCAGGGGTAGCCGTGGTAGGCGAAGATCACCGGCCGGTCGGTGGTGAACAGCGCGTCGAACTCGCGGTCGGGCAGGCCGTGCGGGTGCTCGGTGTCGGGCTGCAGCCGCATCAGGTCCACCACGTTGACCACGCGCACCGCCAGCTCCGGCAGGTTCTCGCGCAGCAGCGCTGCCGCGGCCAGCACCTCCAGCGTCGGGGCGTCGCCGGCGCAGCCGAGGACCACGTCCGGCTCGCCCTCGTGGTCGGTGCCGGCCCACTCCCAGATGCCCGCGCCGCGCTCCACGTGCAGCTCGGCCTCCTCGGCCGCCAGCCAGTCCGGCGTCAGGTTCTTGCCCGCCACCACCACGTTCACCGTGTCCCGCCCGGAGAGGCAGCGCCGCGCCACGGCCAGCAGCGTGTTGGTGTCCGGTGGCAGGTAGACGCGCACGACCTCGGCCTTCTTGTTCATCACGTGGTCGATGAAGCCCGGGTCCTGATGTGAGAAGCCGTTGTGGTCCTGCCGCCACACGTGCGAGCTGAGCAGGTAGTTGAGTGAGGCCACCGGCCGCCGCCACGGCAGCCGCTGCGACGTCTTCAGCCACTTCGCGTGCTGGTTGAACATCGAGTCGACGATGTGGATGAACGCCTCGTAGCAGGTGAAGATCCCGTGCCGGCCGGTCAGCAGGTAGCCCTCCAGGAATCCCTGGCACAGGTGCTCGGACAGCACCTCGACGACGCGCCCCGCGGCTCCCAGGTGCTCGTCGGTGGGCAGCAGGTCGCCCTGCCACTGCTTGTCGGTCACTGCGTACACGGCCTGCAGCCGGTTGGACGCGACCTCGTCGGGCCCGAACAGCCGGAAGTCGCGGGTCTCCTCGGTGGCGGCCATCAGGTCTCGCAGGTAGCCACCGAGCACCCGGGTCGGCTCGCTCACCGACGTACCCCGGGCGCCGACCGTGATCGTGTGCGCCGCGGTGTCCGGCAGCGGCAGGTCGCGCAGGAGCAGGCCGCCGTTGGCGTGCGGGTTCGAGCCCATCCGCCGGGTACCGTCCGGCGAGAGCACGAGCACCTCGGGCCGCGGCCGACCGGCCTCGTCGAACAGCTCCTCCGGCCGGTAGGAGCGCAGCCACTCCTCCAGCATCCGCAGATGATCGGGGTTCTCCCGGACGGCGGCGAGCGGCACCTGGTGGGAGCGCCAGGTGCCCTCCACCGGCAGGCCGTCCACCTCCCGAGGTCCGGTCCAGCCCTTCGGCGTGCGCAGCACGATCATCGGCCAGCTCGCCCGGCCAGCTCGCCCGGCCCGCGCCGCGTCCCGCAGCTCGCCGATCTCGCCGACTACGATGTCCAGCACCTCGGCGAGTCGCTCGTGCACGGCGGCCGGCTCGTCACCCTCCACGTGGTGCACGCGGTGGCCGTACCCGTGCAGCAGCGCGTCGAGCTCGTCGCGCGGGATGCGCGCCAGCAGTGTCGGGTTGGCGATCTTGTACCCGTTGAGATGTAGGATCGGCAGCACGGTGCCGTCGTGCACCGGGCTCAGCAATTTGTTCGCGTGCCAGCTCGCCGCGAGCGGCCCGGTCTCGGCCTCCCCGTCGCCGATCACGCACGCCGCCAACAGCCCGGGATTGTCGAACGCCGCCCCATAGGCGTGCGCCAGGGAATAGCCCAGCTCACCGCCCTCGTGGATCGAGCCAGGCACCTCGGGTGCCACGTGGCTCGGCACCCCACCCGGGAAGGAGAACTGCCGGAACAGCCGCGCCATCCCGGCGGCGTCCCGCGGCACCGACGGGTACACCTCGCTGTAGCTGCCCTCCAGCCAGGTGTTTGCCAGCAGCGCCGGCCCGCCGTGCCCGGGGCCGGTCACGAACAGCACGTCCAGGTCGTGCTCCCGGATCACCCGGTTCAGGTGCGCGTACACCAGATTCAGCCCAGGCGTGGTGCCCCAGTGCCCCAGCAGGCGGGGTTTGATGTGCTCCCTGGCCAGCGGCTCGGTCAGCAGCGGGTTCGCGAGCAGGTAGATCTGTCCCGCGGACAGGTAGTTCGCCGCCCGCCACCACCGGTCCACGTCATCGATGTCGTCAACCATCGGTCACCTCCGCGGCGGCAACGGGACAGGTGGCCCGGCCGCCCGGTCGACGATGCCCGACGGTGGGCCGAGCCGCATCCGGACGGCGTCCGTGTCGTCGGGCGCGTGGTCCGCCGCTGTACCGCGGATCGGGCGAGCCGTGTCAGCGCCGCCCCTTGCTGCCGACGCGTTCCCACCCCGGAGGGGTCTGGCGGGTGCCGAGGCGGTTCTCGCGGCTGCGGTAGATGACGTACGGACGCCACAGGTAGCCGATGGGTGCGCTGAAGGCGTGTACGAGGCGGGTGAAGGGCCACAGCGCGAAGAGCAGGAACGCGGCCAGGCCGTGGGCCTGGAAGCCCAGCGGGGCGTCCGCCATGAGGTCGGGGTGCAGGTCGAAACGGAAGATGCCGCGGAACCAGACGGAGACGCCGTCACGGTAGTCGTAGTGGCCGACGATGTTGGCGACGACCGTGTTGAGCAGTCCGAGGAGGATGACCAGGCCCAGCACGCCCCACATCAGCTTGTCCATGCGCGTGGTGGCGCTGAACACGGGGCCGGTGGTCCGGCGGCGGTAGATCAGGATCGCGGCGCCGGCCAGGGTGCAGATGCCGGCGATCGCGCCGACGCCGACGGCCATGGCGTGGTAGGCGTCGTCGCCGATGCCGACGGCCTGGGTCCAGCTCTTGGGGACGCCCAGGCCCATGACGTGGCCGAGGAACACCGCGAGGATCCCGAAGTGGAACAGCGGGCTGCCCCAGCGCAGCAGCCGGCTCTCGTAGAGCTGCGAGGAGCGGGTGGTCCAGCCGAACTTGTCGTAGCGATAGCGCCAGACGTGACCGCCGACGAAGACCGCGAGGCACAGGTACGGAACGACCACCCACAGCACGGTGTCGGCGGTGCCGGTCATCGGCGTGCTCCCATGTAGTCCGGTGGCGCGAACGGTTCGAGGCCGACGTCCTCGCCCGGGGGGCCCTCGGCGGCGAGCTTCGCCACCGCGGCTCGGTCGTCGCCGCGCAGCGGTGGCAACGTCGCGGAGACGGCGATCAACGCGGCCGCGTAGGGGGAGCGGGCGTCGAGCAGGGCGAGGCGCAGCAGTTCCAGGCCGGCGCGGTGCTCGATCAGCAGTCGCCTGCCGGCGTCGAGGTCCCCCGTGGCCGAGAACTCCAGCAGCACGCAGAGGTGGTCGGGTAACTCGCCGGGTCCCAGTTCGAGACCGGCGGCGCGGTAGGCGTGCTTGAAGCCCAGCAGGGCGATACCGCGCTTGCGGGTGTCGCCGTACGCGTAGTAGGTGAGGTAGAGGCAGCAACGCCGCCGCAGGTCGAAGGTGCTGACGTAGTCGGCGGCGAGGGCCGTGGGCGGCTCCGTGCCCAGGTGGTCCAGCAGCGTCGTGAGGTGACCGCGGACGGGCTCCGGGACCTCGGCCAGCGCGGCGCGCAGCGCGGGGAGCGTGACCAGCAGCTCCTCGTCCGGATAGCCGAGGGCGCGGCCGGCCACCAGATGGACCAGGGTGGTGGCGCGCGGGGACAGCGCGGTCATGGCTTCGGCCCCGGTTCGGCATCAGGGTCGGCGTCTGCCGTGCGCTCGGGCGCGCGACGGTCCGGCCCGGGTGGGAACAGCCCTGGCGGCGCTCCTTGGCCGTCCCAGTTGAGCAGGTTCACTCGCCTGGCCTTGTCCTCCGGGTCGGTGATCCGGTCGGTGGTCTGGCGCTGCCTGAGCGCGTGGAAGTTCTCCACGGCGATCGGGGTGGCGGCGCCGGAGCCCTCGCCGAAGGGCCCGGAGCCGCCCATCCCGGGGCCACCGTCGTAGTCGAGGCTGCACTCGGTGGCGAGTTCCTCGAGGTGGTGGGCCTGCTCTGCGTGGGCGGGCGGGATGACGTAGCGCTCGTCGTACTTGGCCAGGGCGAGCAGCCGGTACATCTCGTACATGTCCTCGCCGGTCATGCCGACGGCCGCGGGGATGGCGTCGTTCGGCTCGCGTCCCATGTTGATGTCGCGCAGGTAGGAACGCATGCCGGCCAGCCGTTTGAGCACCGCGGTGACCGGTTCGGGATCGCCGGCGGTGAACAGCTCGGCGAGGTACTCCACGGGGATTCGCAGGGTGTCGATCGCGGCGAAGAGGTTGCCGGAGTGCTCGGCGTCGACGCCGGTGTCGCGGACGACGTCGACGACCGGCGACAGCGGCGGGATGTACCAGACCATCGGCATCGTCCGGTACTCCGGGTGCAGCGGCAGCGCCACCTCGAACCGGTTGATCAAGGCCCAGACCGGCGAGCGCTGCGCCGCGTCGATCCAGTCGCGCGGGATCCCCGCCCGTTCGGCCGCCTCGATGACGGCAGGGTCGTGCGGGTCGAGGAACACCTCCCGCTGCGCCCGGTAGAGGTCGGTGTCGTTCGTCGTCGACGCCGCCGCGAGCACCCGGTCCGCGTCGTAGAGGACGAGCCCGATGTAGCGCAGCCGACCGACGCAGGTCTCGGAGCAGACCGTCGGGATGCCGACCTCGATGCGCGGGTAGCAGAAGGTGCACTTCTCGGCCTTGCCGGTCTTGTGGTTGAAGTAGACCTTCTTGTAGGGGCAGCCCGAGACGCACATCCGCCAGCCGCGGCAGCGGTCCTGGTCGACGAGGACGATGCCGTCCTCCTCGCGCTTGTAGATCGCGCCGCTGGGGCACGACGCCGCGCACGACGGGTTGAGGCAGTGCTCGCAGATGCGCGGC
>DASWTI010000317.1:0-5117 GCA_036402215.1 Pseudonocardiaceae bacterium
CGGCGGAGGCCGCCACCGGCACCGACACGCAGCGGTCGGCGCAGTGGCGGCCGGACGCCGGCAACCTGCGCGGCGACGACTGGCTGACCCGCCGCCCGGGGCCGGCGCCGGTGACCGACCTGGAGGCCCCCGAGGGCGTCACCGCCGTCAGCGGCCACGTGCTCGACCTGGACGCCCGCCCGCTCACCGGCATCCCGGTGCGCCTGGGCGGCGTCACCACCAGCACCGACGCCGCGGGGCGGTTCCTGCTGCGCGACGTGCCGGCCGGCGCCACCACGGTGATCGTGGACGGCTACGCCGCGGAGACCTCCCCCGCCCGCTACGGCACCTTCCGCATCCGGGCCGCGGTGCACGCCGGCCGCACCACCGCGCTGGACGACCCGGTGTGGCTGCCGCGGCTGGACATGCGGCACACCGTGCGGCTGCCGTCCTCGCCGACCACGCGGGAGACCGTGCTGCGCACCCCGGCGATCCCCGGCCTGGAGGTCCGCATCCCGGCGGGCAGCGTGGTGCGCGACCTCGACGGCGCCGTGGTGACCGAGCTGGGCATCACCCCGATCCCGCTGGACCGGCCGCCGTACGCCTTGCCGCGCAACGGCATCGTGCCCACGTACTTCACCGTGCAGCCCGGCGGCGCGTCGATCTTCCCGCAGGGCGCGAGCGTGGTGTACCCGAACTACACCGGCCTGCCGGCCGGCACCACCGTCGACTTCTGGGACTACGACGCCGACGGCGAGGGCTGGCACGTGTACGGCCACGGCCGGGTCACCGACGACGGCCGGCAGGTCGTGCCGGACGTCGACACCCGGCTGTGGACGCTCGACGGCTCGATGTTCAACACGCCGGGCAACCCGGAGCCGGACGACCCGTGGTGGAAGGACCTGTTCGACTGGCTCTCCGGCGACCCCGTGGACCTGTCCACCGGCATGCTCACCGACAGCCACACCGACCTCGCGGTGGCGGACACCATCCCGGCGAGCCTCACCCGCGCCTACTACCAGGGCGACGGCAACGAGCGGCAGTTCGGCCTCAACCAGTCGACCTCGTACGACCTGTTCCTGACCTCGGCGCGGCAGTACCAGGAGGTCGACCTGAACCTGCCGGGCGGCGGGCGGGTGCACTACGTCCGCACCTCCCCCGGCACCGGCTACAGCGACGCCGTCTTCGGCACCACGAGCTCCGCCGGACCGTACGCGGGCTCGGTGATCGCCCAGGTGTCCGGCGACTGGGTGCTCACGCTGCGGGACGGCACCCGGTACCTGTTCCCGTGGTACTCGCGGGTGCGGGCCATCCAGGACCGCAACGGCAACCAGCTCACGTTCACCCGCACCGGCGGCAGCAACGGCGAGGTCTCCCGGATCACCACGCCGAACGGGCGGTGGATCGCCTTCGAGTACGACTCGTCGGCCAGGGTCACCCGCGCCACCGACAACATCGGCCGCGCGGTCTCGTACACCTACGACCCCGCCGGGCGGCTCGCCACCGTCACCGACGTGGCCGGCGGCACCAGGACGTACTCCTACGACGAGGCGAACCGGATCACCCGGATCGTCGACGCCCGCGGCGTGACGTACCTGGAGAACACCTACGACGGCAACGGGCGGGTCGCCACGCAGACGCTGCCCGGCGGGGCCACGTACCACTTCGCCTACACGCTGGACGGCGCCGGCGCGGTGCTGGAGACCCGGGTGACCGAGCCCGGCGGCTCGGTGCGGCGCGTCGTTCTCGACCCCGCGACCCGCCGCGTGGTCACCGACACCCGGGCGTACGGCACGCCGCTCGCCCGCACCACGACGCTGGTCCGCGGTACCGCCGACCGCGTGGATGCGGTGATCGACCCGTACGGCCGGCGCACCGAGTACACCCACGACGCCCTCAACCGCCCGACCGCGGTCACCGAGCTGGCCGGCACCGGCGAGGCCACGGTGACCACCCGTACCACCTACGGCCCGTTCGACCAGCCGCTCACCACCACCGACGCCACCGGCGGGGTCACCGGCTACGCCTACGACCAGCGCGGAAATCCGGTCGCGGTGACCGACCCGCTCGGCAACACCACCACCATCACCTGGACCGCCGCGGGCGAACCGGCCACGATCACCTCGCCGGCCGGGGCCGTCACCCGGTTCACCCACGAGTCCGGCGCGCTGGTCGCCGCGCGGGACCCGCTCGGCCGCACCTGGCGGCGGTTCGTGGACGCCGCGGGGCGCACCGTCGCCAGCACGGACCCGCTCGGCTCGGCCACCGTCCACACCTACGACGCGCGGAACCAGGTGACGGCGACGACCGACCCGCTCGGCGGTGAGCTGCGGTTCGGCTACGACGCCAACGGCAACCTGACCTCGTTCACCGACCAGCGCGGCCGGACCACGACCTGGACCTACGACGACGCCGACCGGGTCACCTCGCACACCGGTCCCGGCGCGGACCCGGCCACCATGTCCTACGACGCGGCCGGCCGGCTCACCGAGTCGGTCACCCCGGCGGGCGTGCGGACCACCACGTCGTTCGACGCGCTGGACCGGCCGACGCTCGTGCGGTACGGCGTGTCCGGCACGGCGGCGCAGTCGCACGTCACGTACACCTACGACAGCCTCGACCGGCTGGCGGCGCTGACCGACTCCGCGGGCGGCAGCGTCTCGCTGGGCCACGACGCCCGCGACCGGATCACCGCCGTGACCGGGCCGAACGGCACCGTCACCCACACCTACGACGCCGAGGGACGGCGCACCGGGACCGGCCTGCCCGGGCAGCCGGCCACCACGTACGACTACGACGCCGCCGGCCGGCTGACCGGCGTCGGCAGCGGCCCGGACACCACGGTCGTCGCCTACGACGCCGACGGGCGGCCGACCACGATCACCCTGCCCGGCGGCTGGACGCAGTCGTTCGACCACGACGCGGCCGGCCAGGTCACCGCGATCCGCTACGCGCACGGCGGCGCCGGGCGCGGCGAGCTGACCTACGGCTACGACCAGGCCGGCCAGCGCGCCTCCGTCGGCGGCTCGTTCGCCAACGTCGCCCTGCCCGCCTCGCGCAGCGGGCTGGTGTACGACGACGCCAACCGGCTGGTGTCCGCGGGCGGCGTGCCGCTCGGGTACGACGAGGACGGCAACCTCACCGACGACGGCACCACCACGTACAGCTGGGACGCGCGCGGTCACCTGGTGGGCAGCACGTCGGCGGGGGTGACCGCCGGGTACTCCTACGACGCCACCGGGGTCCGCACCTCCCGCACGGTCGACGGGGCCACCACCCGCTTCCTGCACGACGGGCCCAACGTGGCGGCCGAGCTGGACGCCGCCGGCGCGGTGACGGCGACCCTGCTCAGCGGCGGCGTGGACACCTGGTTCGCCAGGACGGCCGGCGGCGTCACCGACACCGTGCTGACCGACGCCCTCGGCTCGCCCGTCGCCCTCGGCCGATCCGACGGCGCGGTCACGGCCACCCGGTCCCACGACCCGTTCGGCGCGCCCGCGACCACGGGTGACCCACGGGGCTCGGACCTGTCGTTCACCGGGCGGCAGGACGACGGCACCGGGCTGCTGCACTACCGCGCGCGCTACTACAGCCCCGCGTTGCAGCGCTTCGTCTCCGAGGACCCGATCGGCCTGACAGGCGGTACGAACCTGTACGCCTACGTGGAGAACTCCCCGACGAACCACACCGACCCCTCGGGCAACAACCCGCTGGTCGTGGGGTGCCTGGCCGGGGCGGCGATCGACGGCGGGCTGGACTACGCCGGCCAGCGGCTGAGCGGCCGCAAGGTCAACTGGGGCGGCGTGGGCGCCGCGGCGCTCGGCGGCTGCCTGGGCGGCATGCTGGGTGGTCTCGGCCGCGCCGGCAAGCACCTGTGCAGCTTCACCGCCGACACCCGGGTCACGATGGCCGACGGCGGCACCCGCCGGATCGCCGACATCCGGGTGGGCGACCAGGTGCTCGCCACCGACCCCGAGACCGGCGAGCGCGGCGCGCGGACCGTCACCCGGCTCTGGGTGCACGAGGACACCGTGGTCGACCTCGGCGTCGGCGGAGGTTCCATCGCCACCACGCCCGACCACCCGTTCTGGAACGCCACGGACAAGCAGTGGCAGGCCGCCGAGGACCTCGACCGGGGCGACCTGCTGGTGACCGCGGGCGGTGAGCAGGTCGGCGTCGACGGGCTGCGGGCGGCCACCGCGCGGACGGCGACCGCCTACAACCTGACGGTCGACGGCCTGCACACGTTCTTCGCCGACGGCGTGCTGGTGCACAACACGTGCGACCTGTTCAAGCCGGGGAAGTACGCGAAGGACTCCATCCCGGCGCGCGGGCCCGGCCGGGACTTCACCAGGGCGGAGCGTGACGCCGTCAACGACATCGGCCGGGAGCACGGCTGCCACTCCTGCGGCACCCGCGACCCCGGCACCAAGTACGGCGACTTCGTTCCCGACCACCAGCCGGTGACCTCGCAGAACCCGAACAACCTGCCGCAGCGGCTGTACCCGCAGTGCCTGGCGTGCAGCAGGCAGCAGGGCCTGCAGGCGGCGGGCCGGGGACGGTAGCGGGATGGCAGGATCAAGGGCATGACCGGCGCGGCAACCGTGCGACTCGCGCCCAGGAACTCGCTGCTGCTGGTCGGCGACCCGCGGACCCGCAACCTGCCGGCCACGCTGGACGGTGGGCTGCTCGCCGCCACGGAGAACTGCGTGGCGGTGGGCACCCTGGCCGAGATCTCCGGGCCGACCACGGTGACCCTGGCCGACCGCGACGCGCCGGGGCCGGGGCCGGGGCCGCCGACGACGGTGTTCGCCGGCCGGCTGTCGCTGCCGAGCGGCACGCTGGCCGTGCAGACCGTGGAGGGCGAGTCGGTGCTGAGCCGGGAGTCGCCGTCCGGCTCGGAGTTCGTCACGATCCTGGTCAACGACCCGTCCGAGCCCGACCACATCGTCGTCCTCGTCGGCGCACCGCCGGCATGACCCCTCCCCCGGCCGCCCTGACCCGGCGCGGCTTCCTGGCCGGGGTGTTCGCCGTGTGCGCGGCCGGACCGGCCGGGTGCGGTGACGGCGGGGCGGCGGCGCATCCGGCGCTGCGGCGGCCCCGGGAGGCGGGGAGCGTCGTGCTGCTGACGGCGGCCG
>DASWTI010000318.1:0-3557 GCA_036402215.1 Pseudonocardiaceae bacterium
GCTGACCGTGCTGCGGCCGGTGCTGGACCGGGTGGCCGCCGCCGCGCCCACGGCCCGCGCCGCCGCCCTGGTGACCGCGGCGGACTGCGTGGCCCGGCTGGGTGGCGGACCGGACGTCGCGGCGTTGCTGCGGTACGCCGACCAGCTGTATGACACCAGCAAGGCAGTGGAGCCGGACGCCGTGCTGCTGCGCCGCGGCGTCGTGCACGCCCGGCTGGCGGCGTACCACCGGCGGCTCGGCGACCACGCCACCGCGGAGACCGTGGCGCGAGCCGGGCTGGCGCTCATCGAGGAGCTGGCCGACGGCGACCTCGACACCGGCCAGGTGAGCGGCGCGCTGACCGGTGAGCTGGTGCTGGCGCTGCTGGACGCCGGACGGCCGGCCGAGGCCGTGCTCGCCGCCCAGCCCGTGCTCCGGCGTCCGGCCCGTCCGGCCGGGGCACCCACGGCGTGCTGGCTGCGGCTGGCCCTGGTGAGCCGCGTGCACCTGCCGGCCGGGCGGCACCTGCTGGCCCGGCGGCTGCTCGCCGAGGCCGCGGCGGACGCCGAGCGCAACCAGCTCGACGCCGCGCTGGCCGAGTGCCGGCAGGTCCAGGCGCAGCTCCACGAGATGTGCGCCGAGGTGGGCGACGCCCTGGCCGGCGTCCGCGCCGCCCACGTCGCCGACCGCCGCTGGCGCGACGCCGCCGCCGAGTTCCGCACCATGCTCGCCGCCGAGTTCGGCCAGCCCGCTCCCGCCGCCGAACTCCGCTCCGACCTCGCCTCGGTCCTCGCCGGCTTCCAGGTGTCGGAGCTGGGCTCCCGGCAGCATCGCACCGCCCGGCTGGCCCGCTCGCGCCACGCCGCACCCACCCCGCTCCCGATCGTCCACGCCGCCGACGGCCGCCCGGGCCGCGGCATTCCCATCGGCCTTCCCAGCGGTACAGCCGCTCCCGCGGCCGATTCCGCCGACTCCATCGCTGCCACCGCGTCCGTCGCGGCCGACTCTTCCGCCGGCCCCGCGAGTGCCACCTCCGCAGCCTCCGCCTGCCCCGCGGCTGTGGCCCCCGCCGGCTCTGTGAGTGCCGCCGCTGTGGACTCCGCCGGCTCTGTGAGTGGCGCGGCTGTGGACCCGGCTGGCTCTGTGAGTGCCGCCGCTGTGGACCCCGCGGGCTCTGTGAGTGGCGCCGCCGCAGCCTCCGCCGATGCCGCCGTGGCCGCTGTCGTTGCCCCCGCTTCTGGCGCGCCCGCCGCCTCTGCCGCTTCGGGTGCTTCCGCTGTCGTGGGTGCTGCGGCAGCGTCCGGCGTCTCCGCCGCTCCCGGCGCCCCCGCCGGACCGGGGGGCTCCGAGGCTTGGGGCGTTCCTCCGGCTTCGGGTGTCGCCGCGGGCCTCGGCGCTTTCGCGGCTCCGGCCGGCTCCGCTGCCGCGGCCGGCCCCGGTGTTACGGCCGGCCCCGGTGCTACGGACGGCCTGTCCGGCACTGGCACGCCGCTCGCTCCCACCGAGCTGTCCGCCGCCCCCGGCGCGCCCGAGTCGGTCGCCCCGGCCGCCGCCAATGGGCCCGCCGCCGCTCCCGCCCGGGCCGATGCCGTCCTCGGCGCGCCGCCCGTGACGGTTGCCGCCGCTGGTGACGTCGCCGCCGCCCCCACGCCGACGTCGGCCCGCGCCGCCATCGCCACCCCCGGGCCGGTCTTCAGCTCGGCCGGCTTCGGCGCAGCCGATTCGGCCTCCCCGATCACCTCGGCCGGCCACGACGCACCTGCCGATGCGGCCGCTCCCGCTCCCGCTCCGGCCGCCGGCCTCGCAGCACGCCGAGCCGAGTCCTACTTCCGCCACCCCGCTCCGGCCAGGGCCGCGCCCGCCACTGACACCGCCGCCTCCAACGCCGCCGCCTCCGGCGTCTCCGCCGCGCCTGACTTCACTGCCCGCGACTCCGCCGTGCCGGTCGCAGCCTCGGGTGCCGGCGCGGCCGTGCCCGGCACGGCGCCTTCGGGCGTGCCCACCTCGTCGGCCGACGCCGGCCGCGCCATGAGCGAGGGCGGCCCTTCGGCCGCCGTTCTCGGCAGCAGTTCCTCCGGCGCCGTCGGCCTGCGGCCCGATGCGGTCCCGCCCCTCAACGGCGTTCCTCGCCATGGGGTCTCGGCCGCGGCTCTTGCCCAGCCGGCCTCGCACCTGGCGGCCGGCTCCCGGCCGATGACGGCCGCCGCCTCCACCGCGGCTGTCCCCACCGAGGCCGCCACCGGCGCCACCGCTGATGGCGCCACGCCCACCGGCGCCGCCTCGTCGGCCGTCGGCGCGGTGCCCCCGAGCCGGGCCGTTGACGCCGGAACCACCGGGCGGCCCGACTCCGGCGTCGGGCCGCTCCCCACGGCGGAGGTCCCGGTTCGCCAGACGGACCTCAGTTCCTCTCCGACCTCCGGTGGGCCACCGGCCCCTGCCTCCGCCCCCGCCACGCCTCCCGGCGGGACGGCCTCCATGCCGACCGGCGCCGGCGAACGTCTGGTCGACGGTTTCCTCGTTCGTGACACTCCTGTCGACGCTCCGGCCGCCGCGGCGGAGGACAGCGACGACGGCGACGACTGGCGCTCCGACTCCGTGGTGATCCCCGCCTCTCTCATCGGCGCGACCTCCACCGGGCCGCGCGGCACAACCGAGCCGGTCGGCGGCACCGAGTCCGCGGACGGCCCCGCTCCTGCCGACGGGGCCAAGTCCGCCGGCGGCCCCAGTCCCGCCGACCGCGCGAAGTCCGCCGGCGGCACCAAGCCCGCCGAGACCCACGCGGCTGCTTCTGCCGACGTTCCCGAGCGCGGGCGTCACCGCTCCGACGTCGCCATGGCCGATCTCCTGGCCGAGGCGCTCATGGCCTACCAGGACACCCGCCGCTCCTACGAGGACGCCGCCCCCGAGCCCCCCTCGGCCCCACCACCTCCGGCCGCGCCGGACCACGCGGAAACACCGCCTGCCAAGGCTCCTGCCGCGGCGGTGTCGCCGGAGCCCGAGTCGGCGCCGGAGTCCGCGGTGTCGCCCGGGTCCGCCGCGTCACCGGAGTCCGCGGTGCTGCCGGGGACCGTGGTATCGCCCGAGGCCGTGGCGTCGCCGGAGTCCGCGGGGTCGCCGGGGTCCTTCGCGTTGCCGGAGTCCGCGGTGCCGCCGGGGTCCGGGGCGTCGCCGGAGTCTGCGGCCGCGGGGTCTGCGGCGGCGGGCTCCTTCGCATTGCCGGAGACCGCGCCGGCACCGGCGCTCGTGCCGCGGCACTCGGACACGTGGTCATCTGCCAGGTTCGCCACCGAGTACCTCGGTGCGGATCGGACCGCCGCTGGGGCCCTGGGGGCGGACCCCGCCACCGGACAGGCGGGCTCGCCCACCGGTGACCGAGCTGCCGCCGACCCGCGTGGCGCGGAGCGGCCCGCCGCGGGGACGGGGACTGCGGACCGGTGGACCATCGGGTCGTTCCCGGGGGAGTCGCCGACCGCCGATCCGGCGAGCACCGGCCCGATCGCCGCTGCGCAGGTGGCCGCCGCCGAGGCTGTGCCGCCCGCCGCCGTGCCGTCCGCGGCCAGGGTTGCCGTGCCGCCTG
>DASWTI010000319.1:0-12505 GCA_036402215.1 Pseudonocardiaceae bacterium
GACCAGCGCCGCCGCCGTGGCGGCCGAGCGTGGGTCGCGGCTGCCGTGCGCCACCGCCACCAGGGTGGCGGCGCCGGCCGACGTGGTGGTCATGACGCGGCGCCGGCCTTCTCGCCCTCGCCGGCCGGCCGGTCCGAGCCCTCCGGCACCAGGGTGTCGGACCGGCGGTCGGCCAGGTGCCGGCGCACGGCGTGCGTGAGCGCCGCCGCCCACACCAGGTAGATGGCGGCGTAGAACAGGTACCGCACGCCGTCCGGGGCGTCGATCCAGTCGCTGCGCAGCAGCGTGCGGGCGTTGGTCAGGATGATCAGGCCGCCGACCGCCGAGCCGAGCACCCGCGGCGGGATGTGCCGGACCAGCCAGGCCGCGATCGGCGCGGCGATCACGCCGCCGAGCAGCAGCGCCACCACCCAGCTCACCGAGATGTTCTCCGAGCCGATGCCGATGAAGAAGCCGACGCTCGCCGCCACCGCCACCAGGAACTCGCTGGTGTCGATCGAGCCGATGGTGCGGCGCGGCTCCAGGCGGCCGCTGGCCAGGATGGCCGGGGTGCCGACCGGGCCCCAGCCACCGCCGCCGGTGGCGTCCACGAACCCCGCGACCAGGCCGAGCGGCGTCAGGAACCGCTTGCGCAGCGGCTTGCCCAGGTTGCCCTTCGGCAGCCCGAACGTGGTGAAGCGGACCAGGATGTAGAGGCCCAGGGCGAGCAGGATCAGCGACATGACCGGGGCGGCCGTCGCGGTGGACAGCCCGGACAGGAACGTCGCGCCGGCGAAGGCGCCGACCGCGCCAGGGATGCCGATCTTGGCGACGACCTTCCAGTCGACGTTGCCGAAGCGCCAGTGCGCGGCGCCGGACACCAGCGTGGTGCCGATCTCCGCGAGGTGCACGGTGGCCGAGGCGGCCGCCGGGTTGGTGCCGACGGCCAGCAGCAGCGTCGTGGACGTGACGCCGTAGGCCATGCCGAGGGAGCCGTCGACGAGCTGGGCGCCGAGGCCCACCAGGGCGAGCAGGACGAGGGTGCGCATGGTTCACCACCAGTTCCGATGGATAGCGGGGGAGAGCGGGCGATCGGGCTCCCGGGCGTCGTCGGCCGGTGGCCCCCGTGGTGCGTGCGGTCAGCGATCCCCGGGGAGGTCCGCGACGGCGCCGTCGAGGGTCACGGCGCCGCCGTCGGTACAGCTCACGCCGGGCGTTCCCGGCGCTCCTGGTGCCCTGAGCGCCCCCGGCGCCTCGTCCGGCACCGGCAGCCGGCCGCCCACCATGCCGGCGGCCAGCGTCGCCCCGTCACCGGGGTCGATCAGGATGAACGAGCCGGTGCGCCGGCTGGCGGCGTAGTCGTCGACCGGCAACGGCTCCGCCGTGCGCAGGGCCACCCGGCCGATGTCGTTGAGCGCCAACGACCCCGGATCATCCACTGTGGACAGTCGTTGCTCGTCGAAGCGGGCGAGCAGGTCGGTCACGACGGCCGGCACCGTCCGGGTGCCGTGCTTGAGCAGCAGCCGCGCCCCGGCCCGCAGCGGCCGGTCGGCCAGCCAGCACACCGTCGCGGTGATCCGGTCGGTGAGCACCGGCGGTGCGGCGGCGTGCGCGATCAGGTCGCCGCGCCCGACGTCCAGCTCGTCGGCCAGCACCAGGGTCACCGAACGGCCGGCGCCGGCCTGCGGCAGCGGGCCGTCCGGGGTGTCCACCCGGGCCACCGTGCCGCGGCCGCCGCCCGGCAGCACCACGATCTCGTCGCCCGGCCGCACCAGCCCGGCCGCCACCTGGCCGGCGTAGCCGCGGTAGTCCCGGTGCTCCTCGGTGCGCGGGCGGATCACGTACTGCACCGGGAAGCGCAACGGCGCCTCGTCGTCGGCCACCGCGACCGGCACCGTCTCCAGGTGCTCCAGCAGCGTCGGGCCGGTGTACCACGGGGTGTTGACCCCGCGGTCCACCACGTTGTCGCCGAGCAACGCCGAGACCGGCACCGTGACCACGGCCTCGTCCGGGTAGCCGAGGGCCGCCGCGTGGGTCGCGAACTCCTTGGCCACCAGGGCGAACACCGACTCGTCGTAGCCCACCAGGTCGATCTTGTTGACCGCCAGCACGAGCCGCGGCACCCCCAGCAGCGCGAGCACCGCGGCGTGCCGCCGGGTCTGCTCGATCAGGCCCTTGCGCGCGTCCACCAGCAGCACGCCGAGCTGTGCGGTGGAGGCCCCGGTCACCGTGTTGCGGGTGTACTGCACATGGCCCGGGGTGTCGGCGAGCACGAAGGTGCGCCGCGGCGTCGCGAAGTACCGGTACGCGACGTCGATGGTGATGCCCTGCTCACGTTCCGCGCGCAGCCCGTCGACCAGCAGCGACAGGTCCGGTGTGGTCAGCCCGCGGTCCACCGAGGCGCGCACCACCGCCTCCAGTTGGTCGGCCAGCACCGACTTCGTGTCGTGCAGCAGCCGGCCCACCAGCGTGGACTTGCCGTCGTCCACGGAGCCGGCCGTGGCCAGCCGCAGCAGCTCGCCCATCAGAAGTAGCCCTCCCGCTTGCGGTCCTCCATGGCGGCCTCGGAGAGCCGGTCGTCGGCCCGGGTGGCGCCGCGCTCGGTGAGCCGGCTCGCCGCGACCTCGGCGATGATCTGCCCGACGGTGGCCGCCCCGGACTCGACCGCGCCGGTGCACGAGCCGTCGCCGACCGTGCGGTAGCGCACGGTGCGGACCGCCGGCGCCTCGCCACGCCGTGGTCCGCCCCATGGCCCGGACGTCAGCCACATCCCGTCCCGCCGGAACACCTCGCGGGGGTGCGCGAAGTAGATGGAGGGCAACGGGATGCGCTCGCGCTCGATGTAGCGCCAGACGTCCAGCTCGGTCCAGTTCGACAGCGGGAACACCCGCACGTGCTCGCCCGGCGCGTGCCGGCCGTTGTACAGGTCCCACAGTTCCGGCCGCTGCCGCCGCGGCTCCCACTGGCCGAAGGCGTTGCGGATGCTGAAGATCCGCTCCTTGGCCCGGGCCCGTTCCTCGTCGCGGCGGCCACCGCCGAACACCGCGTCGAAGCGGTGCCGGGCGATGGTGTCCAGCAGCGGCACGGTCTGCAGCGGGTTGCGCGTGCCGTCCGGCCGCTCGGTGAGCCGCCCGTCGTCGATCCAGTCCTGCACGTGGGCCACCACGAGGCGCAGGCCCTGCCTGGCGACCAGCTCGTCGCGGAACCGCAGCACCTCCTCGAAGTTGTGCCCGGTGTCCACGTGCAGCAACGGGAACGGCACCGGCGCCGGCCAGAACGCCTTCCGCGCCAGGTGCAGCAGCACCGTGGAGTCCTTGCCGCCGGAGAACAGGATGACCGGCCGGTCGAACTCCCCGGCCACCTCACGGATGATGTGCACCGCCTCGGACTCCAGCGCCGACAGCGCCTCGGTCGCCGGCCCGGCCACCGGTGCCTCGGCCAGCAGCGCCTCAGCCATGCAGACCACACTCCGTCTTCGCGGTGCCGGCCCAGCGGCCGCTGCGCGGGTCGGTGCCGGGAGCCGGCCGCGCCGTGCACGGCGCACAGCCGATCGACGGGTAGCCCTCCTGCACCAGTGGGTTCACCAGCACGCCGTGCCGGTCGAGGTAGGCCGCGAGGTCCTCGTCGGTCCAGGCGGCCAGCGGGTTCACCTTCACCAGGCCGAAGCGCTCGTCGTAGCTCACCACCGGGGCGTTCGCCCTGGTCGGCGCCTCGACGCGGCGCACGCCCGTCACCCAGGCCTCGTAGCCGGCCAGCCGGCGCTCCAGCGGCGCCACCTTGCGCATCGCGCAGCAGCGTCCGGGCTCGCGCTCGTACAGCCGCGGGCCGTCCTCGGCGTCCTGCTCCTCGACGGTGCGCGACGGCCGGACGTCCAGCACCCGCACCGGGTACACGGCGGCCACCGCGTCGCGGGTGCCGATGGTCTCGGCGAAGTGGTAGCCGGTGTCCAGGAACAGCACGTCCACGCCGGGCCGCCGCCGCCCCGCGAGGTGCACCAGGGCGGCGTCCTGCATGTTCGACGCCACGCACCAGCGGTCCCCGAACGTGGTGTCCACCCAGGCCAGCGCCTCCTCGGCGGTCGCGTCGGCGAGCAGCCCGGCGGCCCGGTCCGCGATCCCCCGCAGGCGCTCCGCCCGCGCCGGGCTCGTCGTGGTCATCGCTGAACCTCCTCACGGGCGGCGAGCCCGACGAAACGCACCACGAACACCCGCAGGCAGGCGGCGCACCGCCAGGCGCCGTGCGGTTCCGCCACCGGACGCAGGTCCTCCTCGGCGCAGTACGGGCAGTGGAACGGCACGGCCCGCGTCGGCGCGCTCATCGCAGGTCCGCCTCGGCCGCGCGCGCCGTCCACCGGGCGAAGCGCTCCCCGGGCTCCCGCTGCTCGGCGAACCGGCGCACCACGCGTTCCACGTAGTCGCCGAGCTCGGCCGCGGTCACCTTGTGGCCGCGCAGCTTGCGGCCGAAGCCGGCGTCCGCGCCGAGCCCGCCGCCGAGGTGCACCTGGAAGCCCTCCACCTGGGCGCCGCCCGGGCCGGTGACGATCTGGCCCTTGAGACCGATGTCCGCGGTCTGGATGCGGGCGCAGGAGTTGGGGCACCCGTTGATGTGCACCGTGATCGGGGCGTCCGCGGTGTCCACCGCGGCCAGCCGCCGCTCCAGCTCGGTGACCAGCGAGGCCGCCCGCGCCTTGGTCTCGACGATCGCCAGCTTGCAGAACTCGATGCCGGTGCAGGCCATGGTGGAGCGTCGCCAGGCCGAGGGGTTCGCCGGCAGCCCCAGCGCCTCCAGCTCGGCGACCAGCCCGTCCAGCTCCGCGGGCGGCACGTCCAGCACCACCAGCTTCTGCTGCGGTGTGAGGCGCACCCGCGCGGAGCCGACCCGCTCGGCGGCCTTCGCCACCGAGACCAGCGTGGAGCCGGACACCCGGCCGGCCACCGGCGCCACGCCCACCGCGAGCAGCCCGTCGCGCTGGCGCTGCACGCCCACGTGGTCGCGCGGCCGGTCCGGCACCGGCACCGCGGGCCCGTCGAGCAGCGCCCGTCCCAGGTACTCCGTCTCCAGCACCTCGCGGAACCGCTCGACCCCCCAGTCCGCGACCAGGAACTTGAGCCGGGCCCGGTGCCGCAGCCGCCGGTAGCCGTAGTCGCGGAACACCCCGACCACGCCGGCCCACACCTCGGGTACCTCGCCGAGCGGCACCCAGGCGCCCAGCCGCTGCGCGAGCCGCGGGTTGGTGGACAGCCCGCCGCCCACCCAGACGTCGAAGCCCGGCCCGTGCTCCGGGTGCGTCACGCCGACGAACGCCACGTCGTGCACCTCGTGCGCCACGTCCGGCAGCCCGGACACCGCGGTCTTGAACTTGCGCGGCAGGTTCGAGTACGCGGGGTCGCCGATGTAGCGGCGCAGGATCTCCCGGACGGCCGGCGTGCCGTCGATCACCTCGTCCTCGGCGATGCCGGCCAGCGGCGAGCCCAGGATCACCCGCGGGGTGTCGCCGCAGGCCTCCGCGGTGGTGAGGCCCACCGCCTCCAGCCGCTGCCAGATGGCCGGCACGTCCTCCACGCGGATCCAGTGGTACTGCACGTTCTGCCGGTCGGTGACGTCCGCGGTGTCCCGCGCGTACTGCTGGGACAGCTCGCCGATCACGCGCAGCTGCTCGGTGGTGAGGGCGCCGCCGTCGGAGCGCACCCGCAGCATGAAGAACTCGTCGTCCAGCTCCTCCGGCTCCAGCGTGGCGGTGCGCCCGCCGTCGATGCCGGGGCGGCGCTGGGTGTAGAGGCCCCACCAGCGGAAGCGGCCGCGCAGATCGGCCGGGTCGATCGAGGCGAACCCGCGGTGGGCGTAGATGTTCTCGATGCGCGCCCGCACGTTCAGGCCGTCGTCGTCCTTCTTGACCTGCTCGTTCTTGTTGAGCGGCTCGCGGTGACCGAGCGCCCACTGGCCCTCGCCGCGGCGCCGCCGGGCGGCCGGCGCTGCCGTGCTCGCGGTGCTGGTCGGCGGGTCGTCGGCCATGTCCGGCTCCTCGTCCGTGCGTCGTGGTGGCACCGGGCGGTGCGCACGGACGCGAGGAACCCACTGGTCGCGGGGAACCCGGCCGGCGCACCCGGCGCCGGCTGGTGATCAGGTCAGGCAGCGGCGCGGGCTAGCAGCCCATTCGCCGGCACAGCGCGCTGGACACCCGGACGAGGTCAACGTGGCGCCTGGCCACGAGCCCGGGATCGCGCAGCGACATGCCGTTAGCGTGCCACGGTTCCCGAGAAACGGTCCACCACCGTTCGCATGATGGGACGGGGACCACAACGTCGGACCGACGCGGACTAAACGTATGCCCGGTGTCCACGCCCACAGGGTGTATGTTTGGCGCCGTGATCTCCGGGCTTTGCACGCACGACGACCCTCGCCTGCGCGAGGCGGCGCGAGCCGTGGCGGCGGTGCTGACCGGCTCCGCGCCGGAGACCCTGGAGTCGGAGACGCTCGACTTCAAGGAGGATCCCACCCGGCGTGACGCCGCTGGCGGCCACCGCATCGGCGCGCGGGAGAGCGACGCGGCCGCCCGCCTGCTGGCCGAGGCCGCCGCCTGCCTCGCCAACCACGAGGGTGGCGTGCTCGTCGTCGGCGTGGACGAGCGGCGCAGCGGCGAGGACGCGCTGATCGGCACCGACCTGGATGCCGGTGAGCTGCGGCGGCGGATCGCCGAGATCACCGCGCCGCCGCTCGTCGTCTCCTGCCGGGAGGTGACCGAGGCCGGCCGCCGTCTGCTGCTCCTGCTGGTGCCGCGCAACTGCTCCGCCGAACCGCACTCGGCCACCGTCTCCAGGAACGGCGGCCGCCGCACGCCGCGGCGGCTCGGCAGCGCGTGCGTCGACATGGCCACGGTGGCCCAGCTCGTGGACTGGTCCCGGGAACGCGTCAGCCACGACTGGTCCGCGGTACCCGCCGGCCGGCCCGTGTCCGACGCCCGCTCCGCGGCCGTGGAGGTGCTGCGCGACCTGCTCTCCGAGAGCCAGGAGCCGGACCGCCTGGCGATCACCGGGCTGCCGGACGCCGACCTGCTGGCCCGGTTGCAGCTCACCAGGCCGGACGGCTCGCTCAACCGGGCCGGCGAGCTCCTGCTCTGCCCCTCGGACACCGGACGCATCCTCTACCTGCGGCGACCGGCTCCCGGCGCGCCCAGCACGGCCCGGGTCACCACGGTGGGCCGCGGGCTCATCGAGGAGGTCGTGCAGACGCTGCGCGCCATCGAGTTCAACAACCCGGTGCTCGGCCACACCGAGACGCCCAGCGGGGTCCGGGTGCCGCTGCCGGCGTTGCCGCCCGGGGCGATCCGGGAAGCGTTGGTGAACGCGGTCATGCACCGCGACTGGGACATTCCGGAGCACATCGTGCTCGACCACGCCGGTGACGAGCTGACGGTGTTCTCGCCGGGCGGCTTCTTCGGCGGCATCACCGAACGGACCGTGCTGACCGCGCCGTCGCGCACCAGGAACCGGGCGCTGGGCGACGTCCTGCGGTCGCTGCGGCTGGCCGAGCGGGAGGGCACCGGCGTGGACCGGATGTTCATCGACCTGATCCGCCTGGGGCATCCCCGGCCGGAGTTCACCCAGCGCGACGGCGGTGTCCGCGTCGTGCTGTGCGGCGGACGGCCGGTGCCCGAGGTGGACCGGCTGATCCGGCTGCTGCCACCCGATCTGCTCGCCATGGCCCGCACGTTCGTGGCGGTCGACCTGCTGCGTCGCCGGTCGTCGGTCACCGCCGCGGAGCTCGCCGAGGCGGCCCAGGAGGGGGAGCCCGAGCTGAAGGGGTTCATCGACCGTGCCACCCGCGCCGGGCTGCTCGTCCGGACCGCCAACCCGCGCTCCGACGGACGGTGGGCGTGGCGGCTCACCGACGCGGCGCGTGAGGTCCTCGCGCCGATCCTGCCGTACCACTCCCGGCCCAAGCAGGAGTCGATCCGGCTGATCGCGGAGATCGCCGGCCGCAACGGCAGCGTGCGCAACGCCGACGTGCAGGACCTGCTCGGCGTGGAGTCGGTGCGGGCCAGTGAGCTGCTGCGGGCCGCGGTGGACAGCGGCGTGCTCACCCTCGCCCCTGGCGTCAAGGCCCGGGGCCGCAGCACCGCGTACGTCCGCACCGCGGCCACCACCCCCCAGGAGTCCTGATGCCCTCCGTGCTGCCCGATGGGGAGCCGGTGCCCGCCGGAGGTGGGTTGCCGGGGCCGGCGCTGGCCGGGCTGGGGTCGCGGCCGTTCGGCGTGTACGTGCACGTGCCGTTCTGTGCCACCCGCTGCGGCTACTGCGACTTCAACACGTACACGCCGGGGGAGCTGGGCTCGGCGGCCTCGCCGCGGTCCTGGCTGGACGCGGTGCGGCGGGAGCTGGCGCTGGCCCGGCGGGTGCTCGGGCCGGCCGTGCCGCCCGCCGGCACGGTGTTCGTGGGCGGTGGCACGCCCTCGCTGCTCGGCGCCGAGGGGCTGGCCGGCGTGCTGGACGCGGTGCGCGCGGCCGTGGGGCTGGCGGCGGACGCCGAGGTGACCACCGAGTGCAACCCGGAGTCCACGTCGCCGGAGTTCTTCGCCGGCCTGCGCGCCGCCGGGTTCACCCGGGTGTCGCTCGGCATGCAGTCCGCGGCGCCGCACGTGCTGGCCACGCTCGACCGCACGCACACCCCGGGCCGCGCGGTGGCCGCCGCCAGGGAGGCCCGTGCCGCCGGGTTCGGGCACGTGAGCATCGACCTCATCTACGGCACCCCCGGCGAGCGTGACGAGGACCTGCTGGTCTCGCTGGACGCGGCCCTGGAGGCCGAGGTGGACCACGTGTCCGCGTACGCGCTGATCGTCGAGGAGGGCACCGCGCTCGCCGCCAAGGTCCGCCGCGGTGAGCTGCCGGCCCCGGACGACGACGTGCTGGCCGCGCGCTACGAGCTGGTCGACGCGACGCTCACCGGCGCCGGCCTGCACTGGTACGAGGTGTCGAACTGGGCACGGACCGAGGCCGCGCGCTGCCGGCACAACCTCGGCTACTGGCTCGGCGGCGACTGGTGGGGCGCCGGCCCCGGCGCGCACTCCCACGTCGGCGGCGTCCGCTGGTGGAACGTCAAGCACCCCGCCGCCTACGCCGGCCGGCTGGCCGCCGGGGAGTCCCCGGCGTACGCCCGCGAGGTGCTCACCGACGACGAGCGGCACGTGGAGCGCGTCATGCTGGAGCTGCGCCTCGCGGCCGGCCTGCCGGTGGACGCCCTGGACCCGCCCGGCCGGGCCGCCGCCCGCACCGCCGCCGCCGACGGCCTGCTCGACCCCGGTGACCTCGCCACCGGCCGCGCCGTCCTCACCCCCCGCGGCCGCCTCCTCGCCGACGCCGTCGTCCGCGCCCTCACGTAGCCCTGACCTCGCGGGCGGATGGACCATTGCCTCGTGGGGTGGGGTGGATGGACCGTTTGCCCGGTGGGGCGGGGTGGATGGACCGTTTGCCCCGTGGGGCGGGGCGAGTGGACCGTTTGCGCCGCCGGAACGGGTGGCGGGCGGTGGCCGGGCCGGCCGGAACGCCGGCAGGGTCAGCGGCGGACGGCGTCGAGCTCCAGGACCCGGACGTGCAGGATCGGGCGCTGCTGCAGCGCCGCGCGGACCGCACGGTGCAGGCCGTCCTCCAGGAACAGCTCGCCGGCCCACTGCACGGCGTGCGGGAACAGGTCGCCGTAGAACGTGGAGTCCTCGGACAGCAGGCGGTCGAGCTCCAGCACCTTCTTGGTGGTGACCAGCTCGTCGAGCCGTACCTGGCGCGGCGGGATGCGGGCCCAGTCGCGGGGCGTGAGGCCGTGCGCCGGGTAGGGCCGGCCCTCCCGCACGTCCCTGAAGATCACCCGACGGCCACCTCCCGACCTCGTTGCCGCCGGTCCAGCGTAGTGGCGCGCACGTGTCCTGCGCTCCGTAGACTCAACCTTGTGGGTGCGACGCGGGAGGTGACGGGATGAACGCCGACGAGCGCCGCTTCGAGGTACTGCGGGCCATCGTCGCCGACTACGTGTCCACGCAGGAGCCCGTCGGGTCCAAGACCATCGTGGACCGTCACCAGCTGGGGGTGTCGAGCGCGACCGTGCGCAACGACATGGCCGCGCTGGAGGAGGAGGGCTACATCACGCAGCCGCACACCAGCGCCGGCCGCATCCCCACCGACAAGGGGTACCGGCTGTTCGTGGACCGGTTGTCCCAGGTGAAGCCGCTCTCCGCCGCCGAGCGCCGGGCCATCCAGTCGTTCCTGGACGGCGCCGTCGACCTCGATGACGTGCTGCGCCGCAGCGTGCGGCTGCTGGCCCAGCTGACCCGGCAGGTGGCCGTGGTGCAGTACCCGACGCTGACCCGCTCCGCGGTGCGGCACATCGAGGTGCTCGCCATGACCCCGGCGCGGCTCATGCTGGTGCTCATCACCGACACCGGCCGGGTGGACCAGCGGCTGGTGGACCTGGGCGACGTGCTCGGCGACGACGACGTGGCACGGCTGCGCGGGATGTTCACGTCGGCGCTGGTGGGGCGGCGGCTCGCGGACGCCTCGGTGGCGGTGTCCGAGTTGCCCGAGCGGGCCCCGAGCGAGCTGCGGGACGCGGTGACCAGAATCTCCACGGTGCTCATCGAGACGCTCGTCGAGCACCCCGAGGAGCGCCTGCTGCTCGGCGGCACCGCGAACCTGACGCGCAACACCGCGGACTTCCCGGGTTCGCTGCGCCAGGTGCTGGAGGCGTTGGAGGAGCAGGTCGTCGTGCTCAAGCTGCTGGCCGTCGCCGGGGATCCCGGCACGGTGCGGGTGAGCATCGGCGAGGAGAACGAGGCGGCCGAGATGCGCAGCACCTCGGTGGTCTCCATCGGCTACGGCACGGCGGGCGCCGTGCTCGGTGGAATGGGCGTGGTCGGCCCGACCCGGATGGACTATCCGGGCAGCATCGCGGCCGTGCGCGCGGTCGCGCGGTACCTGGGTGACATCCTCGGCGGGCGTTGAGGGACGCACGGAGGGCGACAGAAGTGGAAGGCACGGGCTTGGCAAGGGACTACTACGGCCTCCTCGGGGTGCGGCGTGACGCCAGCACCGAGGAGATCAAGCGCGCGTACCGCAAGAAGGCGCGCGAGCTGCACCCGGACGTCAACCCGGACCCGGAGGCCCAGGCGCAGTTCAAGGAGGTGACGGCCGCCTACGAGGTGCTGTCCGATCCGCGCAAGCGCCAGATCGTGGACCTCGGCGGCGACCCGCTCGGCCAGCCCGGCGGCGGCGCCGGCGGCATGGGCGACCCGTTCGCCGGCTTCGGCCTCGGCGACATCATGGACGCCTTCTTCGGCACCACGGCGCAGGGCCGCGGGCCGCGCAGCCGCGTGCAGCCCGGCTCCGACGCGCTGCTCAAGCTCGCGCTCACGCTTGAGGAGTGCGCCACCGGCGTGACCAGGGAGATCGCGGTGGAGACCGCCATCCTGTGCGGCCGCTGCGAGGGCCTCGGCACCGCCCAGGGCAGCTCCGCCAGCACCTGCGAGACGTGCCACGGCCGCGGCGAGATCCAGACCGTGCAGCGCTCCTTCCTCGGCCAGGTGGTCTCCAGCCGGCCGTGCCCGACGTGCCGCGGCTTCGGCGAGGTCATCGTCGACCCGTGCCAGCAGTGCGGCGGTGAGGGCCGGGTGCGGGCCCGCCGCTCGGTGTCGGTGAAGATCCCCGCCGGTGTGGCCGACGGCATGCGCATCCGGCTCGCCGGGCACGGCGAGGTCGGCCCCGGCGGCGGCCCGGCCGGCGACCTGTACGTGGAGGTCGAGGAGGAGCCGCACGAGTCGTTCCGCCGCGACGGCTCCGACCTGCACTGCGTGGTGAAGGTGCCGATGACGGCCGCGGCGCTCGGCGCGGTGCTGCCGCTGGCCACCCTGGACGGCACCGAGGAACTGCGCCTGGAGCCCGGCAGCCAGTCCGGCGCCGTGCTGCGGCTGCCCGGCGGCGGCATGCCGCGGCTGCGCTCCACCGGGCGCACCGACGGGCGCGGCGACCTGTACGTGCACCTCGACGTGCAGACCCCGACGCGGCTGGACGCCCGGCAGACCGAGCTGCTGCGCCAGCTGGCCGAGCTGCGCGGCGAGGAACAGCCGGAGCTGGCGGCCAACGGCCGGGCCGGCGGGCTGTTCTCCCGGTTGCGCGACTCGCTCGGCGGGCGCTGAGCCCGGCCCGGCGGCCGGCGACCCCGGTGCTCCCGGTCTTCCTGGCCGACCCGCTGCCCACGGCCGGCCCCTACCTGCTCGACGGCGCCGAGGGCCGGCACGCCGCCGGGGTGCGGCGGCTGCGCCCCGGTGAGCGGCTGCTGCTGACCGACGGCCGCGGTGGCCTCGCGGAGTGCGCCGTGGCCGCGGTGCCCGGCCGCGACACCCTTGCCCTCGACGTGCTGACGGCGCGTGCCGTGCCGGCGCCGGACCTGCGGGTGACGCTCGCCCAGGCGCTGCTCAAGGGCGACCGCGGCGAGCTGGCCGTGGAGCTTGCCACCGAGGCCGGCGTGGACGCCGTGCTGCCCTGGC
>DASWTI010000320.1:0-5963 GCA_036402215.1 Pseudonocardiaceae bacterium
GGAGGCCGAGGCCAGGGCGCTGGCCAACCGGCCGGGCGCGGTGGGCGCCGGCGCCGGTCTCGGCGGCGCGCCCCTCGGCGGTGGCACGCGGGGCGACGAGGACGCCGAGCACCGGCGGCCCGACTACCTGCTGGAGACCGAGGACATCTGGGGCGACGGCGTCCGGGTCGCGCCGCCGGTCATCGGCGGCGACCGACCGGGCATGTGAGCGTCCCGACGGACCACGCGGTCACGCTCAGCCCGCTCGAGTTCGACGTCATCTGGGAGCACCTGGGCCTCGGCCCGTTCCCGACCGTGTACCGGTTGCTCGGCCACGGCTGGACCTACGACGAGCGCGCGCAGCTCGTACGGCAGGCCTGGGAGGGGCTGGAGGCCCGCGGCGTCGGCGGCCCGGTGTCCCTCGACCCGGACCTGGTGGAGCTCCTGCGGGTGCTGGCCCGGCCGGCCCGCGAGGTCGACGCGCGGCTCACCTACGGCTCGGTGGTCACCCGGGCGCTCGCCGGCTCCGTGGGCGAGGTCGGCGTGATCGGGGTGCTGCGCGAGGGCCGGTTCACCATCGCCCCCGTGACGCCCGGCGGCCTCATCCGCTCCGTCGTGGGGCTGCTGCCCGATCACCCGCCCGGCACCGGGCACTCCGTGTCCCTGTCCGAGCGCTCCTTCGGCGAGGCCTGCGCGGCCGGTGACGCCCGCGGGATGCGCGCGGCGCTCCAGGAGCGCGGCATGCGGCCGGGCGACGCCGAGCAACTCGCCGAGGCCCTCGACGGCATCGTGGGTGCCGGCCAGTTCGGCGCGGCCCGCCTGGACAGGTGGGGCCGCCGGCACCGTGCGCCGTACGTCGCCGCGTTCGTGGACTCGGCGGCCGGGCGTTATCTGCTGGAGTCACGCCCCGGCCTCGGCGGCGCGGAGCTGTGGACCACCGTCGCGCCGACGGATCCGGTGCGGCTGGCCGGTCGCGTGGACCGGCTGCACGCGGAGCTGGAGTACCAGCTCGACCTCTGAGGCACGCGGGGTTTCCGGCTCAGCTCAGTTATTGCCCGGTGCAGGGGGCCAAGTGCGCTGCGGGTCCAGTTCGGCGGTGGACGAGTTCGGCGGTGGCCCGGCTCAGCGGTGGCCCAGGCGGCCGCGGCCCAGCCGCAGCAGCAGCAGGGCCAGCTCGCGGCCCTCCTGCCCGAGGCGCCCGTACCGCGACAGCACGGCCATCTCCCGGCTGTACACGATCTTGGTGCCGCCGGCCGCGATCCGCGCCGCGCCGATGCGCTGCGACACCTCGGAGCGTCGTTGCACGAGGCGCAGGATCTCGCCGTCCAGGTGATCGATCTCCCCGCGCAGGGCGTCGATCTCGGTGTCCGCCGCCGCTGGGGCGGTGTCGTTGCTCGTGGCCATCGGTCGGTCCTCCGGTGGTGGGCCGGTGTCCTGGTCCGGGCACGACGAACACTCCCGGGTCCGAGGACTCCGGGGCGTCGTGGTTGCTGAGGGTGCTACGCGACCACGGGCACCGGGGTCCGGTACCCGTAGAAAAAGGAGAAGCAGCGCGTCCGCACGGCCCTAGTCTGCCACGGCTCCGCCGAAGATCCACCACTCCTCCGTTGCGCTTCCGGCCGGTCTCCGTCCGTGACCGTCCGCCGGCGACCGGGCGCGTCCGCGGCGTGGCGGACGGTGCGGTCGTTGTCGGTGCGCGCCGGTACGGTTGGCACCACGATGAGTACGTTGTTCGATCTCCCCGCCATGGACGCGCCGTTGCCGGACGACTCCCCACCGGAGCACCCCGGGCCCCTGAGCCCGGAGGCGCTGCTGGACGGGCTGAACCCCCAGCAACGGCAGGCCGTCCTGCACTCCGGTTCCCCGCTGCTCATCGTGGCCGGGGCCGGCTCGGGCAAGACCAAGGTGCTCACCTCGCGCATCGCCTACCTGCTGGCGGCCCGCGACGTGCACCCCGGCCAGGTCATGGCCATCACCTTCACCAACAAGGCCGCGGCGGAGATGAAGCACCGTGTGCAGGCTCTGATCGGCCGCCGCTCCAACGCCATGTGGGTATCGACGTTCCACTCCATGTGCGTGCGCATCATGCGGCGCGAGGCCAAGCACCTCGGGCTGTCCGGCTCGTTCTCGGTGTACGACGCGGACGACTCGCGGCGGCTGGTGGCGCTGGTGGCGCGCGACCTCGACCTGGACCCGAAGCGCTACCCGGCACGCGGCCTGGCCACCCAGATCTCCAACCTGAAGAACGAGCTGCTCGACCCGGACGACGCCTCGGGCCGCGCCACCAACGACTTCGAGCGCCGGGTGGCCGAGGTGTACCGCGGCTACCAGCAGCGGCTGAACCAGGCCAACGCGCTGGACTTCGACGACCTCATCATGCGCACCGTCGAGCTGCTCACCGTGTTCCCCGAGGTGGCCTCGTACTACCGGCGGCGCTTCCGGCACGTGATGGTGGACGAGTACCAGGACACCAACCACGCGCAGTACGTGCTGGTGCGCGAGCTCGTCGCCCCGGCCGACGAGGACCAGGAGCCCGCCGAGCTGTGCGTGGTCGGTGACGCCGACCAGTCCATCTACGCCTTCCGCGGCGCGACGATCCGCAACATCACCGAGTTCGAGCGGGACTTCCCGAACGCGCGCACGATCATGCTGGAGCAGAACTACCGCTCCACGCAGACCATCCTGTCCGCGGCGAACGCGGTGATCTCGCGCAACCCGGACCGCAAGGACAAGCGGCTGTGGTCCGACCAGGGCGACGGCGAGAAGATCGTCGGCTACGTCGCGGACAACGAGCACGACGAGGCCGCGTTCGTCGCCGCCGAGATCGACCGCCTGGTGGACAGCGGCGAGGCGGTGTTCGGCGACGTCGCCGTGTTCTACCGCACCAACAGCGCCTCGCGGGTGTTCGAGGAGGTGTTCATCCGGCTCGGCCTGCCGTACCGGGTGGTCGGCGGCGTGCGGTTCTACGAGCGGCGCGAGGTGCGCGACGCGCTCGCCTACCTGCGGGTGCTGGACAACCCGGACGACACGGTGAGCCTGCGGCGGATCCTGAACACGCCGCGCCGCGGCATCGGGGAGCGCGCCGAGGCCTGCGTGGCGGTGTACGCCGAGCGGGAGCGCGTCTCGTTCGCGGACGCGCTGCGGGCGGCGGTGCGGGGCGAGGTGCCGTTGCTGGCCACCCGCTCGCAGCGCTCGATCGCGGACTTCGTCGAGCTGTGGGACTCGCTGCGCCAGCTCGTGCTGGACGGCGAGGAGCCGGCGGCGATCCTGGAGGCGGTGCTGGACCGCACCGGCTACCGCGCCGAGCTGGAGCGCACCGCGGCCGACGACCCGCAGGACGCGTCCCGGCTGGACAACCTCACGGAGCTGGTGAACGTCGCCCGGGAGTTCACCGAGCAGGCCGCCCTGGGCCCCGTCGCGGCCGATGAGTCCATTGTGGACCTGGATGGGTCCACTGTGGACCTGTCCGATGTGGACACCACGGAACCCGGTTCCCTCAACGCTTTCCTGGAGCGTGTGTCGCTGGTGGCCGATTCCGACTCGGTGCCGGACTCGGGCGACGGCGTGGTCACGCTGATGACCCTGCACACCGCGAAGGGCCTGGAGTTCCCCGTGGTGTTCTGCACCGCGTGGGAGGAGGGCGTGTTCCCGCACCAGCGGGCGTTCTCCGACCCGGTCGAGCTGGCCGAGGAGCGGCGCCTGGCCTACGTCGGCATCACGCGCGCCATGCGCCGGCTGTACCTGACGCGGGCCACCATGCGCGCGGCCTGGGGGCAGCCGATGGCCAACCCGCCCTCGCGCTTCCTGGACGACGTGCCGCCGTCGCTCGTGGACTGGCGGCGGATCGCCGCGGACCGGGCGGCGCCGATGGGCCGCAGCGTGTTCGGCCGGCGTGGCTTCGGCCCGGCCATCGGGTCCGGGAACGCGCCGGAGGGCAGCGGCCGCGGCAGCCGTCCGGTGTCCTCGTTCAAGCCGGCCTCGAACGCCCCGGTGCTCGCGCTGGAGGTGGGCGACCGGGTGAGCCACGACAAGTACGGCCTGGGCACCGTGGTGGCCACCGACGGCTCCGGCGTGATGGCCAACGTGACGATCGACTTCGGCACCGGCTCGAACATCCGCATCCTGCTGCGCGGCGGCCCGCCCATGGTCAAGCTCTGAGCCCTGCCGGGCGCCGATGGGGGAGCCTCACAGTCAGGGGCTGTGCCGGCCCCTGACGGGTGCCCGGCAGCGGGCGGCCCCGGGTTCACCGGGCGGTATTCGCGGGCGTCGGGGACGATCTGAGGTGGGCGTACGGGGGTCGATGACCATCCGACGGGGACAAAGGAACGGCCCGGGCGCGCGGGTGGGGCGCGCCCGGGCCGTTCGCCGTTCCGGGGGCGATATTCACTGGCGGGACGGGCCGCCGGACTGATCAGATGTCCAGGCCCTTGTTCCGCAGCCAGGTGACCGGGTTGATCTTGGCCCCGTTCGGGTTCCAGACCTCGAAGTGCAGGTGCGGGCCGGTGGACTGGCCCCGGTTGCCCATCGTGGCGATCTGCTCGCCGGCCTTGACCTGCTGGCCCTTGTGGACCAGGGAGCGGTCGATGTGGCCGTACACGGTGATGGTGCCGTCGTTGTGCTGGACGCGGACCCAGAGCCCGAAGCCGCTGGCCGGGCCGGTCTCGACGACCACGCCGTCGGCGGCGGAGACGATGGGAGTGCCGATGCGGTTCGCGATGTCGATGCCCCAGTGCGTCGTGCCCCAGCGGGCGCCGTAGCCCGAGGTGAACGTGCCGACCGTGGGCAGCGCGTAGAGCGGACGACGGGCCTCGGCCTCACGGGCGGCGCGCTCGACGCCGATCCGCTCGCCCTTGGCGAGGCTCTGCACCTGGGTGGTGTCGGTCTTGGCGTAGGCCAGGACCTGGGGTCGCAGCATGTCCTCGGCGGTGGTGCCACCACCGATGCCGAACGTCGTCTGGACGTTGTCCCCGGCGAGCGGGGCGATGCCGTCCAGGGCGGAGGTGGTGCCGTCCGAGGACTGTGCCTGGTTCAACGTGGACCCGGCGGCGACGAATGCGCCGGCGGCGACTGCGGCGAGGACGATGCGTCCACGCAGCGCCGGGGGTGGCGCAGGAAGCCTGTGTGACCCGCCGGACCTCGTGCGAGCGCCATCCAGCGCCTGCGTCAGTTCCGGGGAGGGTCGATGGCCACCGGGGGAGCGGTGTCGAGCCAAGACCTGCCCTTCCGTATCGGGGAGTCCGGTTTAGCTGGGCGCCGGGTGGGGGAACCCGGGTGAGTCGACGTGGTTGCGCCGGCTCGTTGCCCTGTGACCAGACCGTGACAACGGACGCCGGGACGTTAACGAGGCCCCGTCACTGGGGGCAAATCTTCGGACACGCGGTCTGCTGAACGGTCGCCTGTGCGCGGTGAGCGGCTGACGGCGTATTGCCCTACGTCACCGATGCAGACGGAATGACCGTTTGTCGTGCCGCTTTAGGGTGATCGGGCCTTCGCCGCCGACCGTCGGGCGACGCCACGTATCACCGGTCCGCCGAGGCCCCTGGCGGCCCGCGCGCGTGATCAAGCTCACTCGGCCACCAGGCCGGGGCCGAAGGGCCTTTCGTTACGTCGTCCGCCCCAGCGGGTGCGACCATGATCGCACATACGTTCGATTTCGGGGAGGCCCGGGTGACCCTGGGAACGAGTCGTCGGACGGCCTGCCGGCCGGCCCGGGCTCCGGACCGGTCGGTCACGCTCCGGCGCTTCGCCGCGTCGCATCCGGGGCCGCCCGACGGGCTGCCGGCCGCCGAGCCGACGCCCCGGTTCTCCTCGCCATCGCGTGCCGCGGTGTTCCCGCGGTGCCCGGTGAGGTGGCCCGTGGCGGCGGTCCCGCGCGCGCCGGGGCCGGCGGCGACGGTGATTGGTAGCGTCGGGGCGATGACCACGCGTAGCTCGGCCGCGGCGTCCGCGGCCTCGGCAGGCCCGCGGGTCGCGATCGGCACCCC
>DASWTI010000321.1:0-18308 GCA_036402215.1 Pseudonocardiaceae bacterium
CGAGCTGGGCCTGGACGCCGCCAACCGCAACGGCGCCGGCCAGGTGGTCGCCGCCGGCCGTCGCCCGGCGCTCACCGCGCTGTGCGACGCGCCGCCGGCCGGCTCCCGGGTGGTGCCACTGCCGGTCGCCGGGGCGTTCCACACCCGTTTCATGACGCCGGCCCGCGACACCCTGGCCGTGCACGCGGACACCGTGAAGGTGGACGAGCCGTACCGCACGCTGCTGTCCAACGCCGACGGCCGGCCGGTCACCGACGGCACCGAGGTGCTGCGCCGCCTGGTGTCGCAGGTGACCTCGCCGGTGCGCTGGGACGCCTGCATGGCCACCATGCGCGAGCTGGGCGTGACCACGACGATCGAGTTCCCACCCGCCGGCACGCTGAGCGGGCTCGCCCGCCGGGACCTGAAGGGCGTCACCACGGTGGCCGTCCGCACCCCGGCCGACCTGGACAAGGCGGTCGCGGCGCTGGCCGGGGCGGGAGCCGCGGCGTGAGCGTCACCCTGAGGACCGGCGAGGGCGCGCCCGGCGCCCGGATCGTCGGGATCGGCAGCGCCCAGCCCGAGCGGGTCGTCACCAACGAGGAGCTGTCCCGCCGGGTGGACACCAACGACGAGTGGATCCGCAAGCGCGTCGGCATCGTGGAGCGGCGGATCGCCGGCCCGGAGCAGTCGCTGCTCGACCTGGCCGCCGAGGCCGCGGGCAAGGCCGTCGCCGACTCCGGGCTGAGCCCCGCGGACATCGACACGGTGCTCGTCGCCACCTGCACCATGCCCACGTCCATCCCGCACGCCGCCGCGCAGGTGGCCGAGCGGATCGGCGTGAGCGCGCCCGGCGCCTTCGACCTGAACGCGGCGTGCGCCGGCTTCTGCTACGGCCTGGCCACCGCCTCCGACATGGTGCGCGCCGGCTCCGCCCGGCACGTGCTGGTGATCGGCGCCGAGAAGCTGTCCGACATCGTGGACTGGGACGACCGGGCGACCTGCGTGATCTTCGGCGACGGCGCCGGCGCGGCCGTGGTCGGCCCTTCGGCGCAGCCCGCCATCGGCCCGGTGGCCTGGGGCAGCGCCGGCGACCAGGCCGAGGTCATCCGCACCACCGAGCGCGGTCACATCCACCAGGAGGGCCAGTCGGTGTTCCGCTGGGCCACCTCGCGGATCGGGCCGATCGCCCGCCGCGCCGTGGAACTCGCGGGCCTGCAGCCGTCGGACATCGACGTGCTCATCCCGCACCAGGCCAACCTGCGGATCATCGAGGCCATCGCGCGCCAGCTCCGCTCAGCCGGGGCGCGACCGGACCTCGTGGTGGCGGACGACATCGTTGAGTCCGGGAACACGTCCTCGGCGTCGATCCCGCTCGCCCTGGACCACATGCGAGCCGCCGGGAGGGTCCGCAGCGGCGACGTGATGCTCTTCGTAGGCTTCGGTGCCGGCCTGACCTACGCAGGGCAGGTCGCGCTGTGCCCGTGAACCACTCAGACCCGAGACGCACCAAGAAGGGAACCCTGTGAAGAGCGAGGAGATCCTCCCCGAGCTGGCCGCCATCGTGGAGGAGGTGGCCGGCGTCGACACCGCCGAGGTGACCCCGGACAAGTCGTTCGTGGACGACCTCGACATCGACTCCCTGTCGATGGTGGAGATCGCCGTCCAGGCCGAGGACAAGTTCGGCGTCAAGATCCCGGACGACGAGCTGGCCAACCTGAAGACCGTCGGGGACGCCGTCACCTACATCAGCTCGAACCTGGCGTGACCCGAGCCCACCACCACCTGTTCGCAGTCGCTGCAGCCGCGGAGGCGTGATGACCCCGGAAGTCCTGGTCACCGGACTGGGCGCGACGACCCCGCTGGGCGGGGACGTCCCGTCCACCTGGGACGCGCTCATCGACGGACGCAGCGGTGTCGCCGCGCTGAAGGCGGACTGGCTGGACGACTTCGACCTGCCGGTCACCATCGGCGCACAGTTGGCGGTGGAGCCCACGGAGAAGCTGGAACGGGTGCAGGCCCGGCGTCTCGACCGGTCCGAGCAGGTGGCCATGGTGGCCGCCCGCGAGGCCTGGGCGGACGCCGGCCTGCCCGCCGACGCGGCGGACGCCGTCGACCCCGAGCGGCTGGCCGTGATCATCGGCACCGGCATCGGGGGCGCGCTCACGCTACTCAGGCAGGACGACCTGCTGGAGCAGCACGGCATGCGCAAGGTGTCGCCGCTGACCATCCCGATGCTCATGCCGAACGGGCCCGCGGCGCACGTGGGCCTGGCGTTCGGCGCGCTGGGCGGGGTGCACGCGCCGGTCTCGGCGTGCGCGTCTGGCGCCGAGGCGCTGGCCTGGGCGTGGCGGATGCTGCGCAACGACGAGGTCGACGTGGTGATCGCCGGTGGCGCGGAGGCCTGCATCTGCCCGCTGCCCGTGGCGGGCTTCGCGCAGATGCGCGCGATGAGCACCCGCAACGACGAGCCCGAGCGGGCCTCCCGGCCGTTCGACCTGGAGCGCGACGGGTTCGTGCTCGGTGAGGGCGCCGGCATCATGGTGCTGGAGCGCGCCGAGTTCGCCCGCGCCCGCGGGGCCCGGGTGTACGGGCGGCTGGCCGGCGCCGGCACCAGCTCCGACTCGCACCACATCACCGCCCCGGACCCGGCCGGCCACGGCGCCGCGCGGGCGATCCGGATGGCGCTGCGGCACGGCGACGTGGACCCGGCCGACGTCGGCCACGTCAACGCCCACGCCACCGCCACCGCCGTCGGCGACGTGGCCGAGGCCGCCGCGATCCGCGCCTCGGTGGGCTCGCACCCGGTGATCACCGCGCCCAAGTCGGCGCTGGGTCACCTGCTGGGCGCCGCCGGAGCCGTCGAGTCGATCGCCTGCGTGCTGTCCATCCGCGACGACGTGGTGCCGCCGACCCTGAACCTGGAGAACCAGGACCCGGCCGTCCAGCTCGACGTGGTCGCCGGCCAGGCCCGCAAGCTGCCCCTGAGCGCGGTCGTCAACGACTCCTTCGGTTTCGGCGGCCACAACGTCGCCCTGGTCTTCACGGAGCCCTGATCCGCCGCACACCCCGACCCCGCCGGCGTACCCACCAGCCCTCGCCCACTCCCACAAGGGGGACCACCACGATGACCACCCTGGAAACGCGACCCGAGGCGGCGGCCAAGCCGCAGTCCGCCGGGGGCCGCGACCCGGAGAAGCGCACCGCGCGCCTGCTCGACGCGGACAGCCTGATCCCGTTGCGTCCGCGCGACACCAGCGGCGCGTTCATCGCCCGCGGGCGCATCGACGGCGCGAAGGTCATCGTGTACTGCACGGACGCCACCAAGATGGGCGGCGCCATGGGGTCCGAGGGCTGCAGGCACATCGTGGAGGCGATCGACACCGCGGTGCGCGAGCGCTGCCCGGTGATCGGCCTCTGGCACTCCGGCGGCGCCCGGCTCGCCGAGGGCGTCGAGGCGCTGGACGCCGTGGGCAGCGTGTTCGCCGCCATGGTGCGTGCCTCCGGCCGCGTCCCGCAGATCTCCGTGGTGCTCGGCCCGGCGGCCGGTGGCGCTGCCTACGGCCCGGCGCTCACCGACGTGGTGATCATGGCCCCGGAGGGCCGGGTGTTCGTCACCGGGCCGGAGGTGGTGCGCAGCGTCACCGGCGAGCAGGTGGACATGGAGGCCCTCGGCGGGCCGTCCGCGCACGGCCGCAAGTCCGGCGTGGTGCACGTGATCGCCGACGACGAGGCGGACGCCTTCGCCCGCGCGCGCCGGCTGACCGGGCTGTTCGCCCGCCCCGGCATGTTCGACCTGCACTCGGTGGCGCCGGACCCGGAGCTGGGTTCGCTGCTGCCGGCCGAGCCGCAGCGGGCGTACGACGTGCGACCCGTGGTGCGCCGGCTGCTCGACGCCGAGCACGGCTTCGACGAGTTGCAGCCGCGCTGGGCACCGAACATCGTGGTGGGTCTCGGCCGGCTCGGCGGGCGCACCATCGGCGTCATCGCCAACAACCCGATCCGGCTCGGCGGCTGCCTGGACTCGACGTCCGCGGAGAAGGCGGCGCGGTTCGTGCGGATGTGCGACTCGTTCGGCGTCCCGCTCGTGGTGCTGGTGGACGTGCCGGGCTACCTGCCGGGCGTCGGCCAGGAGTGGGACGGCGTGGTGCGGCGCGGCGCGAAGCTCCTGCACGCCTTCGCCGAGGCCATCGTGCCGCGCGTGACCCTGGTGACCCGCAAGGCGTACGGCGGCGCGTACATCGCGATGAACTCCCGCTCGCTGGGCGCCACCCACGTGTTCGCCTGGCCGTCGTCCCAGGTGGCCGTCATGGGCGCCAAGGCGGCCGTCGGCATCCTGCACCGGCGCACCCTGGCCGCCGCCGACGAGGCGGACCGCGAGGCACTGCACAACCAGCTGGCCGAGGAGCACGAGAAGATCGCGGGCGGCGTGAACCGCGCCCTGGCGATCGGCGTGGTGGACGAGGTCATCGAGCCGGTGGACACCCGGCGGCGGCTGGTGGAGACGCTGGCGGCCGCCCACGCCGGTCGTGGCGCCCACGGCAACATCCCGCTGTAGCCCGTTCCGTCAGTTCCGTTCCGTCACGTGGCCGGGGTCCGTCGGGCCCCGGCCGCGTGGCGTACCGCGGGCCGGGTCAGCAGGGGGCGTTGATGGTGGTGTTCCGGACGCCGGCGTCGATGCGTGGCTGGCCGCGCTCGGTGACCACGCGGTAGCTGACCCACCAGCGGACGCAGTCCGCCCCCGGCAGGTTGACCGGCGCGTCCTCCGGGGCCTGCGTGCTGGTGAACGAGATCAGCACCACCTGGCCACCGGTGGCCGGCTCGATCCGGTTGACCACGATCGAGCCGTCCCGGCTGGTGCTGTACTGCTGCTGCCAGTCCTCCTCGGACGTGTCCGCGATCCGCCGGGCGACCACCGTGCTGACCCACACCGCGTAGTCGTGGTTGTTGATCGCGTTGAAGTGGCGCTGCAGCAGCTCCTGGATGCGCGCCCCGTCCGGGTGGGCCGCCGCGTCCGCCGAGAGCGTGACCCCGGTCGGCCCCGGCGGCGGCACGGCCGCGGTCGTCGTCGGCACGGCGCCGCCGGCCGGGTCGCTCCCGGCCTGCGCCGCCAGGATCCGCACCCCGATGCCGGCGCCCACACCCAGCGCGAGCACCAGCACCACCACGACGGGGAGCAGCCAGCCCAGCCGGTCCTTCACCGGCCCAGGTTCCCACAACACGCGCGCTCCCCGGCCGCGCCCCCGCGCCGCACCGGCACCGCACCCCGGCCCACCGACCACCGCCATGCCGAGCCGCGCCCGTGCCCTCCCGGCGGGCGGGGACTCCGGGCGCGGGAACGGGCTTCGTGCTCGGCGCGGGGACGCGGGCCGGACATGCACCACCCTCCGGCCGGGGATGGACGGAGGGTGGGCGGGGGTGAGGTTCGGGGGGCGCCCGGGGTCAGCCGACCTGGTGGAGCCAGGCGACGGGGGCACCGTCGCCGGCGCGGCGGTAGGGCTCGAGGGCGTCGTCCCAGGCGGCGCCGAGGAGCTGGTCGACCTGGTGGGCGAAGGCCTCGGGGCCGCGGCAGGAGGCGACCACGGAACGGAGCTGGTCCTCGCCGATCATGATGTCGCCGTTGGCGCCGATGCGGGCGCGCCAGAGCCCGAGGCCGGGGACGTGGCAGAAGCGCTCGCCGTCCACGCCGGGGCTGGGCTCCTCGGTGACCTCGAAGCGCAGCATCGGCCACGCGCGCAGCGCGGCGACCAGCTTGCCGCCGGTGCCCACGTCACCGAACCACGTGCACTCCGCCCGCAGCTGCCCCTGAGCGGCCGGCTGCGCCGTCCACTGCAAGTTCGCACGGGTACCCAGGGTGCCCGATATGGCCCACTCGACGTGCGGACAGACCGCTGCCGGCGACGAGTGGACGTACACAACGCCACGGGTGCTCACAGCCCGACCTCCGCTCGACGAGGGGTTCTTCCCCTACTCCTCGTACGTAGCGGTCATCAGCGGCGATCCATGAGTGGCCCGCGGGGACATTGTGCACCGTGTGACCGAAGATCCGCCACCGAGGGCCACCGAAACCTCGGTCGGCGGTCCGGGGTTCCCCCGTTGGGGGAGCCGGTGGGCGCCCGGGGCCTGGTGGAGGACCGTTCCCGGCTCCCACCCAGCCGGGAACGGTCCCCGTTCCCCCGGATCGGCCCGCGAGGGGCCGGGGCACGGGACCTCACGTCAGCGCGGCCACCGCGGCGACCACGTCCACCAGGCCGTGGCCCTTGTCGTACGAGGTGCCGCCGGCGTACGGGGCGCCGTCGGTGAACTTGTGGGCGCCGGCCTTGAGCGCGGCCTCGATCTGCGCGGGCGTGGCGTCCGGGCGGGCCTGGAAGAGCTGCGCCACGATGCCGGCGATGTGCGGCGCGGCCATCGAGGTGCCGCTGATGGTGTTGAACGTGCCGAGGTCCAGCGGGCCCGGCCCGTTGCGCGGGTCCAGCCCGGTGAGGCAGATCGGCAGCGTGAGCCGGCAGGACGAGGTGATGTCCTCGCCGGGCGCGGAGATGTCCGGCCAGGTGGACGCGTCGGTGGCGAGGCCGCGCGAGGAGAACTCGGAGACCGCGCCGTCGCGGGTGCCGGTGCCGAGGTCGTGGTACGAGGCGACCGAGATGACGCCGCCGGTCGGGTCCTTGCCGGGCGGGTTGGACAGGTCGGCCGAGCCGTCGCCGCCGTCGTTGCCGTTGGCCCACACCATGACCACGCCCTCGGCGGCGAGCCGGCGCTGGAGCTTGACGGTCGCGGAGTCCGGGTCGAAGGCACCGCCGCCGCTGGGGCCGTAGGAGTTGTTGACGACCTTGATCGGCGGGCAGGTGGTGCTCGGCGTGCCGCACGGCGCCCGGTGGTTCTCCAGGATCCAGTTGAGCGCGGCGTCGGCGCCGATGATGAGCAGCACGGCACCGGTGGAGATGGAGACGATGCGCGCGCCGGGCGCGGCGCCGGTGGCGGTGCCGCCGGTGCTCATCCGGACGTCGCCGCCGGCCGCGATGCCGCTGACGTGGGTGCCGTGGCCACCGCCGGACAGCGTGTCGGTGTCCACCCCCAGCGGCAGGTCGAGGATGCAGTCCGTGGCCGCGCTCGACTCGTCCAGGCACAGGCTCTTGAGGTTGCGGACCACGCGGGTGCGGCCGTCGGCGCCGCGGAACGACGGGTGCGTGGGGTCGATGCCGGTGTCCACCACGGCCACCGAGACGCCGGTGCCGTCGAGGCGGGTGCCGTTGGCGCCGGTCAGCGCGCGGGCCTCCAGGCCGCGGGTGGCGACGTGCGAGGTCGCGGTGAGGGTGCGCAGCGGCCCGTCGCCCTCGAGGTAGGTGACGCCGGGCAGGGAGCGGGCGGCGGCGACCTGGGCCGGGGTGGCCCGGGCGACGACCACGCCGATCCGGTCGAAGCTCGCGACCCGCGTCATGCCGGTGGCGACGACGGCCGCGTCCGCCGCGGCCAGGGTGCTGCCGTGGACCATGATCGGCATCGGCAGGCCGGTGGCCGCCGCGAGCTGCGTCACGAGCGAGGCGGACAGCGGCGCCAGGGTGGACGGGGCGGGTGCCGCGGCGGCCGGGGCGGCGACCAGGACGGCCGCGGCGAGGACCCCGGCCAGGGCGCCCGCGAGCGGCCCGGCGAGGGACCGTCCCGGGCTGGTTCCCGCGGCGCGGCGTGACCTGAACGGTGTCATGGGCCCTCCCAGGGTCGGTCCGGAGCTGTTCGGTGCCTGCCATGCCAACGAGATGCCACTCGATCGGGTAACGCCGGTGACGCTGCGTCGAAGTGCGGCGCGAGGTCGGCAGGCCGGCCCTACCGTGTCCGTGAGCAGGGAGTTCCTGGCACGGCGCGAGGAGGCCCGGGTGCACATCGTTCGGCTGGCCCCGCCGCCGTCACTCGTCGCGGCGGACCTGGCGGCCTGCCTGAGGGCCATCGGCGCGGGCGACGAGGTGCTCGGCGGGGTCGCGTTGCTGGGGCTCTCGCTGCCGGGGTTCGCGCCGGTGCTGGACGCGGTGCTGGTGACGCCACGCGGCGTGCTCGTGGTGACCGGCGTGGACCTGCCGGACCCGGCGGTGCGGCTGGACGCGCCGATCGACGGGCCGTGGCTGGTGGACGGCTGGCGGCTGCGCCTGCCGGGCGGCGCGGACAACCCGGTGCCCTGGGCGCTGGCGGCGACCAGCGCGGTGGCGGTGCGGCTGCAGCGCACTGGCGGGAGCCTGCCGGAGGTGCACACCGTCGTCGCGGTCGGCCCCTACGCCGGCACGGTGGTGCGGCCGGACGGCGACGCGGGGCGCGGCCTGCACGTGCTGGCGCCGAGCACCCGCGGGCTGGTGCACCTGGCCACCGGCATCGGCGACCCGAGGCGGCGCGCCGGCGCGGCCGGGGCGGCGGGGGTGCTGCGCATCCTGGCGCCCACCCTCAGGCCGACGGCGGCGGACCTGCGCGCCGAGGGCTTCGCCTGACCACGGCGGCGTGGTCACCGGCGCGGTCACCGGCGCGGCGGGCCGGGCGACGCGGCGTCAGGTGGCGGGGCCGAGGACGCGATCGGTGTAGGGGTTGGTGAACAGCCCGTTCGGGTCAACCCGGGGGCGCAGCGCCTGAAAGCGTGACCACTCCGGGTAGCGCTGGGCGAGCACGTCGGCGTCCTGGTAGTGCAGCTTGCCCCAGTGCGGCCGCCCGCCCACGGAGTCGAGAATGCGCTCCACGCCGCGGAAGTACGGCTCGTGGTCGTTGCCGCGCACGACGTGGACGGCGACGTAGGCGGTGTCGCGGCCGGACGACGGGGACAGCGGGATGTCGTCCGCCGCCACCCAGCGGCACTCGACGGGGAACACCACGTGCGAGGCCAGCGGGTCGGCGAGCCGGCGCACCTGCTCGAACACCTCGGGGAACGCGGCGCGCGGCATGGCGTACTCCATCTCCGCGAACCGCACCAGGCGCGGCGAGGCGAACACCCGGAAGCTCGCGTCCGAGTACTCCGTGGTCCCCAGCCGCGGCACCACGGAGCGCAGCACCCCGGAGGCCGCCGGCCAGCGCACGGCGGTACGGCACACCGCGCCGAACACCAGGTTGGAGAGCACCACGTCGCCGAGGAACGCCGCGGCCCGGCCCCGGGGGCGCGGCGGCTCCGTGGTGCGGTTGTTGCGCTTGGTGGTGGTCCAGTCGGTGCCGGGGAACCAGTAGAACTCGAAGTGGTCGTTGCCGTCGACCAGCGTGTCCAGCTCGCCGAGCACGGCGGACAGGCGCCGGGTCTCCTCCAGCGCGTGCAGGGTGAACGCCGGCACGCACCGCAGGGTCACCGTGGAGATCACGCCGAGCACGCCGAGGCCGACGCGCGCCGCGGCGAGCAGCTCCGGCTCGGAGTCGGCCGTGCAGTCCAGCACCGTGCCGTCCGCGGTGACGAGCCGCAGGCCGGCCACGGCGGTGGACAGGTTGCCGAGCGTGGCCCCGGTGCCGTGGGTGCCGGTGGAGATGGCGCCGGCCACGGACTGGTAGGCGATGTCGCCGAGGTTGTGCAGGGCCAGGCCGTGCCGGTGCAGCTCGGCGGTGAGCGCCGCCAGCGTGATGCCGGCCTGGACGGTGACCAGCCCGGCGGCCCGGTCCACGGCGAGCACCGCGCGATAGTCCGAGAGATCCACCAGGGTGCCGTCGGTGCAGGCGATGGCGGTGAACGAGTGCCCGGCGCCGGCCACCCGCAGCCGGCCGCCGCCGGCCGCCGCCGCGCGCACGGCCTCGGCCAGCTCGGCCTCGGTGCGCGGCCGGCTCACCCGGGCCGGATGGCAGCGTGCGGTGTCGGCCCAGTTCCGCCAGGCGTGGTCCATGCGCGCAGACAATACGAGGAATCCTCAGGTACGACCAGGAGGCCGCCCGCTACGAGCCCATGTGCCGGCCGAGGATGCCGCGGATCACCTGGCGGGTGGTCTCCAGGGCGGTCGCCCGCTGCGTCCCGTCCAGCCGCAGCGCGAGCTTGATCAGCGCGTCGGACACCTCGACCACCATCCAGAACGCCAGCCGCAGGTCCTCGGAGTCCGGCACCCGGTACGCCCGGATGAACAGGTCCGCGAGCTTCGCGGCGATCACCGCGTCGTTGTCCTCCTCGGCGTCCAGCAGGTGGGTGTCCACCACGTCGCCGAACCGGATGCGGCCGAAGCCGGGCACGTCGTCGAGCATCCGCAGGTACTGGTCGAGCACCAGGTCCACGGCCTCCGGCCAGCCGTCCGGCAGGTTGGTGCCGCCGAAGATGCGCTCCACCTCGGCGGTGAAGGCGTCCAGGTTGCGCATGGTGAGGGCCTGCACGACGGCGCGCTTGTCCGGGAAGTACTGGTACAGCGAGCCGATCGGCACCCCGGCCCGCTCCGCGATCTTGGACGTGGTCAGCTCGTCGTAGTCGAACTCGTCCAGCAGCGCGGCGCAGGCGTCGAGGATGGCGGCGACCCGGGCGGCGCTGCGGCGCTGGACGGGCTCGCGGCGCATCACCGGTCGGACTCGGCTCGGCGCGGTGTCCGAGGAGGGCGCGGTCACGCGCGTCATTCTCGGCCATCGGCGTGACGGCCGTCGACTCTCCGGGCGGTGTCGGCCACGGTCCGTGCCCGATTCAGCCGTTCCGGTCGGTCCGGACGGCCCACCGTCGGCTACGGTCGCGGAATGAGGGCGGCCGGGCTGCGGGCACGGCTGCGCCGGCGGGCGGAGCGACTGGGGCGGCGCAGCCTGGCGTTCGATGCCGTCACCGGCCTGCTGATCACCGCGCTGGGGCTGTTCGGCGCCTGGCTGCTGACCGGGCCGCTCGCCGAGGTGTACGCCAGGCTGGGCCTGCCGGTGGCCACGTCGACCACGGTGGCGGTGGCCGGTACCGCGCTGATGACGGCGCCGCTCATGGTGCGGCGGCTGTTCCCGCTGCCGGCGCTCGCGGTGATCACCGTGGCCTACCTGTGGGTGGGGCTGGCCCGGGTGCCGGAGTACGTGTCGAGCAGCATCGCGCTGCTGGTCGGGGTCTACACCGTCGGCGCGTACGCCCGGCGCTGGTCGCGCACCGCGCGGGCCGCGCACCTGGCGGTGGTGGCCACGGTGGCCGTCGTGCAGCTGGCCAGGGCCGACTACGGCGCGGTGCCGCTGGACGGCGCGGAGCTGGCGCTGTTCGCGCTGTACGACAAGGTGACGGCCGTGCTGGTGAGCGTGGTGGCGTTCACCTTCGCCTGGATCCTGGGCGACACGGTGCGCCGCTCGCGCGCCAGGGAGGCCGAGCTGGCGGCCCGCACCGCGGAGCTGGCCGCGGCGAACCGGACGATCACCCGGCAGGCGGTGGCCGACGAGCGGCTGCGGATCGCCCGCGAGCTGCACGATGTCGTGGCGCACCACGTGAGCGTCATGGGCCTGCAGGCCGGGGCCGCGCGGCGCGTCCTGGACCACGACCGCGAGGCCGCGGTGCGCGCGTTGCACGTCGTGGAGGACACCGGGCGGCTCGCCGTGGACGAGCTGCAGCGGCTGCTCGGCATGTTGCGCGACCGGGCCCGGGACGACGGCGAGCCGCAGCCCACGATGGGCGACCTGGCACGGCTGCTGGAGCGGATGCGCGACACCGGGCTGGACGTGCGGGTGCGGGTGAGCGGCGCCCAGCCGCCACTGCCGGCCGGCGTCGAGCTGTCGGTGTACCGGGTGGTGCAGGAGGCGCTGACCAACGTGCTCAAGCACGCCGGCACGGGCGCCCGGGTGGAGGTCGATCTCGGCTACACGCCCGAGCGGCTGCGGCTGCTGGTGCGCAGCCGGCCCGCCGCGGGCGCCCGGCGGCCGGCGCCGGCGACCACCACGAACGGCACCCGCGACGGCGAGGACGGCGGCGGCACCGGCGACGCCGGGCGCGGGCTGATCGGCATGCGGGAGCGGATCGTCATGCACGGCGGCGAGCTGAGCACCCGGCCCCTGGGCGACGGCGCCTTCGAGGTGCTGGCGACAATCCCGGTATGACCATCCGCGTGCTGCTCGTCGACGACCAGGAGGTCGTGCGGGTGGGGTTCCGCATGATCCTGACCACCGAGCCGGACATCCACGTGGTGGGCGAGGCCGGGGACGGCGAGCGGGCGGTGGAGCTGGCCAGGGCGCTGCAGCCGGACGTGGTGCTGATGGACGTGCGGATGCCGCGCCAGGACGGGCTCACCGCCACCGCGGCGATCCTCGCCGAGCCCTGGGCGGCGGAGGTCCGGGTGCTGGTGCTGACCACGTTCGAGCAGGACGACTACCTGTTCGAGGCGCTGCGGGCCGGCGCCTCGGGGTTCCTGCTGAAGACCACTTCGCCGGAGGACCTGGTGCGCGCCGTGCGGGTGGTGGCCGACGGCGGCGCGCTGCTGGGGCCGTCCGTGACGCGCCGGGTGATCGAGGACTACGCGCGGCGTCCACCGCCGACCGCGCCGCCGAGCACGGACGCCCTGACCGAGCGCGAGGCCGAGGTGCTGATGCTGGTGGCCACCGGGCTGTCCAACGCACAGATCGCGCGGCGCCTGGTGATCGGCGAGGCGACCGTGAAGACGCACGTGTCGCGCGTGCTGGCGAAGCTGGGGCTGCGGGACCGCGTGCAGGCGGTGGTGTTCGCCTACGAGTCGGGGCTGGTGCAGCCCGGGCAGTCCTGACCGGGGCCGGCGTCAGTTGCCGGGCAGCCGCACGACGCTCACGAAGAAGTGGTCGATCTGGCGGATCGCGGCGATGAAGTTCTCGAAGTCGACCGGCTTGGTGACGTAGGCGTTGGCGTGCAGCTGGTAGCTGCGCAGGATGTCCTCGTCGGCCGCCGAGGTGGTGAGCACGACCACCGGGATGTGCGCGAGCACCGGGTCGGCCTTGATCTCGGCGAGCACCTCGCGGCCGTCGCGGCGCGGCAGGTTCAGGTCCAGCAGGATGAGATCCGGCGTGGTGGCGTCGGTGTACGGGGGCTCCTTGCGCAGGTAGGCCACGGCCGCCGCGCCGTCGGTCACCACGTCCAGCTTGTTGTTGAGGAACTCGTCGAACGCCTCGCGGGTCATGAGCACGTCGCCGGGGTCGTCCTCCACCAGCAGGACGTTGATGCAGCGGGCGTCGGTCACTTCGGTCACGGGGTCTGCTCCTCCATGTCGTGCGTGGCGGTGACGGCGGCCGACGGCGTCACCCCGGGAAGAGTGAACCTGACGGTAGCGCCGTCGGTGCGCCCGGGGTCGATCCAGATCCGGCCGCCGTGGTACTCGACGATCTTCTTGGCCATGGCCAGGCCGATGCCGGTCCCGGAGTACTCCTCGCGGGCGTGCAGCCGCTGGAAGATGACGAACACCTTGTCCGCGTACTCCGGCTCCACGCCGATGCCGTTGTCGGCCACGGCGATCTCCCAGCCGTCGTCGTGCGGCTCGGCGCTCACCTCGACCACGGGCGGCACGCCGGGGCGGTGGAACTTGAGGGCGTTCCCGATCAGGTTGGTGAGCAGCAGCAGGAGCAGCCCGCTCTCGCCGCGCACGGTCGGCAGCTCCCGCACGGTGATCTCGGCCCCGGCCTCCTCGCGCGCGGTGGAGAGCTGCGAGAGCGCGGTGTCGGCCACGGCGTTCAGGTCCACGTCGGCGAAGCCCGTGGTGAGCCGGCCGACCCGGGAGAACGCCAGCAGGTCGTTGATGAGCTGCTGCATGCGGCGCGCGCCGTCCACCGCGAACTCGATGTAGGAGTCGGCGCGCTCGTCCATCTGCCCGGAGTAGCGCCGTTGCAGGAGCTGGCAGAAGCTCGACACCTTGCGCAGCGGCTCCTGCAGGTCGTGGCTGGCGACGTAGGCGAACTGCTCCAGGTCCCGGTTGGAGCGCTCCAGGTCGCGGGCCTGCTCGTCGAGGCGGCGGTGCGCCTGCTCCAGCGCGTCCAGCTCGGTCAGGATGTGCCGGCGCATGGCGTCGATGTCGTAGCCCAGCTCGACGATCTCGGCCGGTCCGTCGCCGCGTACCCGGCGGTGCGCGTCGCCGGAGACCACCGCCCGGACCTCGGCGGCGAGGCTGGACAGCGGCGTGGTCACGGCGCGGCGCAGCCAGACGCCGACGGCCACGATGAGCCCGACGAGCGCGACGGCGATGCCGATGAACACGACGCGCAGGAAGGAGTTGGCGTCCTGCAGGCGCAGGATGGCGCCGTTCAGCGTGGTGTCCAGGTGCTCGTCGAGGTCGGCGAGCCGCAGCCGGAGCTGCTCGAACTCGGTGCGGCCGAGCGCCACGTCGACGAACTGCGGCAGCAGCGTGCCGTCGCGGACGCCCTGGATGGTCGGCTCGGCGAAGTCGCGGCGCCAGCGCTCGGCGAGGTCGGCGGCGGCGTTCAGCCGGTCCCCGATGTCGCCGAGGTGCTCCAGGTCGTGCAGCCGCCGCAGCTCGGCGACGGCGGCGCGCTCGCCGGCGAGCCCGTCCTCGTAGGGCCGCAGGAACTCCTCGCGGCCGGTGAGCAGGAAGCCCCGGACGCCGGTCTCCTGGTTGAGCACCGCGCGGGTGAGGTCCTCGGCGGCCTGCTGGGCGGGCAGGATCTCGGACAGCACCACGCTGCGCGCCGTGGTCAGCCGGGTGAGCGCGACGGTGCCGACGAGCACCGCGAGGATGGCGAACACCATGGTGATCGCGCCGACCACGAGCAGCCACCGGCGGATCGGCCAGCGGTCGCTGGTCCGGCGGCGGGTGACGAGCGGCCAGGCGGGGGCCTCGGTGGCCGGCTGGTGGGAGTAGGACGGTGGTGGCAGCGGGACCGCGAGCTGCGAGGCCGCGGTGGGCGTGGGCAGGGTGGACGGGTCTGTCATGGGCGTCCTCCGGCCAGCAGCAGGATGGCCACGTCGTCCGGCAGCGGCCCGGCGTTGAGCTCCTCCGCGCGCTCCATGAGGCGGCCGGGCAGGTCGGCCAGCGGCGTGCCGGCCTCGGCCTCGACGAGGGTGCGCAGGCCGGTGTCCCAGAGCCGGTCCGGCGGGGTCGGGCCGTGGCCCTCGATGAGCCCGTCGGTGTAGAGCAGCAGCGCCCAGCGCCCGGGCAGCGCCACCGTGACGGTGGCCCAGGTGGCGTCGGCGGAGACCCCGAGCGGCAGGCCGACGGCGGCCCGCACCAGCTCGGGGTGCGGCCGCAGCAGCATCGGCACCGGGTGCCCGGCGACGCGCAGCGTGGCGCCGCCGCCGCCGATCACCACGGTGCAGGCGGTGGTGAACAGCGAGGCGTCGTGCCGCTCGGTGACGAGCACCTGCTGCAACGCCGGCAGCACCTCCTCCTCGGGCACCCCGGCGAGCACCAGGGCGCGCCAGGAGACGCGCAGCAGGGCGCCCAGCGCGGCCTGGTCGGCACCGTGGCCGCAGACGTCGCCGATGATGGCGTGCACCACGCCGTCCGGGCGTTCCACGACGTCGTAGAAGTCGCCGCCGAGCACGGCGCTGCGCCTGCCGGAACGGTAGAACGGCAGCACCGAGACCCCGCCGCCGCCGATCAGCGGCCGCGGCAGCAGCCCGCGCTCCAGGCGGGAGGACTCGGCGGCCAGCAGCTCGGCCTCGCGCAGCCGCCGCAGGTTGATCTGGGCGCGGCGGCGCTCGACGGCGTAGCGGATGGAGCGGCTGAGCACCTCGCCGTCGACCTTGCCCTTGACCAGGTAGTCCTGGGCGCCCGCGGCGACGGCGGCGGCACCGAGGTGCTCGTCGTCGGTGCCGGTGAGCACGCAGATCGCGGCCGCCGGGTCGAGCGCCAGCAGCCGGCGCAGCCCGTCGAGACCGCCGGTGGTGCCGGGCAGGTTGAGGTCGAGGAGCACGCAGTCGCTGCTCTCCAGCAGCCCGCCGTCCACGACCTCGGACATGGAGGTCGCCACGGTGAGCTGGACCGCCGCCGAGACCTCGGACAACAGCTCGCCCACGAGGAACGCGTCCCCCGGGTCGTCCTCGACGAGCAGCACCCGCAGCCGGGTGGCGCTCTGCTGATCGAGCAGCATCGCTGACACGGGCGACACCTTATGGTCGGGCGCCGCGCACGGCACGGTCGGCCGACCCTACGGTTGACTGTGTACTCAGCGGTAGACGTGAGCATTCTTCGAGAACGCAGGAGGAGCGGTGACCGAACTGCAGGGGCACGGCGGACGGCACGCGGTCGCGGCGGCCGTGGCGCACGGCGTGGAGACCATGTTCACGCTGTCCGGCGCCCACGTGTTCCCGATGTACGACGGCGCGGTCACCGGCGTGGACGGCGCGCCGCCGCCGATGCGGCTGGTGGACGTGCGGCACGAGCAGAGTGCCGTGTTCGCCGCCGAGGCCACCGCGAAGCTGACCCGGACGCCGGGACTGGCCGTGCTGACCGCCGGGCCGGGGGTGACCAACGGCGTCAGCGCGGTCACCACCGCGCACTTCAACGGCTCGCCGGTGCTGGTCGTCGGCGGCCGCGCGCCGGCCGCGCGCTGGGGCACCGGGAGCCTGCAGGAGCTGGACCACCCGCCGCTGCTGGCGCCGGTGACCAAGCACGCGGCGACCGTGCACGACACGGCGATGATCGGCGCCGCGGTGCACGACGCGCTGCGGATCGCGACCGAGCCGCACCGCGGGCCGGTGTTCCTGGACGTGCCGATGGACCAGCTGTTCAGCCACGCGACGGCGGCGCTGCCGCAGAGCCCGCGCCGGCAGCCGCTCGCACCGGACGGCGAGGCGCTGGACCGGATCGCCGCGCTGCTGGCGGCGGCCGAGCGGCCGGTGCTGGTGCTGGGCTCCGACGTCTGGTCGGACGGCGCCGAGGAGGCCGCGCTGCGGGCCGCCGAAACCATGGGCGTGCCGGCCGTCACCAACGGCATGGGCCGCGGCATCCTGCCGGCCGGGCACCTGCTGCTGGTCACCCGGGCACGGTCGCGGGCCTTCAAGGAGGCCGACCTGGTGCTGGTGGCCGGTACCCCGCTGGACTTCCGGCTGGGGTACGGCGCCTTCGGGCCGCAGGGCGCCACGCCCGTCGTGCACCTCGCGGACTCCCCCGGGCAGGTGAGCACCCACAAGGAGCTGGCCGGGGCCGCGAGCGGCGATCTGGGGCTGGTGTTCGACGGGCTGGTGGCGGCCTGGGAGCGGCGCGCCGGGCGCGACCGGTACGCGGACTGGGCCACCGCGCTGCGCGAGACCGCCGACGCCGCTGTGGCCGGCGACGCCGAGCTGCTGGGCAGCACGGGCGACCCGATCCACCCGGCCCGCATCTACGGCGAGCTGAACCGCGTGCTGAGCGACGACACCGTGGTGATCGGCGACGGCGGCGACTTCGTCTCGTTCGCCGGCAAGTACGTGGAGCCGCGGCGGCCCGGCTGCTGGCTCGACCCCGGGCCGTACGGCTGCCTGGGCACCGGCCTGGGCTACGCGGTGGCGGCGCGCATCGCCCGGCCGTCCTCGCCGGTCGTGCTGCTGCTCGGCGACGGCGCGGCCGGCTTCTCGCTGATGGACGTGGACACCCTCGTGCGGCACGACCTGCCGGTGGTGATGGTGGTGGGCAACAACGGCATCTGGGGCCTGGAGAAGCACCCGATGCAGTTCCTGTACGGCTACGACGTGGCCGCCGAGTTGCGCCCCCAGACCCGCTACGACGAGGTGGTCCGCGCGCTGGGCGGCGGCGGCGAGCTGGTCACCGACCCCGAGGACATCGGGCCGGCGCTCAAGCGGGCGTTCGATTCCGGGGTACCCTATCTGGTGAACGTGGTCACCGACCCGGCCGTCATGTACCCGCGCGCCACGACCGGGGTCTGATCCGCGCGACTGGTGAACACGGGGCGCCTGAACGGCTCTCAGTACAGAGGTACCCCGTCGATCGCAGCACTCGCAGAGAGAGTTCTGCTCTGCCCGATTGAGTCAGGACCACCTCGGCCCGGTAGACGCGGTCGCGCACAGGTTGCTTCACCCGGACATCGCAGGTACTCGACGTCGCGGTGCATCCGGTGATGATGCATTTGTAGGCCGTTGGGGAGCTGCACCCGCCGGTAATGACGGTGCCGTTCCCGACGAACCACTCGGTGACGGTCTCCGGGCCTGCCGGATGAATTGTGACGGCGATCCGGTCATTGTGGCAGGCGTCTTCGACCAGGTGTACCACGAGCTGTTGGGCGAATCCGGAGGCGACTGATCCGATCGAACTCCTGCCGTTGATCGACGCGCGCCCCGCTCACACCGAATGTTGCCGAGAGCGCCGTTCAGCAGGCACTGCACGGCTTCGCCGATCGGCGGGCGGCAACACCCGCAGTAGGGGTGACGGCGGCCCACGGCGGCCGGGTCACGGCGCGGGCCGGGGGCGGGACGTCCCCCCCCCGGGCCCCCCCCCGGTGGGGGCCGGGCGGGGTCCGGGGGCGGGTCGCCGGGGGGCGCCGCCCGC
>DASWTI010000322.1:0-11013 GCA_036402215.1 Pseudonocardiaceae bacterium
GCCGGCCTCCAGGCCACCTGGCTCTCCGCCACGCTCGCCCCCGGCGGCACCGAGTCCTGGACCTGGAACAACGCCAACCCGCTCGACGCCGGCTACGAGGTCGGCTACTCGCCGTCCGGTGGCGGGCCCACGGCCTGCCGCTTCGAGACGGTGGACACCAGCTACCACCAGATGCCGGGCGGTGAACGCAAGTTCATGTTCACCATCAAGAACACCGGCTCCGTCACGTGCCGCACCACCGTGCTGCTGGCGGCCCGCCTCGGGGGGTTCATCGGCAACAGCGGCACCCTGAGCCCCGGTGAGACGCAGAGCGGGTTCTGGAACTTCACGCACGACCTGGCCACCACGTCCGTGCAGGTGCTCGGCGTCTCGCCGAAGGGCGCGGCCGGCGCCGCCTCCTGCCAGTTCACCGTCGTCGGGACCTCGCACCGGGACAGCCCCACCTTCGGCGGCCTCCGGGAGTTCCACTTCTCCCTGCGCAACTCCGGCTCGATCGCCTGCTCGGCCGACGTGTACATCGGCTCCATGGCGCCGTCCATCGTCGAGCGGCTGAACACCAGCATCGGGCCGGGCGGCACCCAGTTCGTCACCTGGCGCGACGCCAACCCGCTCACCACGGTGTACGTGCCGATGGCGCACCAGCTGATCGGCCTGCCGCCGACGTGCCACCTGAAGATCGTCCGCTCGCAGTACTTCCAGACGTTCGACTCGGACGGCCTGGCCGAGCGCCGCTACACCGTGGAGCTCCGCAACATCGGGTCGACCACCTGCGCCCAGGTGACCGTCAGGCTGGGCACGCTCACCGCGTGACGGCAGCGCACCGCCGCCGGAGTGGCCTTCCAGCGCCGCTCCGGCGCCGGCTGCGAGGGTCGGCGGCGTGCGTGGTCACGCGGTGGTCGTCGGCGCCGGCATGGGTGGGCTGCTGGCCGCCCGTGCGCTGGCCGGCGAGTACGAGCGGGTCACCGTGCTGGAGCGTGACCCGCTGCCGGACGGCGCCGAGCGGCGGCGCGGAGTGCCGCAGGGCCGCCACTTCCACGCCCTGCTGCGACGTGGCGCGCTCGTCCTGGAGGCGATGTTCCCCGGGCTCACCGGGGAGCTCGCCGCGGCCGGCGCACCCACCGTGGACCTGTTGCCGGACGCCACCTTCGTGGTCGGCGGCCGGCAGTTCGTCCGGGCGCGCACCGGCGCCACCATGATGCAGCTGACCCGCCCGCTGCTGGAGGGTGCGGTGCGCCGCCGGGTGGCCGCGCTGCCCGGCGTGCGGCTCGTCGACCGGTGCGCCGTGACCGGCCCGCTCACCGACCGCGGCCGCGTGGTCGGCGTGTGCACGGGGGAGCGCACGCTGCCCGCCGACCTCGTGGTGGACGCCTCCGGCCGCGGCGGCCGGGCCACCGCCTGGCTCTCCGCGCTGGGACACCGGCTGCCCGCCGAGGAACGCATCGTGGGCGACCTGGTGTACGTGAGCCGCCTGGTGCGGCTGCGCACCAGCCCGCCGCCGCGCGGCCTGACCCTGGTCGGCCCGACGCCGCGGCGGCCCACCGGCTTCGCGTTCGCCGCCCAGGAGAACGACCACTGGATGCTCACCGCGGTGGGCATGGTGGGCGACCACCCGCCGACCGACGACCCCGGCCTGCTGGCCTTCCTGGCCCGGTGCGCGCCGCCGGACGTGCTCGCCGCCGTCGCCGCCGCCGAGCCGCTCACCGAGCCGTCCGCGCACCGCTACCCGGCGAGCGTCTGGCGTCGCTACGACCGGCTGCGCACCTTCCCCGAGGGCCTGGTGGTGTTCGGCGACGCCATCTGCGGCTTCAACCCGATCTACGGCCAGGGCATGACGGTCGCCGCGCTGGAGGCCGAGGCGCTGCGCCGCCTTCTCCGGGGCCGCTGCCCGCGCACCGGCGACCGCGACCTGGCCCGTCGCTTCTTCGGCGCCGCCGCGCGGATCATCGAGCCGGTCTGGCTGCTCAACGCCGTCGCCGACCTCGCCATCCCCGGCGTCGGCGGCCGCCGCACCCCAGCCACCCGCGCGCTCAACCGGTACATCGGCCGGGCCCAGCGCGCCGCCGAGCACGACCCGGTGGTCGCCACCGCCTTCGTCCGGGCCATCGCGCTGCTCACCCCGCCCGCTGCGCTGCTGGCCCCGCCGGTGCTCGGCCGCGTCCTGCTCGGCGGAATCACGGAACGCCGCAATTCCGCCGCGTGATAAATGGCCGCGTCCACCTGGACGCCGAAGCGCGGCCGTTGGCGTCCGGTCGGCTTATTGAATGACCATGAAATGGGTGGTCCGCTAGTGGCGGTGTGGCCCGACCTCAGGAGGATCGCATGCGACGACAAGTCGTGGTGCTCATTTCCGCGGTAGCGGTGGGCGTGACGCTCACCCTGTCCCAACCGGCCACCGGCGCCCCACCTGCGGCCGAGGGTGCCGGTTCCGCGCAGTACGTGGTGACCGGCCCGCGGACCCTCGACGACCGCAACGCCGTGGCCCGCACCGGCGCCGCGATCGACTACGTCGAGCACGGCGACCTCCACGTCACCGCCACCGTCGACGAGATCGCCAAGATCACCGCCCTCGGCTTCACGGCGGAGCGCGTCCAGGCCCCGCCGACGGTGTCCGACGCGGTGCCCAACGACTTCCCGCCGGCCGACTCGCTGTACCACAACGAGGCCGAGACCAACGCCGAGCTGCAGCAGATGGAGATCGACCACGCCTCGATCGCCCGGCGCTTCGCCATCGGCACCTCCTACGAGGGCCGCACGATCTGGGGAATCAAGATCTCGGACAACGCCGCGGCCGACGAGAACGAGCCGGAGGTCCTGTTCTTCGCGAACCAGCACGCCCGCGAACACCTCACCACCGAGCAGGCGCTCTACATCGCGAACCAGCTCACGAACTCCTACGGTTCCGACTCGCGCATCACGAACCTGGTGAACACGCGCGAGTTCTGGATCATTCCGATGTTCAACCCGGACGGATCGTCCTACGACATCGCCACCGGTTCGTACCGGTCGTGGCGCAAGAACCGTCAGCCGAACGCCGGCTCGACCGCCGTCGGCACGGACATCAACCGCAACTGGGGTTACCAGTGGGGGTGCTGCGGAGGCTCCAGCGGCAGCACGGGCAGCGAGACCTACCGCGGCCCCTTCGCCTGGTCCACCCCCGAGGTGCAGCGGCTGCGTGACTTCATCCTGAGCCGTCGCGTCGGCGGCGTGCAGCAGATCAAGGTCGCCATCGACATCCACTCGTACTCCGAGCTGATCCTGTGGCCGTTCGGCTACCGGACCGCCGACACCGGCGCCGACATGACCCTGGACGAACGCAACACGTTCGCCACGATCGGCCAGCAGATGGCGGCGACCAACGGCTACACGCCGGAACAGGCGAGCGACCTGTACATCGTGGACGGCGGGTCCATCGACTGGATGTTCCACGACCAGGACATCTTCGCGTTCGTGTTCGAGCTGTACCCGGTCGGCGGCGCCGGCTTCTACCCGCCGGACGAGCAGATCGCGCCGCAGACCGCGCGCAACCGCGAGGCCATCCTGATGCTGTCCGAGTACGCCGACTGCGTGTACCGGGCGATCGGCAAGGAGGGCCAGTACTGCGGCGTCCCGGGCGCGCCCGTGGTGGCCAACCCCGGCAACCAGACCGCCACCGTCGGCACCCCCGTCACGCTGAACAACAGCGCCAGCGGCGGCACCCCGCCGTACACCTGGTCGGCCACCGGGCTGCCGGCCGGCCTCGTGATCAACTCGTCCACCGGCCAGATCACCGGCACGCCGACCACGGCCGGCACGTCCTCGGTGACCCTCACGGCGACCGGTGCCGGGCTCAGCGGCTCGGCGACCTTCTCCTGGACGGTGAACCCGATCGGTGGCTCGTGCTCCGGGACCAACGGCACCGACGTGCCCATCCAGGACCTGACCACGGTCTACAGCGACATCACCATTTCCGGCTGCACCGGCAACGCCTCGGCGTCCTCGCTGGTCGAGGTGCACATCGTGCACACCTACCGCGGTGACCTCGTGGTCTCGCTGGTGGCGCCGGACGGCTCGGCGTACGTCATGCACAACCGTGCCGGTGGCAGCGCGGACAACCTCGATGCCATCTACACGCTGAACCTGTCGGGCGAGGTGGCGAACGGCACCTGGCGGCTGCGGGTCCAGGATGCCGCGAGCGCGGACGTCGGCTACATCAACAGCTGGTCGCTCACGCTGCGCTGATCCTCCGCCCGGCCCATCGGCCCTCCTTCGCCCGTCGGAGGAGGGCCGGTGCGTGTCCGCCACGCTCAGCGCGGTGCCGTGCCACGGACCGCCCAGGCGCGGGCCGTCAGCCGGACGGTGCCGTCCGGCGCCGTCGGCAGGCGTTCCCGCAGCGCCTCCCGCAGGGCGTCGCGGTGCTCGGCCGGCAGGGCCATGGCGTACGCCGGCGCCGGGCCCTGGCCGCCGAGGAACGGGTCCCAGTAGTCGTCGAACCCGGCGAACACCGTGGGGACGGTGATGCCGCGGGCGCCCACCCCGGTCAGCCCGGCACCGGACCACAGGGTGGTCAGCTCGTCCGGGTGGCACACCGGGAAGCGCGCCGCCTCGTCGGCCGCCGCCGGGTCGAGCGCGACGGCGACGTCCCAGAAGTGCCGCATCATGCCCATGCCCTCGGCGTAGTCCCAGACGTACGCCGCCGCCACGCCGCCAGGCGCCGTCACCCGCGCGAACTCCGCCGCGGCCACCGCCGGCTCCGGCACGAAGTTCAGCGCGAGCCCACTCACCACCGCGTCCGCCGCGTCGTCCGGCAACGGCAGCGCCCGCGCGTCACCCACCCGGAACTCCGCGCGCGGCCCGGCGTTCCCGGCGCGCGGTCCGTCGCCGCCCGCCCCGATACCGTCCGCCACGGCGCCCGCGTCCGCCCCGGCCAGGCGCGCGCGGGCCGTGGCCAGGAACGGCTCCGACGGGTCCACCCCGATCACGTGCGACGGCGCCGCCGTGGCGAGCACCACCCCGGTCAGCGCCCCCGTCCCGCAGCCGACGTCCACCCAGCGCCGTCCGGGCGGAACGTCCAGCCAGGCCACGAACTCCGCCGCCACCGGACGGCTCCAACGCCCCACGTACGCCTCATAGGCGTCGCCGGTGACCCAGGTGTTCACCCACGGACCCTACGTCGGCCACGGCTCCACCGGGCCACACGACGGACAGGCACCTCAGGGACGGACACGGGGTGGCGGTCGATCCGGCCGTCATCCCGTCCGCATGATGCACCCTGGTCGCACCGATCCGGGGCCGGCGCCCGTGCTGTCCGCGTCAGCGGTGCAGCACGATGACGTCGGCCGGGAAGCGGGGGTCGATCTCGTAGTGGTCGTCGAACTGGCTGCTGAAGCCGGAGACGAGGACCAGGTCGCCGGCGCCGAGGCGGGTGAGGTCGATGGCCGCCTGGAGGTTGACGAAGATGGTCAGCTCACCGGAGCCGTCGTCGACGTAGAACTTGTGGCCGTAGGGCAGGTCCGAGGCGGGCGGGCGGGTGATCCGGCCGAGTACCCGGACCAGACGACCCTCGGTCGCCTCGGAGACGTCGGCGGTGCGGACCAGGGTGGGCAGCACCGGAAGGCCCTGGCCCAGGGTGGTCACGGCGGCGGCGTCGGCCGGCACCAGGATGCGCAGCCCGAAGCTGTCCCGCAGCGTCCCGGTCACCCGGACCCGCGTGCGCAGGCCGATCCCCAGGCTCGTGGGCACGCTGACGTAGATGCCGGCGGTCAGGTCCTGCATGGCGAAGCCCTGGTCGAAGAAGCTCGACTCGAATGCCCCGGACGGCGTGGTCGCCGTCCCGGTCACCGTGACGATGGTGCCCAGCGGCAGCGCCCGCGCCTGGGCGATGGACACGGTGGTGGGTCCGAGGGTGGCGTGTGCCGGGAGTGCCGGGCCGAGGAAACCGAGTGCCGACAACAGGGTCGCCAGCAGGCGCAGTCGTGTGGACATCGGGTCAGGCTCGCAGTGCCCGGGAACACGCCGCAACGGCGCCCACCCGAACGGCACGCGACGACAACCGTTCGGCCGCTACCGCCTGGCCCGATGCGCGGAGCGGCGGTGGCGGCGGTCGTCGGCGGGCAGGGGTGCGACGAGCCGGGCGGGCCAGGGGAAGTCGAGCGTGTCGGCGGGGCCGAGCGCCACCCAGCGCTCGCCGTGCTCCCGCAGCACGCCGGCGGCGGTGAGCACCTGCTCGTCGGTCCACGGGAAGGGTTCCTGGCGGAGGCTGCCCCAGCCGCGTCGGGCCGCCTGGACGGCGCCGAGCCGGACGGTTCCCTCGACCTCCTGGTGCAGCATCCCGGCCATGATCTCGGCCAGGGCCAGCGCCCGCCGGTTGGCGTCGAGCACGCGTGTGCTGCGCGCCGCGGCGTCGTGGCGCGTGCGGCCCGCGACGACGCGCATGTTGCCGAACACGGCGCCGGCCGCGATGGAGCCGAAGACCCCGTCGGCCAGCCCGAGCTCGCGTTCGGTCACGGCGTGCGCCAGGTCGTGCGGGATGCGGTGCTTGCGCGAGAAGGACGGCAGCTCCAGCACGATCCCGTCGTCACGGTGGATGGTGGCGACGCTCTCGCCCTGAGCGGCCCGGCGGAAGACGATTCGCACCCGCCCATCGTGGGCGTCCCGCCCGTGCCACGCGACCGAATTCGGCGGCCATCGGGCAAGCGCCGCCCGGCGTCACCACGCACCGGACCGCCCCTCGTGCGCCCAGTTCCGGGCGATCGCCCCACGGCGGCGTGCCACGACACCCGAACGGCTCACGTCGCACCGTGTGGGCTGTCCGGCGGCTGACCGCCACGGTGGAGCTCGCCATACTCGGGCGCCGTGGATCACGGAGCGAGGGGGATTCCGGTGCGACGACTGTTGTCGATGGTGCTGCTGGCCGTTGCCGGAACGGCGGTCCCGGCGACCGCCGCGGGCGCGGCCGAGACGGGCGCGGCGGAGGCGGGCACGGCCGAGGTGATCGCGGCGTCCTGCAGCGCGGCCGGTTCGGCGGCGGTGACCGGCGGGTACCGGGTGACGCTGCTCTGCTCGGGCGCGGGTTACGTCAAGGGACACGGCTCGACGCTCAGCGCCGCGAACCAGGAGGCGCTGCTGCTCTACCAGGTCTACACGGCCTACGGGCGGGACTGCTCGGCCACCTCGGTGGGGACCACCGCTGGCGGCTATCGCTCGACCATCCTCTGCACCTCACCGCAGCGGTACATCGACGGCTACGGCAGCACGCTCACGGAGGCGTCCGGCGAGGCACGCGCGCTCGCCGTCCTGAAGGCGACCGGCGGCCCCAACTGCTCCGGGGTGTCGTCCGCGGTGGTGTCCGGCGGGTACCGCGTGAAACTGCTGTGCGACGTCCGGTACATCGACGGCCTCGGCAGCACGCTCACCGGGGCGGCGCGCAACGCCCGCTTCGCCGCGTCGCTCTGACGCCGCGAAAACCCGGCGCGCGGCCGGGGCGGGCTCGGTAGCGTCGGCCGCGATGGACACCGACGGGTACTTCGGGGAGCGGGTCGCGGCCCGGTACGACGACTCCGAGTCGGATATGTTCGCCCCGGCCGTGGTCGGGGCCACGGTGGACGTCCTGGAGGAACTGGCCGGCGGCGGGCGGGCGCTGGAATTCGCCGTCGGCACCGGGCGGATCGCGCTGCCGCTGGCCGGCCGTGGGGTGCCGGTGCACGGCATCGACGTGTCCCGGGCGATGGTGGCGCGGCTGCGCGCCAAGCCCGGCGGCGACGCGATCGGCGTGACGATCGGGGACATGACCGCCACCCGGGTCGACGGCCCGTTCTCACTGGTCTACCTGGTGTTCAACACGATCATGAACCTGACCACGCAGGACGCCCAGGTCGAGTGCTTCCGCAACGCCGCGGCGCATCTGGGGCCGGGCGGCCGCTTCGTGATCGAGGTCGGCGTGCCGGACCTGCGCCGGCTGCCACCGGGCCAGGACGTCGTGCCGTTCCGCACCGGCGACACGGCGTGGGCCTACGACCGCTACGACACCGCCACCCAGGCCATGAGCTCCAACTACCTGCGCATCGCCGACGGCCGCGGCGAGTTCCACTCGGTGCCGTTCCGCTACGTGTGGCCGGCGGAGCTGGACCTGATGGCGCGCCTGGCCGGGCTGCGCCTGCGGTCGCGCTGGTCCGGCTGGTCCGGCGCGCCCTTCACCGCGGAGAGCACCGGCCACGTGTCGGTCTGGGAGAAGCCCTAGCGACCGGCGCGCAGAGTCAGCAGCGAGATCTCGTTCGGCGCGAACACGCGGAACGGCGGACCCCAGAACCCGGCGCCGCGGCTGGTGTAGAGCTGGGTGCGCCCGCCGTGCCGGGTGAGGCCCTGCACGACCGGCTGCTGCAGCCGCACCAGGTAGTGGAACGGCCAGATCTGCCCGCCGTGGGTGTGGCCGGAGAGCTGCAGGTCCACGCCCGCCGCCACGGCCTCCCGCACCTGGCCGGGCTGGTGCGCGAGCAGCACCACCGGGTCGTCCGGCCGGGTGCCGCGCAGCGCGGCGGCCAGGTCCGCGCCGTGCCCGGGCTCGCCGGAGCCCGCCGCCGTCACGTCGTCCACCCCGGCGATCACCAGGCGCACGCCGTCGCGCTCCAGCACGTGGTGCCGGTTCTGCAGCTGCGTCCAGCCCAGCTCCGTCATGCGGTCCTGCCAGGCCTGCGCGTTCGAGTAGTACTCGTGGTTGCCGGACACCGAGAACCGCAGCGGCGCCCGCACCCCGGCCAGCGGGGCCACCTGCCCGCCGCGCTGCGCCGGGGTGCCGTCCGCCAGGTCGCCGACGTGCACCACCACGTCCGGCTCGGCGGCGTTCACCGCGTCCACCAGGCCGCGCGACCACCGCGTGCGGTCGATCGGCCCGAAGTGGGTGTCGGCCAGCACGGCGATCCGCAGCCCGTCGAGCGCCGGGTCCAGGCGCGGGAGCACGACGTCGGTGCGGCGCAGCGGCGGCACCCGCCGGGCCTGGTGGGTGCCGTACCCGGCGAGCGCCACGATGATCACCGCGAGCACCACGGCCACCACGCGCGAGCGCAGCGGGTCGTCCACGCCGGCCAGCAGCAGCGCGAGCCGCAGCACGTGGGTGACGAGCGTCCACGCGAAGGCGATCCAGACCACGCCGAGCAGCACGTGGGCGGCGCGCGAGGCCCGGTCGGAGCCTCCGCGCCGGTTGGCCGCCACCATCAGCAGCGGCATGGCCACCGCGGCGGCCAGGAACCCCACGCCGGCGACCACCCGCACCGGCGTGGGCCACTGCGCGGCCGCCGGGAACAGGCCGAACCAGGGCACCGCGAACAGCAGCGCGGTGATCGTCGTCAGGATCAGGCCGATGACGAGCGGCCTCCTGATCGACCGGCGCCGCCGGGCCGGCGCGGCGCTCGTGGTGGTGCTCGTCATCCCAGGTCCTCCACAGGAGTAACAGACCTTCGGTTCGTTAGGACCACGGTACCGCGCGTGGCTGAGAGCGGCCTCAGCCTCGCCAGGTGCCGGCCGGCCCGGTCAGCTCAGGCGGACGCAGAGTCCGATGAGCTGGTCGACCAGCCCCTCCACCAGCGCGGCCGGCTCGACCGGCGGGTGTCCCAGCTCGGCGCACGCCCGCGCCACCGCGGGGCTCGGCCGGGTGTGCGGCCACAATCCGCCGGTGATCACCACGACCGCGCCCGCGAAGCGCGCCGCGCCGTCCCGGCCGAGCTGCGGGAGCTCGGCCAGCACCAGGTCGCGCAGCCGCGCCGAGTGCGCCGCGGCGCGGGCCTTGAAGTCGCGCGCGTAGGCCAGGGTGATGTTGTGCTCCAGCGTGGTGGGCATGGCGCTGAGCAGCTCGCACAGCAGCGGCCGCGCCAGCAGCGAGCGCGCCACCGTGGTCGCCACCGCGACCGCCCGCCCGTACGGCACCGGCTCCGGCGTGGCCGCGCGCAGCGCCGGCGCCAGGTCGTCCAGCCAGTCCCGCCAGCGCCGGTCCAGCACCTCCAGCAGGATCGCCTCGCGGCTGCCGAAGTAGCGCAGCACGTTGGACTTGGCCAGGCCCACCCGGCCCGCCAGCTCCCGCAGCGTGATCACCGCGAGCGGCCGTTCGGCGAGTATCGCCTCCGCGGCCTCCAGGATGGACGCCCGGCGCGCCTCGATCTGCTCGGGCCGCCGGGCCCGCCGGAACTCGCAGGCCCCTGCCATCCGCCCAGGTTAACGGACCATCGGTTCGTTGCGTGCCCGCCGCCGTTACCGCCTCGCCCCACGACGGTCCTGGCTGCTCGTGCGGGCGCATCGAGGTCCGCATCCCGGGCCCGGCCAGGCGTTTCAGGATCGGCAGGAATTCCGGCCCGGTTCTTCCCCGCCACTTCTGCCGCTCGGTTCACGCTATTCCGGACGGTATTTCTCCGCTTTCTGTCGGCCTTGACGATCTGTGCCCACTTGATTCCTCGGTGTCACAGCTGTGTCATGCCGGACCTGACCTCACGCGCCCTGTGTGGCTTCACGACGTGTTGTAACGGGTCGAATTACACCCATCGGTGTAACGCATTGCCCGATTCGCCGATGATTCCGGCGGAATCAGCGTCGGCGACCGGAGTGGGTCCCATGATCGAGAATTCATCCGACGGACTCGAACTGCTCGAATCCGAAGTGCCTGTGACCGTCACCCAGGAGGAGCGGCACCAGTCCGTGCTGGCGCGTTATCCCGCGCCGCGCGGCGTGCCGTCCGAGGTGGCTGTCGAACTCGGCTGGTGCGTCATCGCCGCCGGCAAGTACCGCGGCCGCCGCGCCATCGAGGTGCGCCTCGACGGGCACCGGGTCGGGGAGCTGACCCACCTCATGTCCGAGCGGTACGCCCCGATGGTCGACGCCCTGCTCGCCCGCGGCGCCCGCCCCGGCTGCGAGGCCGAGATCGAGCGCGGCGCCAAGGGCCTGCAGCTCGTCCTGCGCCTGCCACGCCACGTCACGGCCTCCGTGCCGGCCCCGCGCCCGGAGCCGACCGTCGTGGGACCGGTTGGCCCCGCCGTCCCGCCGTACCCCGGCGCC
>DASWTI010000323.1:0-5581 GCA_036402215.1 Pseudonocardiaceae bacterium
CTCGACCGAGCCGAGCTGCTGCGCGACCGGCCCGGACGGACCGGAGGAGGCGGCGAGCGGCCCGGCGAGCCCGAGCGGCGCGGCGCCGGCCAGCGGCCGCTGCGCGACCACGAACTGGCCGTACTCGTCGACGGAGAGCTGGTCCGGCCCGGGCGGCAGCTCGGCGGACTGCGGGATGGCGTGCAGCGCCGCGAGCAGCGAGGCCGGCATGCTGGGGGCGGTGGCGGTGCGCACCGCGGTACGGGCCTGACGCTGGGCGGCGACCTCGGCGGTGCAGAGCACACAGACCGCGAGGTGACGGGTGGCGCGCTCGTGGGCCGCGATGCTCAGCTCGCCGTCCACGTAGGCCACGACCGCCTCGGTGGCCAGGTGCTGCTCACCCGGGCCCGCCGAGGCGAGCGCCGCGGACACGGCCGTCCAGACCTGTGCCCACGGTCGGCCTCCGAACGTCATCCGCTGCCCTCCTCGGCGAGTGCCCGCCGACGTTCCAACGCCGTCCGCAGTGCCTGTCGCCCCCGGTGGATCCGGCTGCGCACGGTGCCCAGCTTCACGCCGAGCGTGGCGCCGATCTCCTCGTAGGACAACCCTTCCACGTCACACAGTACGACGGCGGCGCGGAAGTCCGGCGGAAGCTCGTCCAGCGCCGCCTGCAATTCGGGGTCCAGGTGGCTGGACGCGTACACCTGGTCGGGGCTCGGGTCGCCGCCCGGGATGCGGTCGGCGTCCTCCGGCAGCGCCTCCATGCGCACCCGGGCGCGGCGGCGTGCCAGGTCCAGGAAGAGGTTCGTGGTGATGCGGTGCAGCCAGCCCTCGAAGGTCCCCGGCTGGTACGTGGCCAGGGAGCGGAACACCCGGATGAACGTCTCCTGCGTGAGGTCCTCGGCGTCGTGCTGGTTCCCGGAGAGCCGGTACGCCAGCCGGTAGACCCGGTCGGCGTGCTCGCGAACGACCTCGTCCCACGACGGCGGGGACCAGACGGCCTCCCCCGCGATCGGGACCACGTCCGTGTTGTGAGCTGCCATGGGAGCTGTCATCGGGCTGGTCGTTACCTCCTGCCGGGCGCGCGCCACCCTTTGTATGCCGAACGCGGATCGCGCGACGCTTGTTCCCGGATCGGGGCGATCGGCCCGGCCCCTCGGCCGGTTGACGCCAAGAGTGCTGGCCCAGGGTGAGCCGACCGTGAGAACCACCTGAGATGTTCCTGAGAATCCGGTCGGCCCCGGCCCGGCGTGCTGAACGCGACCAGGGACATTGGCCTGGGTAGCCTGCTCGCGTGACGTCGCCCACTGGCACGAACCCCGTGCGGGACTACGTCGAGGGCTTCCTGGTCGAGGACGACGTCCTGGCCGCAGCGAGGGCCCGCGGCGTGGAGCTCGGCTGCTCACCCATCGGGGTGGGCGGCGGGGCCGCGCTGCGCTTCGTGGCGGCCACCCTGCGCGCCAGGGCGGTCGTCGAGGTCGGAACCGGCGCCGGCGTGAGCGGCCTGTGGCTGCTGCGCGGCATGGCGCCGGACGGCGTGCTCACGTCGATCGACGTGGAGCCCGAGCACCAGCGGGCCGCCCGGCGCGCGTTCACCGACGCCGGGTTCGCCGCCGGGCGCTACCGGCTGATCATGGGCCAGGCGCTCGACGTGCTGCCCCGGCTCACCGACGGCGGCTACGACCTGGTGTTCGTGGACGCCGCGAAGTCGGAGTACCCGCGCTACCTGGAGCAGGGCGTGCGGCTGCTGCGGCCCGGCGGCGTCATCGCGTTCGACAACGTGCTGTGGGGCGGCCGGGTGACCGACCCGGCGCAGCGCGACCCCGACACCTCGGCGCTGCGTGACGTGGCCCGGCTGGTGCGGGACAACGACCGGCTGGTGCCGGTGCTGCTCCCGCTCGGCGACGGCCTGCTGGTGGCCGCACTCGCCTGAGCCGGCCGGCGCCCCGGCCCGGTCGGCCGGATCGGCCCGGTCGACGGACCCCGGCTCAGTGGGCGCGGACGCCCTTGCCGAGCACGACCACGCCCTCGGCCGACACCGTGTAGCGGGCACGGTCCTCGGCCGGGTCCACGCCGATCCGGGCGCCGTCCGGCACCACCACGTTCTTGTCCAGGATGGCCCGCCGCACCACCGCGCCCTTGCCCACCCGCACGCCCGGCAGCAGCACGCTGCCGTACACCTCGGCGCCCGCCTCGACCTGGACGTCCGAGCTGATCACCGACGTGGACACCGTGGCGCCGGAGACGATCGAGCCGAGGCCGACCACGGAGTCGTGCGCGGAGCCGCCCTGGACGAACTTGGCGGGCGGGAGCTGCGGGGTGGCGGTGCGAATCGGCCAGAGCCGGTTGTAGAGGTTGAACACCGGGTGCACCGACACCAGGTCCAGGTGCGCGTCGTAGTACGCGTCGATGGTGCCGACGTCGCGCCAGTAGCCGCGGTCGCGGTCGGTGGCGCCGGGCACCACGTTGTCCGCGAAGTCGTAGACCGCCGCCTCGCCGCGCCCGACCAGCATCGGGATGATGTCGCCGCCCATGTCGTGGTCGGAGTCCGGGTCGGTGGCGTCGCGGGCCAGCGCCTCCAGCAGCGCGTCGGCGGAGAACACGTAGTTGCCCATCGAGGCGAACGTGACGTCCGGGTCGTCCGGCACCGCGGGCGGGTCCGACGGCTTCTCCAGGAAGCGCACGATGCGCCCGGTCTCGTCGGCATCGATGCAGCCGAACTCGCTCGCGCTCTCCCGCGGCACCCGGATGCCGGCCACGGTGACGCCGGCGCCGGTGGCCACGTGCTGCTCGACCATCTGGGAGGGGTCCATCCGGTACACGTGGTCGGCGCCGAACACCACGATGTGGTCCGGCTGCTCGTCGTAGACCAGGTTCAGCGACTGGTAGATGGCGTCCGCGCTGCCGGTGTACCAGCGCGGGCCGAGCCGCTGCTGCGCCGGGACCGGGGTGATGTACTGGCCCAGCACCGAGGACAGCCGCCACGTGGTGGAGATGTGCCGGTCCAGGGAGTGCGACTTGTACTGGGTGAGCACGCACAGCCGGTGGTAGCCCGCGTTCACCAGGTTCGACAGCACGAAGTCGATCAGCCGGTAGTTGCCCCCGAAGGGCACCGCCGGCTTGGCGCGGTCCGCGGTGAGCGGCCACAGGCGCTTGCCCTCGCCACCGGCCAGCACGATGCCGAGCACGTTGGGATGCCCCTGCGCCCGCCCCACCACCGCCTCCACGATCTTCGACCCTAATCGTGCTGGTCCACGCGGGCCAGCTCACCAGGTACTAGCGTGCGTGATCGTGCGGATCGGACTGCTGACGCGCGAGTACCCGCCCGAGGTGTACGGCGGGGCAGGCGTGCACGTCGGCTTCCTGGTGCCGGCGCTGCGCGAGCTGGTGGACGTGGACGTGCACTGCTTCGGCAGCCCCCGCCCGGACGCCCGGTCGCACGGCGTGGACCCGGCCCTCGACGACGCCAACGCGGCGCTGCGCACGCTGTCCGTCGACCTGGCCATGGCCGCCGTCGCGGGCGACACGCAGCTCGTGCACTCGCACACCTGGTACGCCAACCTCGGCGGGCACCTGGCGAAGCTGCTGCACGGCGTGCCGCACGTGGTGACGGCACACTCCCTGGAGCCGCGGCGGCCGTGGAAGGCCGAGCAGCTCGGCGGCGGCTACCGGGTGTCCTCCTGGGTGGAGCGCACCGCGTACGAACACGCCGACGCGGTGATCGCGGTGAGCGAGGGCATGCGCGCCGATGTGCTGGACTGCTACCCGGCGCTGGACCCGGCGCGGGTGCACGTGGTGCGCAACGGCATCGACTCCACCGCGTACCACCCGGTGCCCGACCGGGACGCGCTGCCGCGGCTGGGGATCGACCCGGACCAGCCGATCGTGGCGTTCGTCGGCCGGATCACCCGGCAGAAGGGCCTGGGGCACCTGGTGGCGGCCGCGCACCACGTGGACCCGGACGCCCAGATCGTGCTGTGCGCGGGGCAGCCGGACACCCCGGAGATCGCCGAGGAGACACGCGCCGCGGTGGCCGAGCTGGCCGCGGCCCGGCGTGGCGTGAGCTGGCTGCAGCGGATGCTCGCCCCCGGCGAGCTGCGCCAGCTGCTGTCCGCCGCCACGGTGTTCGTCTGCCCGTCGGTGTACGAGCCGCTGGGCATCGTGAACCTGGAGGCGATGGCCTGCGGCACGGCCGTGGTGGCGAGCGACGTGGGCGGTATCCCGGAGGTCGTCGTGGACGGGGAGACCGGGCGCCTGGTGCACTTCGACGAGCGCGACGTCGCGGCGTTCCGGCAGGACCTGGCGACGGCGGTCAACGAGGTGCTCGCCGACCCGGCGCTGGCGGCGGCGATGGGCGCGGCCGGGCGCCGCCGCGCGGTCGAGGAGTTCACCTGGTCCTCGATCGCCGAGCAGACCGTGGACGTGTACCGCGCGGTGCTCGGCTGAGCACCCGTCAGCCGGCGGAGCGGGCCGCCGGGCGGTCGGCCAGCATGCCGGCCAGTTCGACGAGCGTGCGGGCCGCGAAGCCGGTTGCCCCCGGCGCCAGCTCGTCCACCGTGGCCTCGGCCCGGGCCGCGCCGGCGATGTCCAGGTGTGCCCAGCGCAGCCCGCCGGTGAACTCCCGCAGGAACAACGCCGCCGTCACCGCGCCCGGCCCCGGTGGGATCTGCTCGACGTCGGCCCAGTCGGAGCGCACCGCCTCGGCGTGCCCGATGGCCAGATCCACGACGTCCAGTCCGAGCGGCAGCCGCCACCACGGCTCCCCCGCCCGTTCCCCGGCGGCCACGATGTCCGCGGCCAGCTCGTCGTCGGTGGCGAAGAAGCCGCCCACGCGGGTGCCGAGCGCGACCCGCATGGCCCCGGTGAGGGTGGCGACGTCGACCAGCAGGTCCGGCTCCAGGGTGCGCACCGCGTGGCCGAGCGCGTCGGCCAGCACCAGCCGGCCCTCGCCGTCGGCGTCCGTGATGAACGAGGTGCGCCCGTCGGCGTGCCGCAGCACGTCGCCCGGCCGGAACGCGGAGCCGGACACATGGTTCTCGGCGGCCGGCACCAGCGCGGTGACCCGCACCGGCAGCCCCAGCTCGGCGACGGCCACGGTCGCCGCGATCACGGCCGCGCCGCCGGTCATGTCGGTGCGCATGATGTGCATGCCGGCCGCCGGCTTGACGGACAGCCCGCCGGTGTCGAACGTGATGCCCTTGCCGACGAGCACGAGGTGGCCGTGGGCACCCTCCGGCGACCAGCACAGCTCGATCATCAGCGGCGGCCGGGCGGAGCCGCCGCCAACGGCGAGGACGCCGCCGAAACCGTGCTCCCGCAACCAGTCCACGTCCCGGACGCGGGCCTCCAGACCCGGCACGGCGGAGGCGACGCGCAGCGCCGCCGCGGCGAACCAGGCGGGGTCCTTGGTCTCGCTGGGGGCGTTGCCGAGGTCGCGGGTGAGGGCGGTGGCACGGGCAAGCACGGCCGCCCGGCCGACGGCCCCGGCGAGCGCCGCCGGCCCGATCAGCCGCAGCGACCGCACCCGGGGCGGCCGCTCGGCGGTGGTGACCCGGTAGGCGTGGCCGCCGAGCACGGCGCCGGTGACGAAGGCGGCGGCCTG
>DASWTI010000324.1:0-2041 GCA_036402215.1 Pseudonocardiaceae bacterium
CGTCGCCACCGCCGAGGCCGAGCTGGCGGCGGTGCGGGCCGCGCTCGCCGAGGCCGTCGCCGAGCTGGGCGACCACTTCCCCGGGGAGCGCTGGCACGCCGACCGGGAGCACCGCGAGCGCGTGGCGCCGTGGACCGACCCGGACTGGAACGAGGCGCGCACCGAGCTGTTCCTCGCCGCGCTCGCGCTGCACCGGGAGTTCCTGCGGTGCGCGCCGGACCCGGTGCGGCAGGGGCTGCGGGCCGCCATGGACGTGGTGTCCGGCGTGGTGCCGCGCGACCTGCCGGCGGACGCCGCGCTCGCCGCCTGGCAGGTGTACTTCCTCGTGGCGCCGGTCGCGGTCACCACGTTCGCCGGGGCCGGCACGCTGTTCGGCCACCTCGGCGCCGAGGCGCTCGGCCGGCTCGTGGTGGAGGACGCCGGCCAGGTGACGCCGCAGTCCGTGGTGGGCGCGCTGTGGCGCTGCCGCCGCGCCGTCGTGGTGGGCGACCCGTTGCAGCTGGAACCCGTGGTGGCGCTGCCGCCGCGCGCCGAGCGCGCCGTCCGCCGCGACCACGGCGTGGACGGCCGCTGGTCGCCCGGCCGCACGTCGGCGCAGCGGCTGGCCGACGGGCTCACCGTGCTCGGCACCCGGCTGCCCGGGGAGGACGGGCCGCTCTGGGTCGGCTGCCCGCTCACCGTGCACCGCCGCTGCGACCACCCGATGTTCGACGTGGTCAACGCCATCGCCTACGACGGGCTGCTGATCAACGCCACCGCACCCGGCGCCGCGGCGGCGTTCGACGAGCGGCACCCGCGGCTGCCCGGGTCCACCTGGTTCGACGTGCCCTCGGCGGACGCGCAGGGGCACTGGATCCCCGAGGAGGGACGGCGGCTCAACCACCTGCTCGGCCTGCTGTCCGAGACCGGCGTGGGGCCGGCCGACATCCTGGTGCTCGCGCCGTTCCGCGACGTGGCCTGGCGGCTGCGCCAGCGGCTGCCGGACGCGCGCCGCGCCGGGCTGGTCGCGGGCACCCCGCACACCGCCCGCCGCCGTCAGGCCGACGTGGTCATCCTGGTGCTCGGCGGCGACCCGTCGCGGCCGGCCGCGCGCAACTGGGTGGCCGCCCGCCCCAACCTCCTGACCTCCGCCGTCAGCCGCGCGCGGCACCGCCTCTACGTCATCGGCGACCGCCGGTCCTGGTCCCGCCGCCGCTACTTCGCCGAGCTGTCCGAACACCTGGCGCGACGCCCCGTTGACAGCGCGACGAACCGCTCGGGGGACGGGGCGGCGGCGTCGGGGCGGCCCGCCGGGACCGCGTAGGCTCGGGCCTCGTGCTGTCCGTGGTGCCGCCGCCGGTGACCGTGCGGGTGCCGGCCAAGGTCAACCTCCACCTGGCCGTCGGTGACGCGCGCCCGGACGGGTATCACGACCTGGTCACGGTGTTCCAGGCGCTGTCCCTGGTGGACGAGGTCACGGTCGCCGTGTCCGAGCACCCGGGCGTCGAGTGCCACGGCGAGGGCGCCGCGCTGGTGCCGGACGGCGAGGCGAACCTGGCCTGGCGGGCGGCGCTCGCGCTCGCCGCGCACGCCGGCCGCGAGCCGAACGTCCGCGTGGTGATCACCAAGGGCATCCCGGTGGCGGGCGGCATGGCCGGCGGCAGCGCCGACGCGGCGGCGACCATGGTGGCGCTCGCCACGCTCTGGCGGCTGGAGACCGGCCGCGAGGAGCTCGCCGGGCTGGCCGCCGGGCTGGGCAGCGACGTGCCGTTCGCGCTGCACGGCGGCACCGCGCTCGGCACCGGCCGCGGCGAGCGGATCATCCCCGTCCTGGCCAGGCACACGTACCACTGGGTGATCGCGCTGGACCACGGCGGGCTCGCCACCCCCGAGGTCTACACCGAGCTGGACCGCCTGCGCGCCAACAGCTCCCCGCAGCGCGTCGGCGGCCCGGAGCCGCTGCTGGAGGCGCTGGCCTCCGGCGACCCGCGGCAGCTCGCGCTGCTGCTCGGCAACGACCTGCAGGCCGCGGCCATCTCGCTGCGCCCGGCGCTGCGGCGCA
>DASWTI010000325.1:0-3883 GCA_036402215.1 Pseudonocardiaceae bacterium
CGGCGCCCCTGCGCTCCGCGGTGGCCGCCCTGGCCCGTCGCGGCCGGGTACCCGTCGGCGGCGCCGGCACGCTGACCGTCGACCTGCTCACCCCTCGGGAGCACTCGGTGCTGACCCTGGTCGCCGACGGCCACACCAACCGCCAGGTCGGCGAGCGCCTGTTCATCAGCGAGAAGACGGTGAGCGTGCACCTCACCCGCATCATGTCCAAGCTCGGCGCCACCAGCCGCACCGAGGCCGTGGCCACCGCCTACAGCCGCGGCCTGCTCACCCTGGACGCCTGACCGCCAGGCCGCTCACCGGCGCAGGTGCGGGTACAGGTCACGCAGCAGGCCGATCTCGCCGCCGTGGTGCATCAGCTCGCGGTTCACGTGGGCGATGAGGGCGGCCATGGAGTCGTCGGCGAAGGGGCCGCCGCGCGGGCCGAGCGGGCGGGCGAGTGCCGCCTCGTCGAGCCCGGCGATGGCGGAGTGCCAGCGGTGGTACCCGTCGGACAGCAGCTCCAGCGCGGCGTCGGCGGTGAACGGCAGCTCGGCGGGGCGGTGGCGAGGGTCGAACATGTCGGCCTCCGGCGGCAGGCCGTCGTCGCCGAAGAAGGCGCTCACCCTGGTGTGGAAGCAGCCGACCGCGACGTGGACCAGACGCCAGCCGATGGTCGTCACCGGGGCCGGCTCCGGCGGCCGGGTGCCCTCGCCCTCGACGGTCACGCGGCCGTCGGCGTCGCGGCGCAGGCCCCAGCAGCCCGGCACCGGTTCCCAGTGGTACTCGTCGTCGGTGAGCCCGGCCAGCCGCGGCCACAGGTGCGCGTCCCAGTAGAACTCCAGCTGATCCACCAGCACGGTCATGGCCGGTGACGCTAGCCGCGACCCCCGACAACCCTGCCGGCCCGGAGGCAGCGGGCGGCGGCGGCTCGGAAGCGCTCACCCGGCCGGGTCAGCGGCGGGTCAGGATGCAGCCCAGTGCCAGCAGGGTCACCAGCCGCACGACGGTGCCGTTGGGGGTCGGCCTGGGCGGCTCCTGGCGGCGCCGCAGCACGAAGCGGCCGCCGTGGGCGAGCACCGAGAACGCCGACCCGCGGGAGAGCACGGAGAAGGCCGACCGGACCGACAACGCGGAGCCGACCGAGCCGATCGACAGGATGGAGCCCACGGAGCCGATCGACAGGATCGAACCCGCCGAGCCGATCGAGAGGATGGAGCCGGCCGATCCCACGGACAGGATCGAGCCGGCGGAGGCGGCGGACAGGTCCGACCCGGCGGCCAGCACGCTGCGGCGCGACGCGACGGACCACGCGGATCGCCCGGCGTCGGTCGTCATCTTTCCGAGCCTAGCCGAGCACCCCCCGCCGCGGCCCATCCCGGAGACGGGGACCCGCCCCGTCGAGTGGCGCCCCGGACGTCCGTCCACCGGCGGACGTGCGGCGGCGATCCCTCAGAGCGGGGTGCCGATGGGTGGCCGACCGGCGGGGTACGGCGCCGGGATGCCGGCCGCGTCGAAGGCCGACTTGATCCTGGCGTGCAGCGCCCGCTGCACCGCCCACTGCTGTCCGGCGCGCACCTTGACGGTCAGCCGCAGCGTCACGGTGTCGGCCGTGACCGACTCCACGCCGAGCACGTCCGGCGGCTCCAGCACGTGCTCGGCGAGCGGCGCGGCGGACGTGGTCTCGGCGGCGACCGTGCCGGCGATCGCGGTGGCCTTGGTGAGGTCCGCGGTGTGGCCGAGCGGCAGGTCGACGACGGCCACGGCGTAGCCCTGGCTCTTGTTGCCGACCCGCAGGATCTCGCCGTTGCGGACGTACCAGACGGTCCCGGACACGTCGCGCAGCGTGGTCACCCGCAGGCCGACGGCCTCCACGACGCCGCTGGCCTCGCCGAGGTCCACCACGTCGCCCACGCCGTACTGGTCCTCCAGCATCATGAAGATGCCGGACAGGAAGTCCTTCACCAGGTTCTGCGCGCCGAACCCGAGCGCCACGCCCATGATGCCGGCGGAGGCGATGATCGGCGCCAGGTTGATGCCGAACTCGCCCAGCACCATGACGAACGCGATGCCGTACACCACGAACGACGTGATCGAGCGCAGTACCGAGCCGATCGTGCTGGCGCGCTGCTGCCGCCGCTCGCTCAGCAGCGGCCCGGCGACGGCGTTGCGCAGCGCCTCCGGCGCCCGTTCCTTGAGCGGCCGCAACAGGAACGGCACGTTCCCCTCGGACGTGCTCGTGGTCAGCCTGGTGATCGCCCGGTGCACCAGGAACCGGATGACGACGGCCACCACGACGACGGCGAGGATGGCCAGCGGCTTGGCCACCAGCCAGTCCGCGGAGCGGGACAGCCAGTGGTTGTGGGTCATGTCGAAGACGCGCTGGCACCAGGTGCCGGCGTCGTCGGCGCACGCCGGCCGCTGGTCCAGCACCGGCAACGAGGTCGGTGCGAGCTGGGGCATGGCGGCCATGCTACGACCGTCCACAGTGGACAGTTCGAGGCGGGGGGCCGCCGGACCGCCCGAACCGCCTCCCACCTGCGCGGAACCCGTTGGTACGAGCGGCTCGCGAATTTGTCACCGACACGACATGGATCACGGATGCGCGAACCGTGTGGTTTGTGGTCTGCTGGAGTCCGGCACAGCCGGAGGTGGTCGATGCCCGACCGACAACCGAGCCTGACTGGCGCCCGCCGTGGGCGGACGCCCCGGGAAGACGCGTGTCCCACCCGGTTGATCATGCAGTCGGTTGTGCTGGTCCCTCCCGAGCACCCGCAGTCCCGCCCCGAACCCGGTCACGCCGACCCCGGCGCGGGGCGCACGGTGCCGACGGCCCCGTGGGGCCGCCGGCGGGTGCTGCTGCTGAACGCCACCTACGAGCCGCTGACCGCGCTGCCGCTGCGCCGGGCCGTGGTGCTCATGGTGTGCGGCAAGGCGGAGGTCGTGCACGGTGATTCCTCCGGCCTGGTGCTGCACTCCGCGGCCGCCAGCGTGGAGGTGCCGAGCGTCATCCGGTTGCGCACCTACGTGTACGTGCCGTACCGGGCGCGGGTGCCGCTCACCCGGGCCGCGCTCATGCACCGCGACCGCTACCGCTGCGTGTACTGCGGCGCGCGCGCCGAGACCATCGACCACGTGGTGCCGCGCAGCCGCGGCGGGCAGCACACGTGGGAGAACTGCGTGGCCAGCTGCGCCCGGTGCAACCACCGCAAGGCCGACCGGCTGCTCGCCGAGCTGGGCTGGCGGCTGCGCGCCGACCCGGCCGCCCCGCGCGGCCAGCACTGGCGGCTGCTGGCCACCCTGGTGGATGCCGACCCGTTGTGGTTGCCGTATCTGGGAGAAGCGGCGTAGGCCGTGCTGCCAGTAGGTTCGGACGGGTGGAGCTGCACGAGCTGACGGCGCTGGAGCAGGCGGCCGCGGTCCGCGACCGCACGGTGAGCCCGGTGGACCTGGTCCGCCACCACCTGGACCGGATCGCGGCGCTGGACGGCAAGCTCGGCGCGTTCGTCACGGTGACCGCCGAGGCCGCGCTGGACCAGGCCAGGGCGGCGGAGCGGCTGGTCGTGTCCGCCCGTGGCCGCGGCCTGCCGCCGCTGCTCGGCGTGCCCACCGCGATCAAGGACCTCAACCAGACCGCCGGCGTGCCCACCACGTTCGGCTCCCTGGTCTACGACGACTTCGTGCCGCCGATGGACGACGACGTGGTGCGCCTGCTGCGGGCCGCCGGCACCATCAGCCTGGGCAAGACGGCGACGCCGGAGTTCGGCCTGCCCTGCTACACGGAGCCCGCCGGGCGCCCGCCGACCGTCACCCCGTGGGACACCGGGCGCCTGGCCGGCGGCTCCTCGGGCGGCGCGGCCGCCGCCACCGCGGCCGGGTGGCAGCCGGCCCGGCCGGCGGCGAC
>DASWTI010000326.1:0-3942 GCA_036402215.1 Pseudonocardiaceae bacterium
CGCCCGCTCGGCGACCGGGGCCGGCAGCGCGCGGAAGAGGTCCGCGTCGGCCCGCCCGAGCTCGGCGATGCCGGAGGCGGGGCGGCGGGAGACCCACGGCTGACCCCAGGTCGTCTTGTCCGGGTGGATGTGCGCGTCCACCAGGGTCGGCAGCGCGATGCGCCCCTCACCCGCCACCACCCGGTCGCCGTGGCCGCGGCCGGGCGGCTCGTGCGCGGTGACGACGCCGTCGGTGACGACCAGGTCGGCGAGCTCACCGCCGAGGGGGCGGACACCGGTGAAGACCACGACGCTGCTCATGGTGCTGCGACTCCCGTTCCGTGCTTCCGGCGATTCCACGACCCGAGTCTGCCTCCCGGGATCACCGGTTGAGGGCGTCCACGCCGGCCTGGGCGAACTCCTCGTCCTGGGCACCCGAGGGGGCGCCCGCCACGCCGACCGCGGCGATCGGGGTGTTGCCGGCGACCACCGGGACGGCGCCGGCCAGGAACAGGGTGCCGGGAATGTCCTTGAGGGTCGGGGTCTGCTGCAGCCGGCCCACCAGCTCGGAGGTCCTGGCGTTCCAGGACACGGCGGTGAACGCCTTCCGCTCGGCCGAGACGTAGGACTGCGGGCCGGCGCCGTCCCCGCGCATGATCAGCAGCGTGTTCCCGTTGCGGTCGACGACGGCGACGGAGACGCGCTGACCGGCCCGCTCGGCGGCGTCCAGCACGGCCTCGGCGGCCCGCTGCGCCGCGGCGATCGACAGGTGCGAGGTCTGGACGAGGCCGTCCGGCTGGGCCTTGGCGGCGGCCACCGGACCGCTGGGAGCCGCGGCCGGGGCGGCCGCGTTGGCGGCGAGGCCACCCGTGGTGGCGGCGCCCACGAGGGCCAGGCCGGCGACCGCGGTGGCGATCCGGACGAACCGGGGACGGGTGCTGAGCGTGCGCATGACGAACTCCCTGACGTGTCATCGAGCCGGGGTGCGACGGTGTGTCGCGCTGCCATCGTCGGCCGGCCGGTCGGCCCCCGGGATCGGAGCGTCGGCTGGGTTCGCGGTCCGCATCGGTTGACCCCGATGTCATACGATCGGATGACGCCACGATCGTTCGCGCAGGTCAGGCTCGGGGGTGCGACCACGACAGCGAGATGACGGAGGACGGGCGATGACCGACCCGGACGCCCGGTGGCTGGCCGCGGTCATGCACTCGGCGTTCTTCCTGCTGCTGGCCGCGTCGATCGTGCGGTTCCTGGGCAACCACCGCGGCGATCCGATCACCCCGTGGGTGATCGGGCTGTCCTGCTGCCTGGCCGTCTGCTACGGCGCCGGGCTGGTGCGGGACCTCGCCGGGCCGGACGGTCCGGCGGCGGTATCCGTCGCGTACCTGGCGTGGCTGTCCGCCGTGACCGCGCTGTGGGTGGTGCTGGTGCTGCTGGCGCCCAGCTTCGCCTGGTGCGCGATCCCGCTGTTCGTCACCGGCCTGCGCACGCTACCGACCGGCCCGGCCCTGGGGCTGGTGGCGGTGGTCGCCGCGCTGGTGGTGATCTCGCAGAACCGGCTGGCCGACGGGTTCGACCCGAACCTGACCATCGTGCCGATCGCCATCGCCGCGGTCACCGCCGCGGTGATCACCTACATGCGGCGGCAGGCCGTGCGACTGCGGGAGACCGAGCGGCGCTCCGGCATGCTCGACGAGCGCTACCGGCTGTCCAGGGAGATCCACGACGCGCTGGCCCAGGGCCTGTCCAGCCAGTCCATGCTGCTGCAGGCCGCCGACCGGGCCTGGTCCGATCCGGAGCTGGCCCGCAGGCACCTGCACGCCGCGCAGCGGATCGGCGCGCGGAACCTGGCCGAGGCGCGTGGGCTGGTGCAGGACCTGGCGCCCACCGACCTCGCCGGGAACTCCGTCGAGCAGGCCCTGCACGCCGTCGCCGAGCGGCAGTCCGAGGCGGGGTTGCCGGTGCGGGTCCGGGTGGACGGGACCGCCCGCCTGCTGCCCGAGCGCGTGCGGTCCACCCTGGTGCGGATCGCCCAGGGCGCGCTGGCCAACGTCCGGGAGCACGCGGCCGCGTCCCGTGCGGCGCTCACCCTGACCTACCTGGACGATCAGGTGGTGCTGGACGTCGCCGACGACGGATGCGGGTTCGACCCCGCCGCCCCCCGGGGCCAGGAGGCCGGTCGCGGCCACGGCCTGCCCGCCATGCGGGCCAGGGCCGCGCAGCTCGGCGGACGCCTCACCGTGGAGTCCGCGCCCGGCCAGGGAACCGCGATCTCCGCGGCGATCCCGCTGGAGCCCTCGCATGACCACTGACGGAGCCGCCGCATGAGCACCGGACGACCGATCAGGGTGCTGCTGTGCGACGACCACGCGATGGTGCGGGCCGGGTTGCGGGCCCTGCTGGACGACGCCGACGGCATCGAGGTCATCGGTGAGGCCGCGGGCGGCACGGAGGCCGTCGCCAAGGCCGCGGCGCTGCGCCCGGACGTGGTGCTGATGGATCTCCAGCTGGGCGCGGACATGGACGGCGTCGAGGCCACGCAGCGCATCCGCACCCGCAACCCCGGCCCGGAGACCCCGCGCATCCTGGTGCTGACCACCTACGACACCGACGCCGACATCACCCGCTCCATCGAGGCCGGGGCCACCGGGTACCTGCTGAAGGCGGAGTCCGCCGACGAGCTGTACGCCGCGATCCGGGCGGCCGCCGCGGGGCGTACCGCGCTGTCGGCCCCGGTGGCCGGCCGGATGATGGCCCGGCTCCGCGCGCCCCGCCCGGGCCTGACCGACCGGGAACGCGACATCCTCGGGCAGCTCGCCCAGGGGCTGGGCAACCGGGAGATCGCCAGGCGGCTGTTCATCAGCGAGGCCACGGTGAAGACCCACCTGGGGCGGATCTACGACAAGCTCGGCGTGGACACCCGGGCCGGGGCCGTCGCGGTGGCCAAGGAGCAGCGCCTGCTGCCCTGACCCCGCCCGGCCCCGGCGTCCGCGGTGCCCGATGAGCACCCGTCGCGGCGGCGGCCGGTCGGTATCGCTCGCCGCGGGCCGGTCGGCATCGCTCGCCGCGGCGGCCGGTCAGTACCCGTCGCCGCCGTGGCCACCGCGGCCCCGGTCGCCGCCGCTGTCGTCACCGCTGTCGCCGCCGCTGTCGTCACCGCCGTCGTCACCGCTGTCGTCACCGCCGTGGCGGCCGCTGTCGTCGTCACCGCCGTGCCCGCCGCCGTCGTCGTCGCGGAAGCGGGTGATGGTGCCGGTGCCGGCGTCCACCCGGACCTCCCACGTGGTGCCGGCGTGGGCGATCTCGAACTTCCACTCCGGGCGCCCGTGCTCGTACTCCTGCTCGACCTTGGTCACCGTGCCGCCGCCGACCCGGGCCAGCGCGACCTGAGCGGCCTGCTCGGCCGAGAGCATGCCGCCGGCCGGCGCGGTGCCGTCCGTCGCGGACGGGGCCGACGGCGCCGACGGGACCGACGACGAGGACGACGTCGGTGCGGACGGCGCCGTGGGGTCGCCGGACGACGTGGTGGGAGTGGTCGAGGTGGTGGCGAGGTCGGTGCCGAGCACCACCGGCAGCGCGTCGGCGCCGGTGCGGTCCGCCGCGCCGCCGAGCGCCAGGATCACCCCGGCGCCGAGCGCGAGCACCACCGCGGCTCCCGCCGCCACCATCGTCCTGGTCCTGGTCATCTCCGGGTCCTCCTTCGCGTCGTTCCGAGGACCACGGTGCGCCGGACCGGGCCAACGCGGCGCTGCGCGAGCCCTAAGCCCCGGCTAAGGCCGTGTCCGGGCGTTCGTCGCGAGCCGGCTGTGAGAAGGCGCTACGGCCGCGGCAGGGTCAGCGTGACGGCCAGGCCACCGGCCGGGGAGGGGCCGAGGCGCAGGTGGCCGCCGCCCTGCTCGGCGGTGCGGCGCGCGATGTCCAGGCCGAGCCCGGTGGACCCGGCGCCGCTGGAGCCGCGGGCCG
>DASWTI010000327.1:0-22831 GCA_036402215.1 Pseudonocardiaceae bacterium
CGCGCACCGATGCCGCGACGCGGCCGCGCACCGACGCCGCGGAGCTGCGGGCGGCGCGCAAGGACGTGACCCGCCTGGAACGCCAGCTCGACCGGCTCGCCGAGCGGCAGGCCACCCTCGAACGCAAGCTCCTGGACGCCGGCTCCGACGTCGCCCGCCTGATCGAACTCGACGCCGAGCTGCGCGCCGTGGTCGCGGAGAAGGAGGAGCTGGAGCTCGCCTGGATGGCCGCGGCGGAGGTCGTGGAGAACTCGTGATCCGGTGACGCCGGACCCGATAGCGTGACGGCATGAGCCGTTTCGTCGACACGATGCTCGCCTCCGCCGCGCGGTCCACCGGGCCCGGCGCGCGGGGCATGGTGACCGGGGAGCCGGCGTCGGCCGTGCGCCGCACCTGGGGCGAGGTGCACGAGGAGGCCAGGGTCGCCGCCGCCGCGCTCGTGGACGGCGGCCTGGGGCCGGGTGACGCGGTGGCCGTGCTGGCCGCCGAGCCGGCCACCATCGCCCCCGCCGTGCAGGCCGTCTGGCTGGCCGGCGGCTCGATCACCATGCTGCACCAGCCCACGGCGCGCACCGACCTGGCGCTCTGGGCCGAGGACACCCTCACCGTGCTCGGCATGATCGGCGCCCGCCTGGTGCTCCTGGGCTCGCCGTTCGAGCCGCTCGCCGACGTGCTCACCCAGCACGGCATCGCGTTCCGCCGGCTCACCGAGCTGGCCGGCGCCGGCACGCTGGACACCCCCGTCGAGGTCGGCGAGGACGCCACCGCGCTGCTGCAGCTCACCTCCGGCTCCACCGCGAGCCCCAAGGCCGTGCGGATCACCCACGGCAACCTGTTCGCCAACATGACGTCCATGCGCGATGCCGCCCGCCTGGACCCGGCGGCCGACGTCATGGTGTCCTGGCTGCCGCTGTTCCACGACATGGGCATGGTCGGCTTCCTCACCGTGCCCATGACGCTGGGCATCGAGCTGGTGAAGGTCACCCCGGTGGACTTCCTCGGCCGGCCGACGCTCTGGGCCGACCTGCTCACCCGCTACCGCGGCACCGTCACGGCGGCGCCGAACTTCGCGTACGCCATGGCCGCGCGGCGGCTCGCCACCACGGAGGACAAGTTCGACCTGTCCGCGCTGCGCCTGGCGCTCAACGGCGCCGAGCCGATCGACCCGGACGCCGCGCGGATGTTCACCGAGGTGTGCGCCGGGTTCGGGCTGGACCCCGGCGCCATGCTGTGCGCGTACGGCATGGCCGAGGCCACGCTCGCCGTCTCGTTCACCCCGCTCGGCCGCCCGCTCGTCGTGGACGAGGTGGACGCCGAGCAGCTGGAGGCCCATCACCGGGCCGTGCCACCGTCCTCGCCGGACGCCCCGGCGCGTGGCTTCCCGTTGCTGGGGCCGCCGCTGCCGGGCCTGGAGCTGCGCGTGGTGGACGATTCCGACGTGCCGCTGCCGGCGCGCGGCGTGGGGCGGCTGCAGCTGCGCGGCGAGGCCGTCACCCCCGGCTACCTCACCGTGGACGGGCCGCTGGCCACGCAGGACGCCGACGGCTGGCTGGACACGGGCGACGAGGGCTACGTCACCGAGACCGGCGAGGTCGTGGTGTGCGGCCGGCGCAAGGACGTGATCATCATGGGTGGCCGCAACATCTACCCGACGGACATCGAGCGCGCCGCCGCCACCGTCGACGGCGTGCGCGCCGGCAACGTCGCCGCCGTCCGCCTGGAGGCCGGGGCCCGCCGCGAGACCTTCGCCGTGGCCGTCGAGTCCCGCCACGCCGGCGACGACGCGGCCGTGAAGGTCATCCGCCGGGAGGTCGCCGCCCGCGTCATGGACGCCGTCGGCCTGCGACCCCTGGACGTGATCGTCCTGCCGCCCGGCTCGCTGCCCAAGACCCCGTCCGGCAAGCTCCGCCGCGCCGCCGCCGGCACCCTCGTGGCCAAGGCCCGCGCCTCGTAGCGGCCGACCGGCCGGGCCGGGGTCAGTGGTACTGGTTCTGGGCGGGTTCGAGGCCGTGGGTGAGCAGTGCCTCGACGGCGTCGGCGGCGTGGTCCAGCAGCAGGGGAAGTTCCTTGCGCTCCACCACGCCGAAGTCGCGGAGCACGAAGTCGGCCGGGTCCATCCGGCCCGGCGGCCGGCCGATGCCGAACCGCACGCGCAGATAGTCCTTGGTGGACAAGGACTTCGAGATCGAGCGCAGGCCGTTGTGGCCGCCCTCGCCGCCGCCGAGCTTGAGCCGGACGGTGCCGAACGGCAGGTCCAGCTCGTCGTGCAGCGCGATCACGTCGGCGGGCGCCACCTTGAAGAACCGCGCCGCGCCGGCCACCGGGCCGCCCACCAGGTTCATGTACGTGCGGGGCCGGGCGAGCACCACGCGCCGGCCCGCCAGACGGCCCTCGACCACGTCGGAGCCGCTGCGGTGGCTCTTGAAACGACCGCCGACCCGCTCGGCGAGCAGGTCGGCGATCAGGTACCCCACGTTGTGCCGGTTCGCGGCGTAGGCGGGCCCGGGGTTGCCGAGCCCGACCACGAGTGCCACGCCGTCGTCAGTCACGCGGTCCGTCCAGCGTCTCGGACACCAGCTCCAGGAAGGCGTCCACCTGGTCCATCGAGTAGCCACGGTCGCGGAAGCGGCCGGCCGCGCCGAACGCCGCGGCATGGACGTCCGCGGCGGTCAGCGGCTCGGCGGTCGTGCCGGCCAGCGTGGCCTCGACCCGGTCGAGGAACTGGTCCACCTCGGACGCGAGGTAGCCACGCTGGCCGATCGCCGGCCGGTCGAACGCGACGTCGCGGACGTCCTCGGCGGTGATGCGTCGGGCCAAGGTCAGGACTTGTCCGCGTCGCCGTCCTGGTCGGCGTCCTGGGACGCGTCGCCCACGGCGTCGGCGGACGCGGCGTCGGCCTCGGCGGCCTCCGTGTCGCCCTCCATGTCCTCGGCGGTCGGCGCCGTGACCACGTTGACCACCAGGGCCTCCGGGTCGGTCTGCAGCTCGATGCCCGCGGGCAGCCCGACCTGGCCGGCCAGGATCTGGGTGCCGGCCTCGACGTCCTGCAGCGAGAGCTCGAACTGCTCCGGGATGTGCAGCGCCTCGGCGGAGACCGACAGCGTGGTCAGGTCCTGCGTGATGAGCGTGCCGTTGGCGGCCTCGCCGGTCAGCACGATCGGGACGTCGATGACGACCTTCTCGCCGCGGCGCACGACCAGCAGGTCGACGTGCTCGATGTAGTTCTTGAGGGGGTGGGTGGTGACCGTCTTGGTCAGCGCCAGCTGGTTCTCACCGGCGCCCACGTCGAGGGTCAGAACGGCGTTGCGGCCGTGCTCGCGCACGACCCGGGCGAACTCCAGGGCCGGCAGCGCGACATGCTTGGGGTCGGTGCCGTGGCCGTACAGCACCGCGGGGATCTTGCCCGCACGGCGGGTGCGGCGTGCGGCGCCCTTGCCGAACTCGGTGCGCAGCTCGGCAGCCAGACGAACCTCGGACACGGTGGTGCACTCCTTCACGGCGAAAATGCATACGTCAGGGGTAAGTTGTCGTTGACGGCGTTCACGGGGCAGGTGGCCTGCGGCGGCGGGCGCTCGAAGCTGCGGAAACGCAAGCTGCGCACCGCCGCGTCGATCACGTAGTCGCGACCCTCCCGGGTGCAACCCCTCGCCGAGGCAACCCGGCCAGTCTAGTCGCAGCTCCCGGCCCCTCCCCGCCCGGGGTCCGTCCGCCCCGGCGGGAGTCGCCCGGGCCGCTCCGTCAGGCGTCGCCGTCGAAGAGGCTGGTGACGGAGCCGTCGTCGAAGACCTCGTGGATGGCGCGGGCCAGGAGGGGGGCGATGGACAGCACGGTGAGCTGGGGGAAGCGCTTCTCGTCCGGGATCGGCAGGGTGTTGGTGACGATCACCTCGCAGGCGCCGGACTCGGCGAGGCGGCGCGGCGCGTCCTTGGAGAGGATCGGGTGGGTCACGGCGAGCACCACGTCGGAGGCGCCCTCGGCGAGGAGCGAGGAGACGGCGTTGGCGATGGTGCCGCCGGTGTCGATCATGTCGTCGACCACGATGCAGAGGCGGCCGCGGACCTCGCCGACGGTGCGCTTGGAGATGGCGACGTTGGGCCGGCTGGGGTCACGGGTCTTGTGGATGAACGCCACGGGGCAGCCGCCGAGGGCGTCGGCCCAGCGCTCGGCGAGGCGCACCCGGCCGGAGTCCGGCGAGACCACGGTGACCGGGCGCCCGGCGTAGCGCTCCTTGATGTGCTCGCCCAGCACGGACATGGCGAACAGGTGGTCCACCGGCCCGTCGAAGAAGCCCTGGATCTGCGCGGTGTGCAGGTCCACGGACATGATGCGGTGCGCGCCGGCGGTGCGGAACAGGTCGGCGATCAGCCGCGCCGAGATCGGCTCACGGCCGCGGTGCTTCTTGTCCTGCCGGGAGTACGGGTAGAACGGCATGACCACGGTGATCCGCTTGGCGGAGGCGCGCTTCAGCGCGTCCACCATGATCAGCTGCTCCATCAGCCAGGTGTTGATCGGCGCGCAGTGCGCCTGGAGCACGAAGGCGTCGCAGCCGCGCACCGACTCGTCGAAGCGGACGAAGATCTCGCCGTTGGCGAACTCGTAGGCGGATTGCGGGGTGATCTCCACGTCGAGGTGCTTGGCCACCTCCTCCGCGAGCTCCGGGTGGCTGCGACCGGCGAAGAACATGAGGTTCTTCTTCGGCATGGTCGACATCGCGGTGTGTGACATGACGCTCCTTCGTCCGCCGCCCCTGCTAATCCGTGCCGGCCCGGCCGCTGTCCTCGGTCCGCTCCCCAGTGTCCGCGCCGCCGGCCGCCAGCGCGCGCCGGGCGGCCTCGTCCGCGGCGGTTCCGGCCCGCTTGCGTGCCACCCACCCCTCGATGTTGCGCTGCCGCCCGGCGGACACGGCGAGCGCGCCCGGCGGGACGTCCTCCCGGAGCACGGTCCCCGCTCCGCTGTACGCGCCGTCACCCACGGTGACCGGGGCGATGAACATGTTGTCCGACCCGGTGCGCACGTGCGAGCCGACCACGGTGCGGTGCTTGTGCACGCCGTCGTAGTTGACGAAGACGCTGGCCGCGCCGATGTTGCTGTGCTCGCCGATGGTGGCGTCGCCGACGTAGCTCAGGTGCGGCACCTTGCTGCCGGCGCCGATCTCCGCGTTCTTCGTCTCGACGAAGGTGCCGATCTTGCCGCGCCCGCCGAGCCGGGTGCCCGGGCGCAGGTAGGCGAACGGGCCGACGGTCGCGTGCTCGCCGATCCAGGCCCCGCTGCCGTGGGTGCGCACCACGGTGGCGCCGGCCCCCACGGTGACGTCGGTGAGCGTGGTGTCCGGGCCGATCACCGCGTCGTCCGCGACCCGGGTGGCGCCGAGCAGCTGGACGCCGGGGCGCAGCTCCACGTCGCGGCCGAGCTCGACGTCCACGTCGATCCACGTGGTGGCCGGGTCCACGACGGTGACCCCGGCGAGCATCGCGCGGTGCACGGTGCGGCGGTTCAGCTCGGCGCCCACGGCGGCGAGCTGCGCGCGGTCGTTCACGCCGGTGACCAGCCACGGGTCGTCGGTACGGACCGCGCCGACCCGCTGGCCGTCGCCGTGCGCGATGCCGAGCACGTCGGTGAGGTACAGCTCGCCCTGCGCGTTGTGCGGCGTGAGCCGGGCCAGCGCGTCGGCCAGCAGCTTGCCGTCGAACGCGTACACCCCGGAGTTCACCTCGGCGATCCGCCGCTGCTCCTCGGTGGCGTCGCGCTGCTCCACCACGCCGGTGACGCCGCCGCCGGCGTCCCGCAGCACGCGGCCGTAGCCGGTCGGGTCGTCCAGCAGCGCGGTGAGCATCGTGACGGCGTTGCCGGTGTGCGCGTCGAGCAGCGCGCGCAGCGTCCCGGTGTCCAGCAGCGGCACGTCGCCGTAGGTCACCACCACGGTGCCCGCGAAGTCCGGCGGCAACGCCTCCAGCCCGCAGCGCACCGCGTGCCCGGTGCCGTTCTGCTCCGGCTGCACGGCGTGCCGGACCGGGGTGCCGAGACCGCCCAGGTGCTCCACCACGCGCTCCCGCGAGTGGCCGACCACGACCACCAGGTGCTCCGGCTCCAGCCCGGCGGCCGCGGCGACCGCGTGGCCCACCAGGCTGCGGCCCCCGACGCGGTGCAGGACCTTCGGGGTGGCGGAACGCATCCGGGTGCCCTCGCCGGCGGCGAGCACGATCACCGCGTGCTCGACCTGACGGTCCGGCCGTCCGTTGGACATTCGGGGTTCTCCTCGGCAGGTGGCGGCACGACGCCGTGCCGCGCTCGACGCGACCCGATCCTACGTCGCTGCCGTCACACCGCCGCCTCACCGCCGGCCGCTCTCCCCGTGACGAACCCCACCTCGCCGGCTGGGCCGGCCGGCGCGCGACGGCGCCGCGGTGGGGTCAGGAGGACGTCACGGGACCACCGCGAGAGGTGTGCCTGGGTGCCGCTCCGCCGCCAGGATTCGAACCTGGACCATCGGAACCAAAATCCGAGGTGCTGCCGTTACACCACGGCGGATCGGGTGGCTCCATCGTGGCACGTCGGCGGGCCGTGGTGCCGGTCGGGGCGGGTGCCGAGGCGGGGTCAGCGGGGCGCCGGCGTGGCGGACAGGACGGCGACCTGGTTGCCCCCGCGGGACTTGGCGTGCGAGGTGGCCTCGTCGGCCCGGATGAGGGTGGACTCGCCGACCTCGTCGGGGGAGATCGCGACCACGCCGATGGACACGGTGGCGCCGTGGCCGCGGTCGAACGGCAGCGTGGTCACCGAGCTCGCCACCCGGCGCATGGCCTCGGCGGCCTCCTCCAGCGTGCGGTTCGGCATGAGCACCACGAACTCGTCGTCGCTGTACCGGAGCACGGCGTCGTCCGGCCGCACGGCCGCCCGCACGGTGACGGCCACCGCCCGCAGCGCCGCGTCGCCATCGGCGTAGCTGCCGCGCTCGTTGATCTCCACCAGGTGGTCGATGTCCACCATGGCCAGCGCGGCCGGCAGCTGCTCGGGGGCGGCGGGCCGGCTCAGCAGGTCGTCCAGCACGCTGCGGTCCGGCAGCCGCGTCACCGGGTCCTTGGCGGTGATCATCCGCAGCGGCCCGCGGCCGCGCCGCAGCCGCTCGTGCTCCAGCCGGGTCCGCAGCGCGCGCACCCTGGCCTCGCGGCCGGCCCACAGCTCGTCCTCGACCTCGGCCAGGTAGCCCAGCGCGGCCCGGTCCGGCTCGTCGCCGTCACGGGTCGGCAGCTCCAGGACTCCACGGGCCAGCGCCAGCCGCAGCGGCAGCCCGAGCTGGAACCGCCGGCAGTCGGCGCGCAACTCGGCGAGCGTGGCGTCGGCCTCCGCGCGCCGGCCGTCCGCGGCGAGCAGCCGCACCAGCGCGAGCGTCGCCACCATCTGTCCCGGCAGCGCGATCCGCGGGCACGCCTTGCGCAGCGTCTGCTCGTGGTCCGGTCCCGGGTCGGCCAGGGCCACGGCGGCGTGGAACACCGCCAGGAACTCCTCGTCCAGCTCCAGCGGCGGGCTGGCCTGCTGCGCGTCGGTCAGCGCGGTGCGGCTCAGCGTCGCGGCCAGCTCGAACCGGCCGACGGCGGCGGCGGCCTGGCCGATGCGCTCCAGCCAGAGGCCGTGCAGCAGCTCCGAGCGGACCTGGTCGCCCACGGTCATCACCCGGTACGCGGTCATGCCGAGGCGGCCGAACTCCGCGGCCGAGTCGGCGAACATGCCGGCCGCGACGTCCGGCAGGCCGAGCTGGTCGAGCAGCGACGCGGTGTCGTTCATGGCGAGCGCGCGCTCCACTGAGCTGTCGCCGTCGGCGCCGACCCGCTCGATCGTCACCATGGCGTCGACGGCGGCGTCCAGGGCCTCGTCGAACGAGCCGCGCGACATCGCGAGCGTGCCGCGCAGCGCCTGCGCGGCCGCGTTGTGCGCGGCCAGCCCGTGGGTCACGGTGTGCGAGACCAGCTCGTTGACCAGCGGGTCCGGCGGCAGCTCCGGCAGCCGTGCCATGTTGCGCACCAGCGCGCTGGCCCGTAGCACGCGCGCGTACGACGACGGGTCCAGCGCGCCGTCCCCCAGGGCGTGGCGCATGCGGTCCAGCAGCTCGTCGGTCATCACCGCGGCCTGGCCGCGCTCCCGGTTGTCACCGGTGCACGCGCGGTCCAGCAGCACGCGGCCCTCCGCCAGGAACGCCGCTCCGCGCCCGTCCTGGGGCGGCGGGGCGGCCGTTCCGGCCGCCTGTGACGTCGCGTCGGTGTCGCTCTCGGTGGTGTGCACCGGGTTCAGTGCGGCCACCTCCTCCTCGCAGACCGGCGTGCGGATGACCCGGCCCACCATTAGCCCCGACACGGTTGTGACACCGCAGCCGGTCACCCGATCGGGAAAGCCTGGCACGGCGTGTGCCGCTTCGGGTAGTGGCATTTCGTCGAACGGTCGGTTTCGAGTCCGTCGTCCGGGGTATTCGGAGGTCTCCCGCACAGGAGTCGAGCGAACCTACGCCTCCGTAGGTTACGGTTCCGTAGGCGTAACCTACGTACGTCGGTCACGCCGGGGTCTGCCCCGTGCAGGCCGCAGCGCAGGCCGCAGCCCGCCGTACTCCGGACAATTGAGGTGAGCACGCAGATGACGACGACCGCCGAGGCACCGACCCGGGAGGGAACCGCCTCCCCGTCGGCCGCGAAACCGATCATCGAGGGCCGCAGACCGGCGTTCGAGCACGTTCTGCTCTATCTGTTCGTGTTCGTCCCGTTCGTGGCCCTGGTCGCCGCGGTGCCGGTCGCCTGGGGCTGGGGCCTGTCGTGGCGCGACATCGTGATCGGCGCGGTGTTCTACGCCATCGGCTGCCTCGGCGTGACGGTCGGCTACCACCGCTACTTCACGCACGGCTCGTTCAAGGCCAAGCCCTGGCTGCGGGTCGTGCTCGCGGTGTGCGGCTCGATCGGTTTCCAGGGGTCCGTCGTGCACTGGGTCGCCGACCACCGGCGGCACCACGCCTTCTCCGACCGGGAGGGCGACCCGCACTCGCCGTGGCGCTTCGGCGAGTCCGCCGGCGGCATGGCCAAGGGCTTCGTGTACGCCCACATCGGCTGGCTCTTCGAGCGGGACGAGACGAACGCCGCGCGGTTCGCGCCGGACCTGCTGGCCGACCGCGCCGTCCGCCGGGTCGACTCGCTGTTCCCCCTGATCGCCGCGTTCAGCCTGCTCGGGCCGGCGCTGATCGGCGGCCTGTGGTCGTGGTCCTGGCAGGGCGCGGTGACCGCGTTCTTCTGGGCCGGGCTGGTGCGCGTCTCGTTCCTGCACCACATCACGTGGTCGGTGAACTCGGTGTGCCACATGGTCGGCGAGCGCCCGTTCACCGCGCGCGACAAGTCGGCCAACTTCTGGCCGCTGGCGATCCTCTCCGCGGGGGAGTCCTGGCACAACCTGCACCACGCCGACCCGACGTCCGCCCGGCACGGCGTGCTGCCCGGGCAGATCGACATCTCGGCGCGGGTGATCTGGATCTTCGAGAAGTTCGGCTGGGCCTGGCAGGTGCGCTGGCCGACGCCGGAGCGGCTGGAACGCATCTCCGTCGCCGGCTGACCCGGCCTGGGCTCCTCCGTCCCACGGTTCTCCGGTTCCTCGTCCGCTTCCCGGCCGGTCCCACGACCTGCCGGGGCGGCGGACCGACCACCTGCCGGCGTGCGGCTGCGCCGGGCCGGCCGGTGGGTGTTCCCCGCTCGCACCGTCGCGTTCCCGGCGCGGGGCGGGCGGATCCTCCGCCGTTCGATCGGTGGTTCCGCCGCCGCCCGGGCCGCGGCCCGACCTCGGGGGTGCCCGGGGCGAGCGTTCGCCGTTCGCCCCGCGGACACCCGCCCGACCTCTAGGGTTTGACTGTGGCGAGCAAGGGGAGCGACCGCGCTCCGGCCGTCCGGGTGCGAATGACCGGCACCCAGCGCCGCGAGCAACTGCTCGACGTCGGCAGGTCATTGCTGGCCGCCAAGGGGTTCGACGGCACCTCCATCGAGGAGATCGCGTACCGGGCCGGGGTCAGCAAGCCGGTCGTCTACGAGCACTTCGGCGGCAAGGAGGGGCTGTACGCCGTCGTGGTGGACCGCGAGATGGACCACCTCCTGAACCGCATCACGTCGGCGCTGTCCGGGGGGACGCATCCGCGCGAGCTGCTGGAGCGCGCGGCGTGCGCGCTGCTCGACTACATCGAGGACTCGACCGACGGGTTCCGCATCCTGGTGCGTGACTCGCCCGTGGCCAGCGGTGACGCGCGGACGTTCTCCGGGCTGCTGAACGACATCGCGAGCCAGGTGGAGCACATCCTGGGCAGGCAGTTCGAGGGTCGGGGGTACGAGACCAAGCTGGCCGGGCTGTACAGCCAGGCGCTCGTCGGCATGGTGGCCCTCACCGGCCAGTGGTGGCTCGAGGAGCGCAGCCCCGCCAAGGACCAGGTGGTGTCGCACCTGGTGAACCTGGCCTGGAACGGCCTGCGCCACCTGGAGCACGAGCCGCCGGCCCCGCACCGCACCTGACCCGCCGGGTGACCCGGCCTGCGGGTCACCGCGCCCGCCCTCGCCGGCACCATGGACAACCCACGCCGCAGACCTTGAGCACGGGATCGTGGCCTCGTCGACGTGTGCGCGGACCACGCCGAGACGGCGTCGCCTCGGCCTTGCCACAGTGATCCCGGTCACACGTCAGCTTCCCCGGGGTCCCGGAAGGGCCTGGTCGGCCGGCCGGGAAGCAAGATCGTGATCGGGCTCACGACCTGCGCGACGGGCGTCGACGGCCGTCGCGCAGGGCTCGGCGAGTGCGCAGAGATACCGGTCTGCCGCGCTCCGACACCGATTCGGACGCCGGGTGTGGACCGCGTGGACGATACGCAGCGTTACATAGGCCGTTCGGGTGAATGTCGCGGTCTCGGCTGGCGGTATCGGCCGACTTGCCCTTAGATCCCGTCCCCCAATTGGGGGGCTGCCGCTGCGTAATCACCCATGGTTGACTCCGTCCCGACAACAGAGGGCAACCAGCCCTCGTCGACAGGACACTGACGGTTACAGGTAACGCCTATGGGGGGCGACGCCGATAACCCGCGGTGACGGCACGCGCGAAGCGGCCTGGCTTCTCATCCAACCGGGTGACGGTCACCTTCGCATGCGCGCGTCCAGGTCCGTAGGAGTTAGCTAGGGGGCTAGGTGACAGCGCAACTGGGCGAAGGTTCCACACCTTCGGTGCCCTCTGTGGTCACGTCACGTCGCGTAGATCAGCCCGTAGCCGGGCCGGTCATGGATGCCGCGCCACTGACCGTGACGCACACCCTGAACGAGTCAAATTTCACCGACAGTAACCGCACGAACGTGGTCAGCGTTCCGGTGAATCGCTGGGAGACCCAGTACCAGAGCGTCGTGATGATCATCGATCTGTCGATCATCGCCATCGCGTCGTTACTCGGCGTGGTGGTCACCCGGGCGCGCGCAACCGAGGACCACCTGCCGCTCGCCATGGGCCTGCTGACCGCGGTCGCGCTGGTCGGCGGCCTGGCGCTGAGCCGCGCCTGGGAGTCCTGGACGCTCGGCCAGGGGGCGGAGGAGTTCCGCCGTGTGGGCCGCGGCATCGCGGGGGCCGGCGTCGCCATCGCGCTGGTCGCGCTCGCGCTCGACGCCCCGCAGGTCCGGCCGTGGGTGTTCGGCGTGGTCCCCGGCGTTCTGCTGGTCGCCGCCCCGATGCGCTACGCGCTGCGCCGCGTGCTGCACCGCCGCCGCAGGGCCGGCCGCTGCATGCTCCCGGTGCTCGCCGCCGGCAGCGTCGAGGAGATCGCCGATCTGGTCGACCGCACCCGGCGCGAGCCGTACAACGGCTGGCGGATCGAGGCGGCCTGCACCCCCGGCGGCCAGGACGAGGACGGCACCGGCCAGGTCGCCGGCGTCCCCGTCGTGGGTGACCTGGACGACCTGGCGGAGCGCGTGGTGCAGGGCGGCTACCGCGTGGTCGCCGTCGTGCCCGACCAGCGCTGGACCCGCCGCCGGCTGCAGCAGCTCACCTGGCAGCTGGAGACGACGGCCGCCGAGGTGGTCGTGGCCCCGGTGCTCGCCGAGGTCACCGGCCCGCGGCTGCACGTCGCCCCGGTGTTCGGACTGCCCCTGCTGCGCGTGGCCACGCCGCGCTTCGTGGGCGTCCGCTGGGTCATCAAGAACCTGCTCGACCGCGCCGCCGCGTCGCTCGGCGTGCTGCTCATCGCGCCGGTGCTGCTCGGCATCGCCGCCGCCATCTGGTTGCACGACCGGGGGCCGGTGTTCTACCGCCAGACCCGCGTCGGCCGCGACGGCCGTACCTTCTCCATGATCAAGTTCCGCTCGATGGTGACCGGTGCGGACGCGCTGCGCGTCGCGCTGGCCGAGGCCAACGAGGGCGCGGGGCCGCTGTTCAAGATGCGCAAGGACCCGCGGATCACCCCGATCGGCGCGACCCTGCGCCGCTACTCGCTGGACGAGCTGCCGCAGCTGTTCAACGTGATCGGCGGCTCCATGTCGCTGGTCGGCCCGCGGCCGCCGCTGCCCGCCGAGGTCGCGGTGTACCCGCCGGACATGCGCCGCCGCCTCAAGGTCAAGCCGGGCCTCACCGGGCTGTGGCAGGTCAGTGGGCGCAGCGACCTGTCCTGGACGGAGTCCATGCGGCTCGACCTGCGCTACGTGGAGAACTGGTCGCTGGCACTCGACCTGGCGATTCTCTGGAAGACGGTGGGCGCGGTGCGTCGCGGCGAGGGAGCCTACTGAGGGGCAGCCGGTGGCCCCGGCCGCCGGTGACGTAACAACAGACGGGGTGGACAGGCACTGCCGGTCGGACCGTGAGCCGACCGGCAGTGCCGCGTGCGGGGGCAGGCCGGAGCCGGCCGCGCCCGCCGAACGACGAGGGGTGACCGGAGGGCCGCCCCGCACACACGAGGGAGTCGCGGTCATGCGCAGGTTGGAAGCAGTGGACGGAAAGGCCGGTCAACCCATCGGCCTGGCCGTGATCGGGGCCGGGTACTGGGGGCCCAACCTGGTCCGCAACGCCCAGGCGACCCCGGGCCTGCGCCTGGAGTACCTGTGCGACCTGGACGAGGCCCGGGCCCGCTCCGTGCTCGGCGCCTACTCCACGGTCCGCACCAGCGGCTCGCTGGACCAGGTGCTCTCCGACCCCGCGGTGCGCGCCGTCGCGATCGCCACCCCGGCCGCCACCCACCTGCCGGTCGCCATGGCCGCCATCGAGGCCGGCAAGCACGTGCTCGTGGAGAAGCCGCTGGCCGCCACGCTGGCCGACGGCCGCACCCTGGTGGACGCCGCGCGCCGCCGCAACCTCGTCCTCATGCTGGACCACACGTACTGCTACACGCCGGTCGTGCAGCGGCTGCGCGAGATGGTGCGCGGCGGCGCGGTGGGCGACCTGCAGTACCTGGACTCGGTGCGGATCAACCTCGGGCTGGTGCAGCCCGACGTGGACGTGCTGTGGGACCTCGCGCCGCACGACCTGTCGATCTTCGACACCATGCTGCCGGACGGCGTGTTCCCGGTCGCCGTGGCCGCCCACGGCTCGGACCCGATCGGCGCCGGCCGGGCGTGCGTCGCGCACCTGACCATCCGGCTGTCCAGCGGCGCCATGGCGCACGTGCACGTCAACTGGCTGTCCCCGACCAAGATCCGCACGATGGTCGTCGGCGGGTCCGCGCGCACCGTGGTCTGGGACGACCTGAACCCGACGCAGCGGCTGGCGATCTACGACCGCGGCGTGGACACCAGCCCCGCCGACCGGCTCGGCGAGCAGGAGCGGGTGCGTACGATCGTCTCGTACCGCACCGGTGACATGGTGGCCCCGGCGCTGCCCGAGCGGGAGGCGCTGCGCGGCGTGATGGCCGAGTTCGCCGCCTCGATCACCGAGCGGCGCGCACCCCTGACCGACGGGGTGTCCGGGCTGCGGGTGCTCGCGCTGCTGGAGGCGGCGTCGGCGAGCCTCGCAGGCGGCGGCGGGTTCGTCCCCGTGCAGCCCGTCATGATCGCGGCGAACGACGAGGTGACGGTGTGAGCGGTCAACCACTGACCGGGCAGCGCGTGCTGGTGACCGGAGGGGCCGGCACCATCGGCTCCACCCTGGTGGACCAGCTCGTGGCGGCGGACGCGGCCGAGGTGGTCGTGCTGGACAACTTCGTGCGCGGCCGCCGGGAGAACCTGGCCGCCGCCACGGAGGCGGCCGGCGGCCGCCTCACCGTGGTCGAGGGCGACATCAACGACCCGCCGCTCGTGCACCGGCTCACCGAGGGCGTCGACGTGGTGTTCCACCTGGCGGCGCTGCGCATCACGCAGTGCGCCGAGCAGCCGCGGCTGGCCCTGGAGTCGCTGGTCGACGGCACCTTCACGGTGCTGGAGGCGGCGGCCGCGCACGGCGTGCGCAAGGTCGTGGCGTCCTCGTCGGCGAGCGTGTACGGCCTGGCCGAGGAGTTCCCTACCACCGAGCGGCACCACCCGTACAACAACGACACGTTCTACGGCGCCGCCAAGGCGTTCAACGAGGGCATGCTGCGCAGCTTCACGGCCATGTACGGCCTGGAGTACGTGGCCCTGCGCTACTTCAACGTGTACGGCCCGCGGATGGACATCCACGGCCTCTACACCGAGGTGCTCATCCGCTGGATGGAGCGCATCGCGGCCGGGGAGCCCCCGCTCATCCTGGGCGACGGCACGCAGACCATGGACTTCGTGCACGTCCACGACATCGCCCGGGCCAACGTGCTGGCCGCCCGGGCCGGCGTGAGCGACGCGGTCTACAACATCGCGTGCGGCGTGGAGACCTCGCTGCGCGACCTGGCCGCCGGGCTGCTCGCGGCGATGGGCTCGGACCTGGAGCCGGTGCACGGCCCGCCGCGCGGCGTCAACAGCGTCACCCGGCGCCTCGCCGACATCTCCGCCGCGGAGCGCGACCTCGGCTGGCGGCCCACGATCGACCTGGACGCCGGGCTGCGCGACCTGGTGGCCTGGTGGCGCGCCGAGCAGGGGGTGCCGGTGTGAGCACCATCCCGGTGATGCGGCCCTGGCTGGGCGAGGAGGAGGTCGAGGCGGTCGCCGAGGCCGTGCGCTCCGGCTGGGTGGCGCAGGGCCCCCGGGTCGCCGCCTTCGAGCGGGCGTTCGCCGGGCGGGTGGGCGCCGCGGAGGGCGTCGCCGTCTCGTCCTGCACGACCGGCCTGCACCTGGCGCTGCACGTGCTGGGCGTCGGCCCCGGCGACGAGGTCGTGGTGCCCTCGCTGTCGTTCATCGCGACGGCGAACGCCGTGCGGTACTGCGGCGCCACCCCGGTGTTCGCCGACGTGGACGCGGCGACCGGCAACCTCACCGCGGCCACCGTCAGCGCGGTGCTCACCGCGCGCACCCGCGCCGTGCTGCTCGTGCACCAGGGTGGCGTGCCCGCCGACGTGGCCGACCTGGCGGCGCTGGGCGTGCCGCTCGTCGAGGACGCGGCCTGCGCGGCCGGCTCGACGTACCGCGGCCGCCCCGTCGGCGCCGGGGCGACGCTCGCCGCCTGGTCGTTCCACCCGCGCAAGCTGATCACCACCGGCGAGGGCGGCATGCTCACCACCGACGACCCGGCGCTCGCCGCCCGGCTGCGGCGGCTGCGCGAGCACGGCATGAGCGTCTCGGCGGCCGACCGGCACGCCGCCGGCGGCACCGCGATCGTCGAGGAGTACCTGGAGACCGGGTTCAACTACCGGCTCACCGACGTGCAGGCCGCCATCGGGCTGGTGCAGCTCGGCCGGCTGGACGCCATCGTGGCCCGCCGCCGCGAGCTGGCCGCGCGCTACCACGAGCTGCTCGCCGCCGCGGTGCCGGCGCTCACCGCGGTCCGCGACCCGGAGCACGGCACCACGAACTACCAGTCGTTCTGGGTGGAGCTGCCGCCGGACTGCCCGGTGCCGCGCAACGACGTGCTGTCCGCGCTCGCCGCGGCCGGTGTCTCCGCGCGCCGCGGCATCATGGCCGCGCACCTGGAGCCGGCGTACCGGGGGCACCCGCACGCGCCGCTGCCGGTCACCGAGCGGCTCACCGCGCGCACGCTCATCCTGCCGCTGCACCACGAGCTGACCGGCGACGACCAGCGGCGCGTGGTCGAGGCGCTGGCCGCGGCGGTGGCGCCGGTCGGGGCCACCCGGTGACCACCGTCCGGCGACCACTGCTGCTGCTCGGTGCCGCCGGCCTGTCCCGCGAGGTGATCGCCGCGGTGCGGGCGCAGGGCGACGACGGGCCGTACGAGCTGCTCGGCGCGCTCGACGACGACCCCCGCCGGCACGGCGGGGACCTGGACGGCGTGCCCGTCCTCGGCGGCACCGAGCTGGTGCACGAGCACCCGGACGCCGCCGTCGTGGCGTGCGTGGTGAGCCCGCGCCGCCGCGACGCCCGGGAGCGCCTGGTGGCCCGGCTGGACCTGCCGGCCGACCGCTGGGGCACGGTCGTGCACCCCACGGCCTCGGTGGCGGCCGGCACCACCCTCGGCGAGGGCACCGTGCTCCTCGCGCACACCGTGGTCACCGCGGCGCAGCGCGTCGGCGCGCACGTGCTGGCGATGCCGCTGGTGCTGCTCACCCACGACGACGCGGTGGGCGACTTCGTCACCCTGGCCGGCCGGGCCACCCTGGCCGGTGGGGTGGCCGTGCACGACGGCGCGTACCTGGGCTCGGGCTGCCTCGTCCGCGAGGGCCTGACGATCGGGGCCGGCGCCATGATCGGCATGGGCTCGGTGGTGCTGCGCGACGTCCCGCCCGGGGAGACGTGGGCCGGCGTGCCGGCGCGCCCGTTGCCGCCGACGGACTGAGCCGGCGGCGCGCCGCCGACCCCCAACGGACCGCGCCGGCCACCGGCGTACCGAGCGAGGAGACCACACGTGACCACGACCGAGCTGAAGCCCATCCCGCTGGTGGACCTCGCCGCGCAGCACGCCCAGGTGGCCGGCGAGGTGGCCGAGGGCTGGGCGCAGGTGCTGGCCCGCACCGCGTTCATCGGCGGCCCCCAGGTCGCGGAGTTCGAGCGCGAGTTCGCCGCCTACGTCGGCGCCCGGCACTGCGTCGGCGTCGCCAACGGCACGGACGCCATCGAGCTGGCGCTGCGCGCGCTGGGCGTCGGCCCGGGCGACGAGTGCGTGCTGCCGGCCAACACGTTCATCGCCACCGCCGAGGCGGTCGCCCGCACCGGGGCCACGCCGGTGCTGGTGGACTGCGTCGAGGACACCCTGCTGATCGACACCGAGGCGCTGCGCACCGTGGTCACCGAGCGCACCAGGGCGGTGCTGCCGGTGCACCTGTACGGCCAGTGCGCCGAGGTGGAGAAGATCGTCCCGATCGCCGAGTCGGTGGGGGCCGTCGTGGTGGAGGACGCGGCGCAGGCCCAGGGCGCGCGCCGGCACGGCCGCGGCGCCGGCACCCTCGGGGCGATCGCCGCCACCAGCTTCTACCCCGGCAAGAACCTCGGCGCGTACGGGGACGCCGGCGCCGTGGTGACGGACGACCCCGGCATGGCCGAGGCGGTGCGGCTGCTGCGCGAGCACGGCTCGCCGCGCAAGTACGAGCACCCCGAGCTGGGCTTCAACAGCCGCCTGGACACCCTGCAGGCCGTCGTGCTGTCCGCGAAGCTGCGCCGCCTGGAGGCCTGGAACGCCGATCGCCGGGCCGCCGCGGCGCGCTACGACGCGCTGCTCGCCGACCTGGCCGACGAGGTGGCCCGCCCGGTGGTGGCCGACGGCAACCTGCCGGTGTGGCACCTGTACGTGGTCCGCGTGCCACGCCGCGACGAGGTGCTCGCCGCGCTGCACGAGGCCGGCATCGGCGCCGGCATCCACTACCCGACGCCGGTGCACCGCACCGGGGCGTTCGCGCACCTGGCCGCGACCGGCTCGTTCCCGGTGGCGGACCGCACGGCCGGCCAGCTGCTGTCGCTGCCGCTCTTCCCGGAGATCACCGAGGAGCAGCAGCGGCGCGTGGTGCGGGCCCTGGCCGGGGCCCTGGCCCGATGACCGAGGGCGTGTTCGTCCACCCCAGGGGGCTGTGCGAGAGCTCCGAGGTGGGCGACGGCACCCGGGTGTGGGCGTTCGCGCACGTCCTGAAGGGCGCGCGCGTGGGCCGCGACTGCAACATCTGCGACGGGGCGTTCGTCGAGGACGGGGCGGTGCTCGGCGACCGGGTCACGGTGAAGAACGGCGTGCTGGTGTTCAGCGGCGTGACGTGCGAGGACGAGGTGTTCCTCGGGCCGAACGTGCTGTTCACCAACGACCTGCGGCCGCGCGCGGCGATCCGGCGCGGCCCGGAGGAGCTGCTGCCCACCGTGGTGCGGCGCGGCGCCAGCCTGGGGGCCGGCACGGTCGTGGTGTGCGGCACCGAGCTGGGCGAGTACGCCTTCGCCGGCGCGGGCTCCGTGATCACCCGCGACGTGCCGGCGCACGCCTTCGTGGCGGGCAACCCGGCGGTTGTCCGTGGCTGGGTGTGCGGGTGCGGGGAGCGGCTCGGTGCCGACCTGGTGTGCCCCACCTGTGGGACCCCCCACGCGGAGCGGCCGGACGGCAAGGGACTACGCTCCGTCGCTACCTGAGCGCCGTCACGTTGTCCCAGCGCATCGCCAGGATGGTGATCCTCTTTCTCACCCATTAAGCGGTAACGCGAGGCCGTGTTGGCAACGATGTGTAGTCGAAAGCCGTTACGCGCTGTTCAGGTGAGTCCAGCCGAGGTTCAGCGTGGCCGTTCGGCGCATCGTGACAGCTCGTGGAGGCAGGCCAATGACCCACACCAGGCGCGCGGAACGTAGGTCGCCACTACGTGCTGTGATCGTGGCCGTGCTCCCGGCGCTCGTCGCCGTGGTGCTGCCGGTGCTCGTCGCGCCCCCGGCCGTGGCCGGCCCCTGCGACCCGCCGAACAACGCCATCGTCTGCGAGAACTCCAAGCCCGGCACGGCGCGCGAGAACTGGTGGATCGAGAGCCCGTACGGCGACATCGAGGGCTTCGCGACGCAGAACAGCGTCCGGCCCGGCCAGCGGCTCGACTTCAAGGTCAAGACCCCCAGCTCCAACTGGGAGGTCGACATCCTGCGGCTCGGCTACTACCAGGGGCTCGGCGCGCGGCTGATCACCACGGTGGACGGCACCCCGCGCTCCCAGCCGCAGTGCGCCTACGACGGCACCGTCGGCCTGGTCGACTGCGGCAACTGGACGACCAACGCCGGCTGGACGCTGCCGGTGACCACGCCGCCCGGCTTCTACATCGCCAACTTCATCCGCGAGGACGGCACGCCCGGCGCCAGCCAGTACCCGTTCGTCGTGCGCGCCACCACCGAGAACGCCGGCATCGTCGTGCAGACCTCGGACCAGACCTGGCAGGCGTACAACAAGTACGGCGACCGGCCCGGCATCAACGAGTTCAGCACCTACGAGGGCGGCTTCTCCGGCTCGCCCGACGGCCGCGCGTTCAAGGTCAGCTACAACCGCCCGTACCGCAACAGCGGGACCGCGAGCTTCCTGAACGCCGAGTACCCGCTGGTGCGCTTCCTGGAGCGCAACGGCTACGACGTCAACTACGTCTCCGGCATCGACGTCACCCGCGAGCCCACCCTGCTGCGGACCCACAAGGTGTACGTGTCCTCCGGCCACGACGAGTACGTCAACGCCACCCAGCGCGCCAACGTCGAGGCGGCCCGCGCGGCCGGCGTCAACATGATGTTCATGTCGGGCAACGAGTGGTTCTGGAAGACCCGCTTCGAGAACTCGATCGACGGCTCGAACACCCCGTACCGGACCATGGCCTGCTACAAGGAGACCAAGACGGCGCCGGTACGGAAGCTCGACCCGAGCCCGGAGTGGACCGGCACCTGGCGCGACGGCCGGCTCTCCCCGCCGTACGACGCCGGCCGCCCGGAGAACGCCATCACCGGCACCCTGTTCCGGGTCAACGGCTACCGCGACGACGCCATGCAGGTGCCCGCCCAGTACGGCCGCAACCGCTTCTGGCGCAACACCTCCATCGCCACCGCGACCACCACGACCACGCTGGTCAAGGGCTCCCTCGGCTACGAGTGGAACGAGGACCCGGACAACGGCTTCCGCCCGGCCGGCGCGGTGCCGCTCTCGGACACCACGATCACCGTGGACGACGGGCAGCTGCTGCTCGACGAGGGCTGGCTCTACGGCGGCGGCCCGGCCAACCACAAGATGGTGCTGTACCGCGACCAGACCAGCCGCGCGCTGGTGTGGGGCGCCGGCACCGTGCAGTGGTCCTGGGGCCTGGACGCCACCCACCTGAACCCGATCGGCCAGAACCCGCCGGCCGACATCCGCATCCAGCAGGCCACGGTCAACCTGCTCGCCGACATGGGCGTGCAGCCGCAGACCCTGATGCCCGGCCTGTTCGCGGCCACCGGCACCACCGACGCCACCGGCCCGGCGGTCACCGTGACCAACCCGCCCGCCGGGGCCACGCTGCCGGCAGGCTCGCCCGTGGTGATCAGCGGCACCGCCTCCGACGTGGCCACCGGCAACGGCAAGGTCGGTGCCATCGAGGTGTCCACCGACGGCGGGGCCACCTGGCACCGGGCCAACGGCCTGGACACCTGGACCTACAACTGGACGCCGAGCACCCTCGGCACCGCCTCGGTGCGGGTCCGCGCCTCCGACGACAGCGCGAACATCGGCGCGGTCGCCGTCCGCGACCTCACCATCGGCGCCCAGCAGTGCCCGTGCTCCGTGCTCGGCACCTCCGCGCCCACCGTGCCGGACAGCGGCGACTCCTCGGCCATCGAGGTCGGCATGAAGTTCACCGCCTCGGTGAACGCCACGGTCACCGGCGTGCGCTTCTACAAGTCCGCGGCCAACACCGGCACCCACACCGGCTCGCTGTGGACCGCGGCCGGCCTGCGACTGGCCACCGGCACCTTCACCGGCGAGACCGCGACCGGCTGGCAGACCCTGACCTTCCCGACGCCCGTCGGCATCCGTGCCAACACCACGTACGTCGTGTCGTACACGGCGCCGTCCGGGCACTACTCGGTGGACAGCGGCTACTTCAACAACCGCACCGCGGGCGTGGTGCCGCTGACCGCGCCGTCCAGCCAGACCGGTGGCGGCAACGGCGTGTTCCGCTACGGGCAGGGCTTCCCGGACTCCAGCTACAACTCGGCCAACTACTGGGTGGACGTCGTGGTCACCACCGCCGGCGCGGACAACACCGCACCGACGGTCAGCTCCACGGCGCCCGCCAGCAACGCCACGGCGGTGCCGACCGACGCCGAGATCAGCGCCACGTTCTCCGAGGACGTGGACCCGGCGAGCGTGCGCTTCCAGGTGCGCGCCGGCGGCGGCCCCAACCTGCTCGGCAGCACGTCCACCGAGGGCGCGAGCACGACGTTCCTCACGAACGACCTGATGACCCCCAACACCACCTACACGGTGACGCTGGACGCCACCGACGGCTACGGCAACGCGCTCGCCCCGGCGCGCACCTGGACGTTCACCACCGGCGCCGGTCCGGCCGGCTGCCCGTGCACGATCTTCCGCAGCACGCGGCCCGGCGCGGTGGACGCCGGCGACGGCAGCCACGTCGAGCTCGGCGTGAAGTTCCGGGCCTCGGTGCCGACCGTGGTCACCGGCGTCCGCTTCTACAAGTCGGACGCCAACGTCGGCCCGCACACCGGCACGCTGTGGACGGCCTCGGGGCTGCGCCTGGCCACCGGCACCTTCGTCAACGAGACGGCGACCGGCTGGCAGACGCTGACCTTCCCGTCGCCGGTGCAGATCAGCCCGAACACCACGTACGTGGCGTCCTACCTCGCGCCGAGCGGGCACTACTCGGCCGACCTGGACTTCTTCGCCACGAACTCCGCCGGCCGCGCGCCGCTCAGCGCGCCGAACACCACCACGGTCGGCGGCAACGGCGTGTTCTCCTACGGCGGCGGGTTCCCCGACGGCACCTTCCGCGCGGCCAACTACTGGGTGGACGTGGTCGTCGACACCGCCGGCGTGGACACCACGCCGCCGGCCGTCACCGGCCGCACCCCGGCCGCCGGCGCCACCGGCGTCTCCACCGGCACCGAGGTCACCGCGACGTTCGACGAGGTGATCAACCCGATCACCGCGCAGCTGTCCGTGAGCGGCCCGGCCGGCGCGGTCGCCGGCACCACGGCGGTGGCCCCGGACAACCGCGGCATCACCTTCGTCCCGGACGGCCCGCTCGCGGCGAACACCACGTACACGGTGTCCACCCGCGCCGCGGACGCCTCGGGCAACCTGATGCCGGCGCCGGTCACCTGGACGTTCACCACCGGCAGCGGCTCGGTCTGCCCGTGCACGTTGTTCCGGGCGATCGACGGGCCGACGAACGCGGTGTCCGACTCGCCGGTCGAGCTCGGCATGAAGTGGCGCCCGTCGGTGGACGGCCAGGTCACGGCCATCCGGTTCTACAAGACCGCGGGCGACGCCGGCACCCACACCGGCACGCTGTGGTCCTCGACCGGGCAGCCGCTGGCCACCGGCACGTTCACCGGGGAGACCGGGTCCGGCTGGCAGACGCTGGTGCTCGGCACGCCGGTGGACGTGACGGCGGGGACCACCTACGTGGTCTCGTACCACACGACGCGCTACGGCTACACCGGCGGTTACTTCGCCACCGACCGGACGAACGGCCCGCTCACCGGCCTCGCGGCACCCGGCAACGGCGTGTACCGCTACGGCCCCGGCGGGGTGTTCCCGGACAGTGGTAGTAACGGCACGAACTACTGGGTCGACGTCGTCTTCGGCCCCGCGTAACCGCCGGGGCGTAGAGCAGGGGCGTCGCGCGCCCACGCCGGATCGC
>DASWTI010000328.1:0-28573 GCA_036402215.1 Pseudonocardiaceae bacterium
CGCGTCGCCCCCCCCCCCCCCCTCCCCCCCCGCCCCGTACCCCCGCCCCCGCCGCCGCGCGGGGCGGGGGGCGTGGGGGGTTTGCCCCCCCCCCCCCCCCCCCCGACTCCGTACACCCCAACACAGAGTGAAGGACGCGCCCCGCAGCCAGCGGCGCCCCGACACCCGGTATGCAGGAACCTCTCAGTCCGCGTTCAACGCCACAGGAGCACACATGCGATTCACCACCGAACCCCAAGAGATCCCCAGCGAGTGGGCCGGGCAGCCCGGCGTCACCATCACCGGAACCGTCATCACCCCCTGGCCCACCCTCGACGAATACGTCCTCGCACGCCCATGCCCCACCTGCCAAGCACCCATCGGCACCGACTGCACCCGCCGAGGCGGCGGCCGACACGCCAGGCGCCTGGACCGCGCCATCGCCCACGCCAACAAGGACAAGTGGCGCGCCCCCTGGATCGAGGAGCGCATCAGCGGCCGGCGCTACGACACCCTGCCGGGCGGCCCCCAGTTCGCCGACGAAGCCGACATGCACCGCTACTTCGAAGCCCACCCAGCGGCCCGCCAATGAGCCGCGCATGGGCCAGCGGCAGCACCCGCGCGTGGCGCCGCACCCGCGCCCAGGTGCTCACCCGCGACGGCCACCGCTGCCAAATCCGCCACCCCGACATCTGCCGCACCCGCGCCAACTGCGTCCACCACCTCGACGGCCGGGCCGTCAGCGGCGACAACCCCGACCGGCTCGTCGCCGCCTGCACCCCCTGCAACGCCCGTGAGGGCGACCCCACCTGCCACGACCCGGCACCCACCACCAGGACCCCGTGGTGACCCGCACCGTCCACCTCGTCACCGGCCCACCCTGCGCCGGCAAGACCACCCACGTCACCCAGCACGCCCAACCCGGCGACCTCATCCTCGACGCCGACGAACTGGGCGAGGCCGAGTACCAACGCCAACTACGCCACGTCGCAGCCATGACCACCGGCACGGCCTGGGTCATCCGCTGCTGCCCCGGCCCCACCGCGCGCGCCGCGTTCGCCGAGCAGATCGGCGCCACCAGCACCGTCCACCTGAAGCCCGACCGCGAGCAACTGCTCGCGCGGGCCCGCCGCCGGCCCAACCCCCGCCGTGCCATCCAGGCCGTGCGCCACTGGCACGACGTCGAAGCCGGACGCACACCAGCCCGAACCAACACCGACCCCGAACCCACACCCCGCACCCGCTGGTGACTGTCCACTGTGGACAGATGTTTTTCCTGGTCAGAGGCTTGACCGGACATCCGCGGCCTTCTGTTTCTCCCTCCCCGAAGTTGAAGTGAAGTCGAGGTCTGGTGCGCTATCCTCTACAGGTGTAGAGGAGGTGGCGCGTGGCAGGTCGTCGCAGGTTGCGGCCGGTGGAGGGTCTGCTGGCGCCTGCCGTGTCCGAGACCGTCCAGGCGCTGCCAGCGCGGCCGGAGGACTCCGCCGCGGTGCGTCTGGCGGAGCGGTATGCGGCGCAGATCGACGAGGCGCACCAGATCGCCGCTGAGCTGGCCGAGATCGTCCCGGCTGGTGACGACCAGGCCCGCCGCCTCGACGCCCTGACGAAGCGCGTGGAGGCCCACACGGTGCTCTCTGAGCTGGGGCCGCGTCTGCTGGCCGTTCTGGTCGAGCTGGGTGCGACGCCGAAGGCGCGGGGGCAGAAGGCGCCGGCGGCCGGGCCGTCGCGGCTGGCCGCGTTGCGGGAGTCCCGCGGTGCCTGAGGGGCGGCTGGTGGGGCACCCGGAGCCGCGGCTGTTCACGCCGGCGTTGCGGCCGTTGAACCGGTCGACGTCGCGCGGGTTCGAGGTGATCGAGTTCGCGGAGATGCTGGGTGAGCCGCTGATCCCGTGGCAGCGGAAGCTGGTGGTTCGCGCGCTGGAGCTGCACCCGGACGGGACGCCGCGGTTCCGAGTGGTCGTGGTGCTGGTGGCCCGGCAGAACGGGAAGACCCACGTCAAGCGGGTCGTGTCGCTGTGGCGGCTGTTCATCGACGGCGCGCGGATGGTGCTGGGCTGTGCGCAGGACGTGTCGCTGGCCCGCGAGGTGATGAACGGCTGTCTGGAGACGATCCAGGCGTGCCCGGACCTGCGGGCCGAGCTGGACACGGTGCGGCGGACCAACGGCGACGAGTGGTTCCGGGTGTCCTCGGGTGGCCGGTACAAGATCGCGGCGTCGAACCGGTCGGCCGGTCGTGGCCTGTCCGTGGACGAGCTGAACATCGACGAGCTGCGCGAGCAACGCTCCTGGGACGCCTGGTCGGCGCTGAGCAAGACGACGTCGGCGCGGCCGGGCGGCCAGATCTGGTGCATGTCGAACGCCGGTGACGACGAGTCGGTGGTGCTGAACCAGCTCCGGGAGGCCGCCCTGTCCGGGGCCGACCCGTCGATCGGGCTGTTCGAGTGGTCGGCGCCGGAGGGCTGCGACCTGGACGACGAGGACGCCTGGTGCGCGGCGAACCCGGGGCTGGGGTTCACGGTGAACGAGGCGGCGATCCGTACCGCGCTGGGCACGGACCCGCCGGCGGTGTTCCGCACGGAGGTGCTGTGCCAGCGGGTCGACTCGATGGACTCGGCGGTGGACGCGACGGCGTGGCGGGCGGGTGCGGACCCGGCCGGGGACCTGTCGCAGCTGCGGTCGCGGGTGGTGCTGTGCGTGGACGTGGCCCCGGACGGGCAGCACGTGACGCTGGTGGCCGCGGCGCAGGACGACGCCGGCCGGGTGCGGGTGGAGCCGGTGGCGGCGTGGTCGTCGACGGACGCGGCGCGCGACGAGCTCGCCGGGTGGGTGGAGCGGGTGAAGCCGGCCGCGTTGGCGTGGTTCCCGTCCGGCCCGGCGGCCGCGCTCGGCCCGGTGCTGCGCGGCCTGGAGGCGGTGGAGATCACCGGGCAGCAGGCGCAGGAGGCGTGCATGTCCTTCGCCGACCTGGTGCGCGCGCGGCGGGTGCTGCACCCGGACGACCCGCTGCTGAACGCGCATGTGGCCGGGTCCTCGAAGTTGCGGGCCGGTGACGGGTGGCGGTTCACCCGCCGCGGCCGGGGGCACTGCGACGCCGCGTACGCCGCGGCGGGTGCGGTGCAGGTGGCGTTGACGCTGCCCGCTCAGAAGTCGATGCCGAAGCCGATGGTGGTGTGACGTGAACGTGGACAGGGTGGTGCGCCGGCTCGCGGTCCGGCGGTCGGCGCTTGGTGTCGGGGCGCAGGTGTGGGGTGGGCTGCTGCTGGTGGCCGGGGTCGCCGTGCTGGCCGGGCTGGGCTGGGCGCTGCTGGCTGGCGGTGCGGGGCTGCTGGTGGCCGGCACGCTGGCCGAGGCTGGGTCCTGATGGCCGGTCTGGGGCGGTTCCTGACCCGGCGGGCCTCGGTGCAGGCGCGGACGATCACCGAGTTCGCGGTGATCGACGGTGTGGCGGTGGACGGGTCGGGCGAGTCGGGTTCGCGGTATCGGGGTGGCATGTCCATCCCGGGGGCGTGGCGGTGCGCGGTGCTGCTGTCGGACCTGCTGGGTGGGGTGCCGTGGCACGCCTACCGGGAGCGGGCCGGGTTGCCGGTGCAGCGCGTCGTGCCGACGCCGTCTCTGCTGGAGCAGCCGGCGCCGCCCGACGTGCGGATGACGACGTTCTCGTCGTGGGCGCTGGACCTGATCTGGCACGGCAACGCGATTGGCGTCGTCGCCGCGCGGGACCGGTCGGGGTGGCCGACGGCGGCCCTGCCGGTGCCCGCGAACATGGTTGGAGTTCGCCGGGTCACGGCGAACTCGTGGTCGCCGTTGCCGGTCGGCGCGATCGAGTACGCCGTCGGTGAGCTGCGCCTCGGTGTCCACGACGTCATCCACATCAAGGGCCCGTGCGAGCCTGGCGCGCTGCGCGGCATGGGCGTGCTGGAGGCGCATCTGTCGGGGACGCTGGCACTGTCGCGCGAGTTGGGTCGCCAGGCCGCGAGCCTGTCCCGGCACGGGGTGCCTACGGGGGTCCTGCGGTCGACCAACCCGGAGGCCACCGAGGAGGACCTGAAGGCGGCCAAGGCGGGGTGGCTGGCGGCGCAGCGGGACCGCACGGTGGCCGCGCTGAACGCCACCACCGAGTTCGAGCCGCTGGCCTGGAACCCGGAGCAGTTGCAGTTGGTGGAGTCGCGGAAGTTCGCGCTGCACGAGCTGGCGCTGATCTTCGGCCTACCGCTGTCGTTCCTCGGCGCCGAGGCCAGCAGCAAGACTTACCGCAACTCGGAGCACGAGGGCATCGACCTGCTGAAGTTCAGCCTGGGCGGGCACCTGGCCCGATTCGAGCAGACGCTGACTCAGCATTTCCCGCGGGGAACCCGGATCACTGCGGATCTCGACCGGCTGCTCCGCGCGGACACGCTGTCCAGGTTCCAGGCGTACGCGCTCGGCCGTACCGGCGGGTGGCTGACCCTCGACGAGATCCGCGAGCGCGAGGACCTGCCGCCGCTGCCAGAACCACCCGACCCGGAGCCGCCGGTTCCGCCTGCCCCATCGAGCCCGGAGGAGGGCACCGACGATGACCAGTGACGCCACCCCGCCGGCCGCGCCCACCCCGCCGGCGCGGCCCCGCAAGGCGAAGGCCGCGGCCTGCCGTGTCGACGGCTGCTCCCGGGCGCCGGCCACCCGCGGCCTGTGCGTCGGCCACTACGCATCCCGGCGAGGCGACCATGGGTGAGCTGCACCGGTCGTTCACCCCCGACCTGGAGGTCCGCTCCGGCGGCGACGGCCGCACCATCGTCGGTATCGCCGTACCGTACGGCCGGCCGCAGCGCATCGACGCCGGCCTGACCGAGCAGTTCGCCCGGGGCGCGTTCTCCGCCCAGCTGCGGGCCGCGCACCGGGTTCGGTTCGCCCGGGAGCACGTGCAGCTCGGCGGGTCCCTGATCGGCGCGACGCAGCTGCTGCGCGACGACGCCGCCGGCCTGTACGGCGAGTGGCGCGTCTCCCGCACCGCGCTCGGCGACGAGACGCTGGAGCTGGTGCGCGACGGCGCGCTGCGCGAGCTCAGCATCGGGTTCCGGGAGGGCCAGAACCGCCGCCTGGCCGGTGGCGTGCTGGAGCGGGTGTCCGCGACCCTCACGGAGGTCGCCGTCGTCCAGGAGGGCGCCTACGGGGAGCTGGCGGCGGTCGCCGCGGTGCGCAGCGCCGACACCGGCTGTTCATGCGGTGGGTCGTCCAACCGGGACCGCGCGGCGCAGATCCTCGCCGGGCTGCCTGTCCTACCGGCGACCCCACGGTGAGCGACGCGGTGCTGATCGCCGTCATCTCCGCGTTCGGGCTGGTCCTGTCCGGGGTGCTGGTGGAGATGGTGCGCAACCGTCGGCAGACCACGAAGGTCGCCGCGGAGGTGTCCCCGAACGGCGGGTCCAGCCTGCGTGACGCGGTGGCCCGCATCGAAGCGGACGTGACCCGCGTCCGCGACACCCAGGTCGGCCACGGCGAGCGCCTGGCCGCCGTCGAGGCACGTCTCAACGAGAGGGGCCCGGGTCGATGATCACCACCGGTCTGCACGTCTACACCCGGCGCGACTGGGGTGCCCGCTACGACAACGGCGACGGCCCGGCCCGTGTCCCGTGGGACGAGACGTGGCTGCACCACGACGCCGGTGACCCGCTGCCGGTTGACGCCACGCTCGCCCAGGAGTTCGCGCGGATGCGGCACCTGGAGGCCGTCGGCGAGCAGAAGTTCGGCCGGGGCATCTCCTACTCGTGGGTGATCTTCCCGTCCGGGCGGGTCCACGAGGGCCACGGCCTCGATCGGCTCGGCGCGCACACGGGCGGCCGCAACGGGATCTCCCGGGCGATCTGCTGCCAGGGCAACTACGACGTCCACCAGCCGTCCACGCCGATGGCCGACGCCATCGTGGCGCTGCTGCGGCGCAACCACGAGGCCGGCTACTCCAAGCGCCTCCCGCTGACCGGTGGCCACCGGGACGTGAAGGCCACGGCCTGCCCCGGCCGGCACCTGTACGCGCGTATCCCGCTGATCAACGCCGCGGTGTTCAGCCCGGCGCCGTCCGCACCACCCAACCCCACGGAGGACACCGTGATCATCACGCACATCAGCGACAAGGTCCCCGCTGGCCGCGCCGCGATCCTGTCCGGGTCGACGGTCATCGACATCACCGGCGACGCCGGAGCCCGCGCCTCCGCCCAGGCCGCCATCAACCGCGGCGCGCTCGCCGAGGTGAAGGTGTCGGCGACCACGTGGCAGTCCATCACCGGCAGCGCGGCATGAAGCACACCCGCAAGACTTGGACGGCCGCCGTCGGCGCCACCCTCACCGCGGCCACCACGGCGAACGCCGCGGTGCAGCTCGTCGTCGCCGACGGGCACGTGGGCCTCGACGAGTACGGCTCCCTGGCACTGGCTGCGCTGAGCTTCGGCCTGACCGTGTGGGGCGTCTGGCGCATCCCGAACGACGACACCGACACGACCTGATCACTGCTCGACCCTCTACTCCTGTAGAGGTATGATCGGCCCCGTAGGACATCGGCACCTCCGCCGCTCGGATACCGGCACCTCAGCCGCTCACGGAAGCTGACACCCCGGTCCCTGGACGTGGACACCCCGGTCACTCGGTACGGACACCAATCCGTCGTGATCGTGAGGACACCGTCATGAACCCCTACCTCCAGCGGAAGCGCGAGCAGTACGAGGCGATCCGCTCCACCATCGAAGGTCTCCAGACCCGCGCCGCCACCGAGGACCGCGATCTGACCGCCGAGGAACTGCGGTCGATCACCGAGCAGGGCGAGCAGGCGAAGACCATCGCCGGCGAGATCGAGTCCCTGACCGACATCGAGACCCGCTCCGCCAAGGTCGCCGAGCTGGCCGCCACGGTGCACGGCACCGACGCCGGCACGGCCAGCAGCACCGCGCAGACCCGCAGCACGTCCGGCACCACCACCCGCGACCGCGACCCAGGCCACTACCGGTCCGTGCGCGAGGGCGGCGAGCGGTCGTTCTTCGGCGACATCTACCGGTCCCGGGTGTTCGGCGACGAGGCCGCCGCGCGGCGCCTCCACGAGCACAACCGGGCCCTGGACACCACTGGTGAGGGCGTCGGCACGGTCGCCCCGAAGTGGATGACCGAGGAGTTCGAGACCCTGGCCCGGCAGGGCCGCGCCCTGGCCAACGTCGTGCGGAACATCCCGCTCGGCGACGACCCGCGGCCGATGACCCTGCCGAAGCAGACCGCCGGCACCGACAACGTGGTGGCCGAGCAGACCAACGAGAACGACCCGGTGCCCGGCACCGACGCCTGGGATTCCGACGTCGACCCGGTGGTGCCCAAGCCGACCACCGGTAAGCAGACCGTCTCCCGGCAGATGGTGGACATGTCCTCGCCGGCGATCGACCTGCTGATCTACGGCGACCTCATGGCCGTCTACAACCTGAAGGTCGAGAACAAGGTCGGCGCCGCTCTCATCGCCGCTGCCGGTGCGGCGGTCACCACGTTCGCCACCGAGGCCGCGTTCACCGGCACCGCGCCGGCCATGCCCGCCACCGACTCGGTGGTCGACCTGGCGCTCGCCGTGCGCTCGGCGCGCCACCTGCCGGCCGACGTGCTGGCCATGACCGTGCGCCGCTGGGGCCGGTTCAAGAAGCTCAAGGACACCACCGGCCGCCCGGTCATCCCCTCCGGCTCCGGCGGCACGATGAACGTGTTCGGCGTCGGCAACATCAACTACTCCGGCATCATCGAGGACCTGCCCGCGATCGTCTCCGACGGCCTGGGCACCACGGCCTACCCGGAGTCCTACCTGGCGTTCCGCGCGGCGGATCAGCTGCTGTTCGAGTCGAACCTGCTGCGGTTCCGCTTCGAGGAGCAGGCCGGTCCCGAGTCGATCGTGCTCGGCATCTGGGGCTACACCGCGTTCATCTCCCGCCAGGCCGGCAAGTCGGTCAAGCGGGTCGTGGTCACCGCGGCGAGCTGAGCGGAGCCCGACGTGTGGCCCCCTGCGCTCTCCGAGCTGAAGACCGACCTGGATACCTCGGCGGCGGGTGACGACACCCGCGACGACGTGGCGCTCCAGGTCGTGCTCGACGCCGCGGTGGAGTTCGTGCAGCGGGTCCGCCCGTCGTTCAACTACGACGCGGACCCGCTGTCCGAGCTGCCCGACCCGCCGGCAGACCTACGGCTCGGCACGCTGCGGCTGGCCAGTCGCTGGCACACCCGCCGCCGGTCCCCCGACGCCCTGGTGGCCATGGCCGAACTCGGCGCAGCCAGGGTGCCCAGCTTCGACCCGGACATCGAACGGCTGCTGGGCATCGGCCGCTACCGAGGGCCGGTGTTCGCATGAGCCCGGTGAAGGACGCCGCCGACGGCCTGGTGGCCGCCCTGGGCGCCGTGGACCGCCTGAAGGTCTACACCGACCCGGCGGCGACGGTCACGCCCCCTGGCGTGGTCCTGGGCCCGCCGTCGCTGGCCTGGGAGGCGTACTGCACGGCGCCCAGCTCGGCGCGGTTCCTGGTGTACGTCGTCGAGAAGGGCGACGCGCGGGCGCTGGAACGGCTGTGGGACCTGGTGCCGCTGGTCGCCGAGGCCGTGGACAGCGTCGCCGGCGCCGCGGTGGTGCGCGCCGATCCCGGCAGCTGGGGCACGCCCGAGCTGCCCGCCTACATCATCGAAGTGGAGTACGGGCTATGAGCGCCATCCATCACAAGCGGCTGAAGCTGATCGAGTTCGCGCTCGGCGTCGAGCAGTTCGAGTGCCAGGTGCGGTCGTGGCAGCTGGTCAACAACACCCCCGACGGCGACAAGGTGTACACCTTCTGCCCCGACGGGGAGGACGTCGAGGAGACCGACCCCGGTTACGCCCTGGAGCTGTCGTTCTTCAGCGACTGGCGGTCAGGTGGCATCTCGGACTACCTGTGGGACAACGACGGCAGCACCGTCGCGTTCACCCTCAATCACCACCCCGGGGTCACCGGGGAGCACGTGCAGTGGACCGGCGAGGTGCGGATCAAGGCGCCGTCCGTCGGCGGTGAGGCCCGGGCCACGGAGGTCACCGAGGTCACCCTTCAGTGCATCGGCAAGCCCGAGTACACGCGGCCGTAGGAGGGCTGACGAATGGCACGAACGAGCGTCACGACGCAGGTCATCACCCGCGCCGGGTTGGCCCCGAACCTCACCGGGCCGGTCGCGGACGGCGACATCATCGACTCCGGCGCCTGCTGGCTGCACGTCCTCAACGGCTCCGGCGCGCCGATCACGGTCACGGTGCAGACCCCGGTCACCGTCGACGGGCTGCCGCTGGACGACCTGGAGGTGGCGGTGCCGGCGTCGGGTACGCGGCTGATCGGACCGTTCCCCGCGCGGACGTTCGCGCAGGCGTCCGACGCGCCGGTGGGCGCCGGCCGGGTCCTGGTCGACTACTCGTCGGTGACGTCGGTGACCCGTGCGGTGGTGTCGCTGTGATCACGTTCAAGGTCACCCCGGACGACGGCGAGCCGTACGAGGTGACGGCCGGGTCGCGGGACGTGTACCGGTGGGAGAAGACGGGCCGGGGCCGGTCGTTCGCCCAGTTCCAGAGCGACCTTCGGATGACGTCCATGTACGAGTTGGCGCACGCTGCGGCCACCCGTCAGGGCCTCTACACGAGTGATCTGACCGCGTTCATCGACGCCCACGAGTTGGAGACCGTCGCCGCGCGCGACGAGGACGACGAGGGCAGGGACCCTACCCGGCCGGCTCCCTGAGCCGGCTCCTCGTCGCCCTGGCGATCCGCACCGGCATACCGCCGTCGGTGTGGGCCGCTGAGGGCGAGCAGGCGATCGACACGGCGGTGGCACTACTGCGGGGCCCAGTCCGGCCCGCGACCCGGGATGACGGGCCGCAGATGTCGGGCTGAGGAGGTGACGCGGTGGCGCAGAAGCCGTTGGTGATCCGAATGCGGGTCACCGGTGCCCGCGAGACCCTGCGCGCGTTCCGCGACTTGCCCAAGGACGCGTCCAAGTCGCTGCGGGAACGGTCACAGGAGTTGGCGGAGGTTCTGGCCATCCGGGTTCGCGCCGCCGGTACCGCGGAGGGGCGGCAGGCGGCGAAGGTTGCCCGTACGGTGCGGGCGGCCCGTGACCGGGTGCCGGTGATCACTGCCCGGCACCCCCTGGTGTACGCCACCGAGTTCGGCATGAACCGGCGCTCCGGCTGGTACGCCGCCGGGCGGTACCGGGATTCGGCGGCCCGGCAGTTCAAGCCGCACCGGGGCCGCGCCGGGTACTGGATCTTCCCCACGGTTGACAGCAACGGGGCAGAGATCGGTGCGGCGTGGCGCCGGGTGGCTGACGATGTGGCCCGCCAGTTCGGGGGCCGGGGATGACCGCCACGCGCACCGTCCGGGTCCGGTTCGACGGTGACGCCCGTGGGCTGCGGCAGGCGGCGAACGACGGTGAGCAGGCGGTCTCCGGGTGGTCCAAGGGTGTGTCCCGCGCCGGTGCCGCTGCCGCGGCCGCCGCTGCTGCCGCTGGTGCCGCCGTGGCCGCCGCGTTCGGTGCTGCTGCGATGCAGTCACTGCGGGACGGGCAGGAGAAGGCACTCAGCGCCGCGCAGGTCGGCGCACCACCGGAGCTGGCCGCCGCGATGGGCCGGGCCGCTGGCGACGCCTACACCTCCGGGTTCGGTGACTCCGTCGGCGACGCGTCCCGTGCGCTGCGCGACGCATGGCTACAGGGACTCATCCCGGAGGACGCCACCGAAGACGCCATGGCCAGGGTCGCCGAGAAGGTGCTCTCCACGTCGACCCTGTTGGAGGAGGACTCCAAGCGGGTCACCGCCGCTGTCGGCACGATGTACAAGGCCGGGCTGGTCAAGGACGTTGACGAGGCGTTCGACCTGATCACCCGTGCGCAGCAGCAGGGCCTCAACAAGCAGGGTGACCTGCTGGACTCCGTTGTCGAGTACGCGGTGCAGTTCCAGCGGCTCGGGGTGTCCGCACCGGTGGGGATGGGCCTCATCTCCCAGGCCATGCGCGCCGGTGCCCGCGATACGGACTTCGCGGCGGACGCGCTGAAGGAGTTCGCGATCCGGGCCATCGACGGATCGACCACCACGGCCGCCGGGTTCAAGGCTCTTGGCCTGGACGCCAAGAAGATGGCCGACGACGTGGCCGCTGGTGGTGACCGGTCCGCCGCCGCCCTGGACGCTGTGCTCGACGGGCTGCGCGCGGTCGAGGATCCGGTGAAGCGCAACGCCGCCGCGGTGCAGCTGTTCGGCACCAAGGCCGAGGACCTGGGCGACGCCCTGTTCGCGATGGACGTCGACACGGCCGCCGCCGAGCTGGGCAACCTGGCCGGTGCGACGCAGAAGGCCGCCGACACCATGTCCGGCGACGCGTTGAGCAAGATCCGGCAGTTCGGCCGGTCCCTGAAGCAGGACGTGACCGACCAGGTCAATGCCGCGATCCCGCGCATCGCGGCCATGGCCAAGCCGTTCGTCGAGGACGTCGAGCCGGCCGCCCGGTCGCTCGGCGGGTTCTTCCGCAGCGATCTCGGTCCCGGCATCCAGGCGTTCTACGACAACTACCTGTCCGGGCTCGTCACCGCGTGGAACCGGGTCCGCGACACCGTGAAGAACAACGAGGGCGGCCTGCGGGACCTATGGGCGGCGATCAAGCCCGTCGTGGACGTGATCACCGGCTACCTGATCCCCGCGATCGGCTGGCTCGCCGGGCAGGCGTTGCAGCAGCTCGGCCGGCAGATCGAACTCGTGATCGTCGGCCTGTCGCTGCTGGGCACCGGCGCCCGCGCCATGAAGGACCTCGCCGTCGCTGCGTTCACCGCCGTCACCTCGGCGGTCCTGTCGTTCGTCGGCACGGTGGTGAACGGTGCGGCGACCGCGTTCGGCTGGATTCCCGGCATCGGCGACAAGCTCCGCACGGCCGCCGCCGAGTTCAACCAGTTCGCGAACAACGTCAACCAGGCACTCGAACGCATCCGCGACCGGCACGTCAACGTCGTGGTCAACACCGTCGGCGGCCCGGCGATCCAGCAGTACGTCAACGGGGTGCCGGTCGGGCAGGCGCGGCGCGCCACCGGCGGCCCCGTCTCCGCCGGCCGGTCGTACCTGGTCAACGAGACCGGCCTGCCGGAGCTGCTGACGATGGGCGGCCGGCAGTACCTGCTGATGGGCGACCAGGGCGGCCACGTGACTCCGGCCTCGGAGGTCGGCGGCGGCCCGCAGGTCATCGAGCTGCACGTCCACGTCGGCGACGAGGTGACGCGCGTCGTGCGCCACGAGATCGGCGAGGCCAACCGCGGCCTGAAGCGCACCGTCCTCGCGGGGGCCGTGGCATGACCGTCACCCTCACCCACGACCCGTCGCTGTCCCGTGTCCGAGTCACCTGTGACGGACTCGGCGACGCGGTGGTGGCCACGGTGCAGCGGTCCGCCAACGGGATCACCTGGACGACGGTGCGCGGCGGCCAGGACGTTGCGGTGGCGGCCGGGGTGCTCGCGGCCGCCGTCGATGACTACGAGTTCGCGCCGGACGTCATCAACCACTACCGCGTGGTCTACAACGCCACGCCGTCGACTCCGGTCGCCGGGACACCCGCGTGGGGCAGCAATGCCTCGGTCGCGCCGGCCATCCCCCCGGGCACGCTCGGCGGTGACCCGCTGCTGTGCTGGGCCGCCATCCGCAACTACGGCGTCGGCGTCCCGGTCACCCCGGCCGGGTGGACGGAGCTGCTGAACGTCGGCTCGGCGCGCCTGTACGGCAAGACGGCGGCCGGCACCACCGGTGCCGCAACGACGGAGCCGGCGCCCACGGTGGCGTTCACCGGCGGGGTGGCCAACGCCACGACCATGGCCGTGGTCGTCCGGGCACGGGGCCTGTCGCTCGCCGTCGAATCTGGCGGTGCCGCCGGGGCATCCGGCTCGGCGCAGAACATCGCCTACCCCGGGGTGCCCGCGCCGGCCGGCGGGAACCGGCTGCAACTGGTGTGCGCGGCCAAGGCCGCCGTGTCCACCGGGATGACCCGCGCCGGGTGGGACGAGGTCGTCGACGTCTCGAACGCCACCGGCGACGACCAGTCCGCCGCGGTGTACTCCCTGGCCCAGACCACCCCCGCGGCGGTCGCCGCCGGGTCGATCACCGTCTCCGGCGGCGTGTCCGCGGCGAACATCGCGCTCACCGCGCTCATGCAGCCGACCACCCTCACCCAGACCGCGTCCACCACGCCGCCCCTGGCCTCGGTGTGGGTGAAGTTCGCCGGCCGCCCGTTCCTCAACCGCGCGGTGACCGTCACCGCCTGGTCCGACGTCACCCAGGACGCCCGGGGCGGCCTGTTCCCTGTCATCGGCCGCTCGCTGCCGGTCGCGGTCACCGAGGTCCGCGGCCCGCGCCGCTGGACGGTGACCCTGCGCGCCAACACGCCGGAGCTCGCCGAGGAGCTGCGGCTGGTGTTCGCCGGCGGCGACGTCACCCTGATCCACGTCCCCGCCGGCTGCGGCGTGCCCGGTGGATGGGTGCACGTGGATTCGGTGACCATCACCCGCCGTGCCCAGCGCGCCGAGCGCCGCTACCTGGCGCTCGCCGTCACCGAGTGCGCCGCCCCGGTGCCCGGCATCACCGGCGCCACGGCTACCTGGCAGACGGTCGTCACCACCTACGCCACGTGGGCCGACGAGATCGCCGCGCACGCGACGTGGGCCGACGTGCTGGAGCTGGTGGCGTCCCCATCAGAGGTGATCTCACCGTGAACCGTCACAGTGACGCAATCCCCCTGGTGTCCCTGGAGTCTCCCCGTAAGCAGCGCGGGAAGGGTCGGTCATGAGGCAGGTCAGTGCGGCGTTCCTGGACGCCTTGCGCGGCGCCCACACCGCCGTCACCCGGGCCACCGTCGTCACCACCTGGCAGACCGGCACCACCCCGGCCGGGACCCGGGTGGACGTCGACTCCGGGGACGTGCGCCTGGCCGCCGACGCCGCGATCCGAGGCACCCTGGACCTGACCGTGCTCGGCACCTGGCCGGGCCCCGCCGAGCGCGCCGGGTGGCTGCTCGCCCCGTACGGCAACGAGATCTACGTCGAGCGCGGCGTCGACTTCGGCAACGGCACCGTCGAGTGGGTCGGGCAGGGCTACTACCGCATCGACTCCGCCGAGCAGGCCACCGTCCTGCGCACCGGTCACGAACAGGCGGCGGTGCGCCTGGCCGGGTCCGACCGCATGGCCGGCATCATCGACGCCCGGCTGCTCGCCCCGCAGCAGTTCCCGGCCACCGCCACCTACGGGCAGGTGGTCGCGCAGCTGGTCGGCGAGGTGTACCCCTCGGCCGTCGTGCAGTTCGACGACGGCCTTGGCTCGGTGCAGCTCGGCCGCCAGGTCGTGTGCGAGCAGGACCGCTACGCCTTCCTGCGCGACCTAGTCGACGCCCGGGGCAAGGTCTTCCACTTCAACCACCTCGGCGTCCCCGTCGTGCGCACCCCACCGGCGGCCACGTCCCCGGTGTGGACGGTCGACACCGGCGAGGGCGGCGTGCTCATCGCCCTCGCCCGGCAGATCAGCCGCGAGGGCGTCCGCAACGGCGTCGTGGCCACCGGCCAGGCCGCCGACACCACGGCCCCGGCGCGGGGCGTCGCGGTCGACGACAACCCGGCGTCGCCGACCCGGTGGGGCGGCCGGTTCGGCAAGGTGCCCCGGTTCTACTCGTCACCGCTGATCCTGACCGACGACCAGGCGCGCACCGCGGCCGCGGCGATCCTGGCCCGCACGCTCGGCCTGCCCTACTCGGTGAACCTGACCGCCGTCCCGAACGTCGCCCTCGAACCGCTGGACCCGGTGCGGGTGGTCACGCCGCTCGGCGACGAGGTTCACGTCATCCGCGAGCTGGTCGTGCCGCTCAGCCCGGCCCAGCCGATGACCGCCACCACCCGGCAGGTCACCACCGACGGAGGAGACATCTGATGCGCTCCGAGGACCTGGCACCCCTGTTCGGCGGCGACCCTCCCGGGTTGACCTTCCACCAGGGCACGATCCTGACCTGGAACGCCCAGACCGGGCAGAACACCGTCGCCGTCGCGGGAGCCGTGCTCACCGACGTCCCGATGGCCCAGCAAGGCCCCGAGGCGTTGACCATCCGCGCCGGCCAGGTCGTCACGCTTCTCGGCTGGCGGTCCTCGTTCTGGATCCTCGGGCGGGTCGCCACCCCGGGCAGCGGCGCGTTCTTCTCCGGCGCCATGCCCAATGTCGTCACCAACCTGTTCCCGCTCGCCTCCGACGCTGCGACCCAACAGAACCAGACCGGTGGGGCGTTCAAGCAGCTGTGGGCCGGTGGCATGTACGTCCACCACCGCTACCTGAGCATCGACGTCGCGGTGCGCGTCTCCGGCGGCACCGCGGTCGGCTCGTACCGGTCCCGCTGGACCACCACCCTCGTCGGCACCCCCACCTACACCGACATCGACACCCTCACCGGCGTCACCGCCGCCACCCCACAGGTCCGGCACACCGACTACGAGTGGCCGCCCGGGATGCGCGGCCAACTCGTCTACGTCGTCTTCGAGGGAGCCCTGACCGCCGGCGTCAACGGCGTCGACTGGATCCACACCCAGCCCATCGGCCTCAACTGCCACGACTAGGAGCCCTGCCATGCCCTCGACCAGTCCCGATGGGTTCCCGTACCCGGCGCTCGGCGACCCGCCCCACGGCCCCAACCAGCTCGCCGCACTCGCCAACGCCGTACAGGCCAAGGCGATCAACCTCGACGCGGCGATCACAGCCATCCTCGGCCGACTCAACAACGCCGCGAGCGCCACCGTGGCCACATCGCAGGACACCGCCTCGACGTCGTACACCGACCTCGCAACAGTCGGCCCGTCGGTCACCCTCACGTCGGTGGGCACGCTGGCGTTCTGCTGGTGGTCCTGCCTCGCCTGGAACACCAACGAACTGCTCGCAGGCAACGCGATCAGCGTCGCCGTGTCGGGGGCGACCACCATCGGCGAGTCCGACTCGTGGGCGCTGAAGATCAGCCGCATGACATCGTCCACCGGGTTCGCCGGGCGACCGACGGCGTTCAAGCTGTTCACCATCAACCCCGGCAGCAACACCTACCGGCTGAAGTACAAGCAGACCGGTGGGACCGGCACGTTCGTCGACCGGGAGCTCACCGTCTGGGCGCCCTGACCGCGGCCCGCTCGACGGCCCCCGGGCCGGCCACCTTGGCGCAGTCCGGACACCGAACCCCACCGGCCGGGGCAGGGACCGCCATCGCCACGGCCCGGCACGCGGTCCGCTGGTACTGACCGTTGAGAGGCCCGTTGACTAGGTGCGCAGGTGAGTCCACGGCCGGACCCTCTCCGAGGACCGTCGCGACCCATCGCCAAGCTGCCACACAGAGAGGATAAACAGGACATAGGCGATATACAGGACGTAGGTCACTCACGCGGCATTTGACCTGCGGTGATCGCCTAGCGTCTCGGTCGTGAGCGACGAGCCGTTGATCAGTTCGGGCGAGGTGGCCCGGCGGCTCGGCGTGAACACCCGCACGGTGTCGCGGTGGGTTGCGGAAGGCGTGCTCCGACCGGCCTTCACCACACCGGGCGGCCGGTACCGGTTCCTGTGGCCGGAGGTCGCGCAGCAGCTCCGAGAGCACGCTGCGCGCACCGACGACGATCGCTGACGCCGATCGGGTGGCCGCCGCCGGGTGGAGTGGCCCGGCCGAACAGGCGGGTGCGACGATCGCGCCATGGCCGACTACCTCGATACCATCGTCGCCGCCCTCGTCGCTGAGGGCGCCGACCCAGCTGACCTTCGTAAGGACGATCAGGTCGGCGTCATCGTCATCAGCAGGGCGACCACCGTGCGTCGGGCGGCCCCGGGTTACCTGGTGGACACACCGACCAGCCGCACCAAGTACGCCGAGCTGAGCAGGGCCGCGCGAGCAGCCGTCACCGGAACGTAACCCGCGCATCGCCCCCGGCATGCTTGGGCCGGTTCATCCTCGGCCGTAGAACACGTCCGCGTCGGCGATGCGGAACAGTCGCACCGCCACCCCGCTCGCCACGCCCTTCGTGCGCTCCGACCCCCAGGCCGTCATCTCCGGCGCCGGCAGGCCCATCAACGCCGCCGCCTCGGCCAACGCCTCCGCCGTCCCGACCCGCCCACCGATGACGTCGTCGCTGTCGCTGGGCAGACCCCACGACACCTTCGGCAGTCCCGGCCACCGCTCCCGCGCCCACTGCTCGATCACCGCGCACGCCGCACCGCGAGCCGCGACCCGCGCCTGATCGGCCACGCCCACCACCGGCCCGGTCACGCCCACACCTGCCCGGTCCCCGGCAGCGTCCACCGCCACCGGACACCGTCATGCACGAACACACTCGGACGGTCCCGCCCCGCCAGGCTGACCTCAGCGCGCGCCGGACCGGTCAGCCGCGCCCCGACCACCATCGGCGGGACCCGCTCGTGCTCGGCGAACAGCCGCTCGAAGTCGGCCACCGAGTAGGCACGCCGGCCGGGCTCGTCGAGTGCATCCCAGTACGCCTGGGCGTCACCCCGGGCGTACACGTCGGCCAGGCGTTCGGCCGCCACCCGCGCACCGGCGGCGGTCACCGGGTCAACCACCGCCACCACTGTGGGCCGGGCGCTGCAAGCGTCGTCGGTGGTCATGCCGCCGATCAGCAGCCCGGACGTGAACGACAGGGCCACGCCGAGCACACCCAGGGTGAGCACCACAACCAGCAGCCGGTCGGCCAGGACGCGCCGCATGGTGGTCCGCAGCCTTCCGAGGACGCCGCTCATCGGATCACCTGACCGAGCCACGGGGGGACGCCGAACCGCACCTCACCGTCGCGGACCACCACGGCCACCTGACGCTCACGGAATGCCTGCAAGAGCATGGCGGTCGTCGCGTAGGTCGTCAGCTCGTCGCGGACCATCGCGACCCGCTCGTGCAGCCTGTCCTCGGCGATCCCGAGGTCACCTGCGTCGGCGAGGAGGCAGCGGACGATAAAGCCGGTGTCGTCACGGCTGAGCACCGGCTCAGAGGCCGTGACGGCGGGTGGGTCGAAAGGCGTAGAAGGCACTGGGCGCTCCTCAGTCAATCCAGGATACTTCGCCCTACAGTGCCTCTGACCTGCACGCTTGTTCCTCGTGCCCGCACAACGCTCAGTCGTTCGTAGTGCGCGACTACCTGGACTAGCAAGCATCTCGACTCCGCCCCCGAACGGCCCCGACGCCCCCCAGGCATCGGGGCCGTTCGCACGTCAGGTCGAGGTGCGGCACCGTCGCTACCGGCCGAGGATCGGCGGAAGACTGGTGCAGGTGATCAGCCGCCGGTCCGGCGACCGGCAGTTGAGCGACGCACACAACCGCTCTCGCCGGACACCTACGCCGTTGTCCTCGTTGACCTGAAGGGCGGCGGCACCCGCCACTACGCGGTCCGGCCCTCGCACGTGGTGCGCTGGTCCGGCCGCTGGGACGTCCTGGCCGGCTGAGCCCGGGCGGTGGTCCAGGGCAGGACGTCCGCGTCAGGGCTCCTGGCCGGGGGTGCGGGTGAGCAGGGCGAGGCGGCGGCGGATGTGGGCGCGCTCGGGATCGGTGCCGGCGAGGGCGAGGGCCTCGCGGTACGCCGCCTCGGCCTCGGGGTGGCGGCCGAGGCGGCGGAGCAGCTCGGCGCGGGCCAGCGGGTACGGCGCGTAGCCGCGCAGCCGCGGCTCGCCGGCCAGGGCGTCGAGCAGGCGGAGGCCCGCGTCCGGGCCGTCGCGCATGGCGACCGCGACGGCCCGGTTGAGCGCGACGACCGGGGACGGGGCGAGGGCCAGCAGCACGTCGTACAGGGCGACCACCTGGGGCCAGTCGGTGGCGGCCACGTCCGGCGCCTGGTCGTGCAGGGCGGCGATCGCGGCCTCGACCCCGTACGGGCCGGGCGGGCCGCCGGTGAGCGCGGTGACCACCAGGGCCTCGCCCTCCTCGATCATGGCCCGGTCCCACCGCCCGCGGTCCTGCTCGTCGAGCAGCACGGGCGCGCCGTCGCCGGCGGTCCTGGCGTCGCGCCGGGCGTGGGTCAGCAGCATGAGCGCGAGCAGCCCCGCCACCTCCCGCTGCGCGGGCAGCAGGCGCCGCAGGATGCGGCCCAGCCGGATCGCCTCCTCGGCCAGGTCGAGCCGTTGCAGCCGCGGCCCCGAACTCGCCGCGTATCCCTCGGTGAAGATCGAGTACACGACCTGCAGCACTCCCGGCAGCCGCTCCGGGAGCTCGTCCACGCCGGGCACGCGGAACGGGATGCGCGCCTCGCGGATCTTGCGCTTGGCGCGCACGATGCGCTGGGCCATGGTGGCCGGCGGCACCAGGTACGCCCGGGCCACCTCCGGCGTGGTGAGCCCGGCGAGGCAGCGCAGGGTGAGCGCACCGCGGTCCTCCGCCGGCAGCGCGGGGTGCGCGCACGTGAAGAACAGCCGCAGCCGCTCGTCCGGCAGCCCGCCCACACCGTCCGCCGGCGGCGCCGGCCCGGCCCGGTCGGCCTCCGCCTGGACGATGGCGAGCCGGGCCGCGTACGCCTTGTCGCGGCGCAGCCGGTCCACGGCACGGCGCCGCGCCGTGGTGAGCAGCCAGGCCCCCGGCCGCGCCGGGACGCCGTCGACCGGCCAGTGCCGCAGGGCCGCCTCGATCGCCTCGGAGGCCACGTCCTCGGCAAGGTCGAGGTCGCCGAAGCGGTGGACGAGCGAGGCGAGCAGCAGCCCGTGTTCCTCCCGGAACACGGCCGCCACCGACTCGGCGAACCGGTCGCCGCGCTCGTCCACCGCGCTCAGCCCTGGCCGAAGTCGGCCACCGGGCGGACGACGACCTGGCCGCCCTCCCACGAGCCGGGGCAGCGGGCCGCCCAGTCGAGCGCCGCGTCCAGGTCCGGCACGTCGATGACGTAGTAGCCGCCGAGAATCTCCCGCGCCTCGACGAACGGCCCGTCGGTGACGGCGCGGCGGCCCTCGGCGTCCACCCGCACCGAGGTCGCCGTGGTGAGGTCGGCCAGGGCCTCGCCGGACACGTAGATCCCGGCCTCCCGCACCGACTTGTCGTAGGCCATCCAGGCCTCGAAGTCGCCGTTCGGCGTGGTCTCGGCCGGGTTCTCGGCGGCGGTGGCGTAGATGAGGAGCATGTACTTCACGGTCCGACTCCTGTCGTGAGCTGTGCGGCCGGGCGCCGCACGGGTTGACGACGAACGGGCAGCCGTCCCGTCGACATCAGGACCGGAGTTTCCGTGACGATCACCGGTGACTGATCGCCGCCATGCAGGGAAACTGCTGGTCAGAGGAATCCTGCCCGCCGCCGCTGTGATCGGCATCACTGGGGCGGGTCAGCCGCGCGGCGCGGGCCGACGCCGCACCAGGTCGACCAGCGACGGGTCGGCCGGGTCGTCGAGCGGACTGCGGCCGATTCCGGGCATGGTCGAGCCGTCGAGCGTCATCGTCGAGTCCCCACAGAATTGAGTGCGGGCGCCACCGGGGCGCCGGCCGCACCGGCTCCCGGGTCCGTTCGGATCTCCCCAGGGGACCGTCCGGTGGCCTCGCCACCACGTCGTCCCGTCTTCCGACCATAGGCGCACGGGCATGATCCACGGCGCCGGCAGGCCACTTCCAACCGATCGTCGCAGACACTGCTACCGGCCGTGACCCTCATCGCGCCAGGGTCACCGACCGCCACGCGAAAGGGTGAGGCGACGTGGCGACAGCCTGTTGTGCCCGGCTCCGGGTATCGCGCGCGGTGGTGGCCGGCCCGGACAGCGGCGGACCCCGCCCCCGGTGGTGCAGGGGCGGGGTCCGCGGTGACGTCTCGGCGTCAGGTGCGCAGCAACTGGTCGAAGAACGAACGGTAGCCCTGCAGGGCCAGCCGCAGCTGCTCGGTCTCCGGCGTGCCCTGGCGCCAGCGGCCCTCCAGGTCCTTCTTGCCGGCGGCGAACCGCTCGGTGAGGGCCCGCATCACGTCGCTCACCAGCGCGTCGGCGTTCTGCACGGCGGCGCGGGGCTCGTCCACGAAGCCGATCTGGAGTTCCTTCCAGCGCGACCGGAAGCTCTCCACCTCGCTCTCGCCGAACAACGGCCGGCGGGCGTCCTCGCCGCTGTGCGGCGTGGTGGCCCTGGCGTCGCCGGACGTGGTGGCACCGGCCGTGGCGGACCTGGTGGCACCGGCCGCGCCAGCGGCGGTGGCGGCGGTGGCGGCAGCCGCCTTCGCGCCGGTACCGACGTGGCCACCGGTGCCCACGTGCCCGTTGGCGGTGTCCCGGCGCCCGTCACCGTCATGGTCGGTCCGCCCGACGGCGTCGGTGCGCCCGCTGCCCGCCGTCGCGGCCGGCGACCCGGCGCCCGCCGCGGCGTCCGTTCGCTGGGGGGTCGGGACGACCGCCGCGCCCTTCACGGCGTCGGCATCGGCCCGGATGGCGTGGTCCGACCTGCCGTCAACCCGACCGCTGTCCGTCCGATCGCCATCGGTCCGATCGCCGTCGGTCCCCTTGACATCGGTCCGCGCCGCGCCCGCAGTGCCCGTGGTGCCGGTGCCCGTGGTGGCGGAGTCCCCGTCGGGGCGGTGCGTGGCGTCCCGGGGGGTGGCGAGCTTCTCACCGGCCTTGTCCATGGCACGGCCGAGCATCGAGCGGTCCTCGCGCTCGGTCGTGGTCGCGTCGCTGAACGCCGGGGTCGCCGAGCCGGCGGCCGCCGCCCTGGTCTCGCCGGGGCGGTGCGGCGTGCCGTCGGCCGGGTCGGAGGTGCCCGCCGGGTCCGGGTACCGCGGCAGCCGGCCGTCGCGCCGGGTGTCCGCCGGGTCCTCGGTGGCGACCGGCCGGCCGCGCTCCTCGTTCGTCATGTCGGGCCTCCTGGTGGCGGCGGGGTCGGTCCGGTCCTCGGGGGCGGTCATCGGACCGTCTCCTCGTGGCGCGGGTCCGGCCGGACTCCGTCGCGCCCGTCGGCGTGCGGCATGCCGTCCAGCCGCGTGCCGGTCACCGGGCGCCCCTCGTGCCGGGCGGCGGCGGCCGCGTCACGGTGCTCGGCGGCGGCCTCGTCACCGCGGGTGCCGGTCGAGGCGTCACGGCGCCCGGCGGCCGCGGCGTCGTCACGGAGTTCGGCCACCGGCTCCTCCCGGGGGGTGGCCGACTCCGTCGGCTGGTCCTCGTCGTCGTCGCCGAGCAGGTCGTTGTAGAGGCTGCGGTAGTGGACCATCGCGGCCCGCAGGTCCTCGGTGTTCACCTGGGCGGTGCCCATCCGCTCGTAGGTCTCGCGCGCCGTGCGGTAGTTCCCGAGCGTGCGGGAGTGCTCGATCGACAGGTGCGCGGCCTGGTCGTCGAAGCCCTCGGTCGGGTAGCCGCGCTCGGCCATGAGGGCGGTGATCAGCCGGTCGGCGTCCCGGACCGCGCTCTCCGGCTCGTCCACGAAGCGCTCCTGGACGTCGCTCCAGCGCTGCGCGTACCGGGTGCGTGCCTCGGCGCTCAGCGGGCGGAGGTCCAGTTCGGCGTGCCGCCGCTCGCGCTCCAGCAGCTCTGCCTCGGCGTCTGCCCGGTTCTCGTGGCGGCTCAGCACGTGGTCGTACTCGTCACCGAACCGGTTGCGGAGCTGCCGGCGGCGCAGCCATGGCCGCGCGAGCACGACCGCCAGCACCAGCACGACTGCCACCGCGACAACGACAACGATCGCGGTCGTATCCATGACGTTCTCCTCACGCTCGGGTGGGCGATGAGCCCAGTCCCGAATTCCCCGGAGAGCGTCACCCGAAACGGCGGCGGCGCCGTTCAGCTCCCAACGGCCCAGCGGCCGTCACGCACCGTCGGCCGGACCGGCCTTCGCGGATGCACTCTGTGGTGCCACGTGGTCCACGACCCGGGTCGGCGTGACCCGGGCGACCACCCGGACCTCCTCGGGCCGGCGCGTCCAGGGTTTGCCCTGGTACGCCTGGCAGAGCCGGTCGATGAGCTCGTCGCCGCCCTCCTCGGCGAGCGTCACGGTGCCGCGGACCTCGACGTAGCGGTACGGGTCGGCCGGGTCGTAGGTGCACACGCTGACGCGTGGGTCGCGCTCCAGGTTGCGGCACTTGAGCCGGCCGCGAATGGTGGAGAACACGAGCTGGTCGCCGTCCAGGGCCATCCACATGACGCTGGACTGCGGCGAGCCGTCCGCGTTGATCGTGGTGAGCACGGAGAACGCCGGCGCGCCGATGAGTTCCCGGGCCGCGCCGGACAGAGCAGCAGACTGAGCCATGCCGCCATCATGGCCCGTCCGCCCGGTACGCCAGCACGTCGCCGGGCTGGCAGTCCAGCTCCCGGCAGATCGCCTCCAGCGTGGAGAACCGGATGGCCCGGGCACGGCCGTTCTTCAGCACCGACAGGTTCACCAGCGTCACGCCGACCCGCGCCGAGAGCTCGGTGAGTGTCATGCCGCGCGCCGCCAGTGCCGCGTCCAGGGTGATCACGATTGCCACGCCCCATCACACCGTGAGGTCGTCGTCATGCTGCAGCCGAGCCCCCACCCGGAACACCTCGGTGAGACCGAGCACCGCCGGCCCCAGCACCCACCACCCCGGGAACGGCGGCACGAACGACTCGTGGCCGGTCGCCCGCGCCGCCAGCCATGAGGCCGCCCCGGTGGTCAGCCAGCTCGCGGCCGCCGCGCCGATGACCGCCGCACCCAGCCAGGTCAGCAGCCGCAGGTTCGCCCAGCGGAACGGTTCCCCTCGCAGCACCGCGCCGGTGATCCGCCGCAGCACCTCCAACGCCGGCACCGTGGCGAGCACCCCGGCCAGCCAGAGCCCGAGGACCGCCAGCCCGGTCCCCGTGGGCAACGCCGCCGGGTCAACCCGCCCGACCACCTCGGTCAGCCCCGCCACCGACCCACCCGCCGGCCGCACCGGTACCCCCACGTCGACCCCCAGCACGACTCGGTCCAGCAGCGCCACCGACAGCGCCGCCAGCGGCGCCCCGATCAACGTCCCGAACACGGCCAGCGTGACCAGCGCGTGGAACACCTGCCCCCACGACGCACTCCCGACCCGACGCACCACAACCCCTCCCTGTTATCGACTATCGTTAACATCGATAAACGATAACCCAGCAACCGCGCCGGTGCCAACCCCCTTCACCGGCCGGGGTCGTCCAACGCAGCTCGCCTCACGCAGGTAGTGACTGAAAGGCGCCTTCAGCCAGTGGACAGGCACCGCCGATGTGACTGAAACGCGCCTTCAGCCGGGGATGCGGCGACCGGTGACGACCGGTGTTCAGGCGGAGCGCCTCCGGAGCTGTGCCCGGCGTTCCAGACGCGTCCTCCGGCCGGCCGGAGGACGCCGCGGGGTCCGGGGCGCGGGAGGGCACCTCAGGGTGGCGGCGGTGGCTCCGGGTCCCGCGAGCGCAGCAGCACGGCCAGGACCACCGCGACGATGCCGAGCGCCTCCACCGGCCGCGGGACCTGGCCGAGGAACACCAGGCCGACCACCGCCGCCGTGGCCGGCAGCAGCGCGAGCAGCAGCGCGAACCGCGCCTGCCCGATCCGCCGCAGCACCACCTGGTCCAGCGCGTACGGGATCGCGCTGGACAGCACGCCGACGCCCACGGCGAGCAGCAGCAGGGTCGGCGACCCCAGCACCGGGCCGGCCCCCGCGCCGAGCGGGCAGAGCAGCACCACCGCCACCGTCATGCCGACGGCCAGACCGTCCAGCCCGGCGCCCTCCCCGGCGACCCGCTTGCCGAGCACGATGTAGCCGGCCCACATGGCCGCCGCGGCGAGCGCCAGCAGCACGCCGGTGGGGCTGCCGGACCACTGCACGTCCGCGATGAGCACCACGCCGAGCGCCGCCAGCAGCAGCGCCAGCACGTCGCGCCGGGTCCGCGAGCCGATCGCCGCCACGGCCACCGGGCCGCAGAACTCGATCGCCACCGCGGTGCCGAGCGGCAGCCGCGCGATCGCCTCGTAGAACGCCAGGTTCATCAGCGCGGTCGCCAGCCCGAAGGCAGCGGCGAGAGCCAGCCGGCGGCCCCGCCACGCCTCCCGGGAGGGCCGCCGCCACGCCAGCAGAACCGCCGCGGCCCCCAGAAGCCTGAGCCAGGCGACCACGGAGGGTGACAGCTGGTCGAACAGCACTACAGCGACGGCCGCACCCAGGTACATGGAGATTGCGCTGAGAACGAACACGATCGGGGCGGGCACGCGCGAAACGGCGTCACGCGCGGTCACCACGAGCGTCCTCCGGACAGCGGCACGTCGCTGATCCTGCACGTCGGGCCGCTGGGACGCATCATCCGGGGTGTCGCGGCCGCCGCGGCGGTTGTTCCCTGGATGCACGTGACGAGCGTCGCCGCGGCGTCACCAGGGCATTTCGGAACACGACACGGCCTCCGAGTGTCTGGTAAGAGTGTGACCATGCGATCGTCACCGGCGGTCGCAGAGCAGCAAGGGCGCCGCGAGGTGCCGGGACGGAGGGTTCAGCCCGATGAACGAAACGCTCACCCGCCCCGAACTGACCGCATTCGACCGTTGCGACCGGTGTGGGGCCCAGGCCACCACGCGGGCCGTGCTGCCGTCCGGCGGCGAGCTGCTCTTCTGCGGCCACCACGTGCGCAAGCACGAGCTCCGGCTCAAGGAGCTGGCCGCGGACCTGCGGGCCGGCGGCTGACCACCGGAGTCCCGATCACCAGGAACGCAGGGTGGCGATCCGCTCCTCGAGCTGGTCCGCCGTGGCCATCGCGGTGGGCGGACCGCCACACGCCCGTCTGAGCTCGTTGTGAATGATGCCGTGGGTCTTGCCTGTCCGGTGGTGGTAGAGCGCCACCAGGGCGTTGAGCTCCTTGCGGAGCCCGGACAGGCGCTCCCGCACCCCGGTCGGCGCCGGTGGCGCCGGCGGCCCGCTCTCCGCGCGTGACGCGGCGGCGGCCGAGGTCCTGGAGAGCTGGCGCTGCTGCCGCTCCCGCAGCAGGGTCCGCACCTGGTCCGGCTCCAGCAGCCCGGGCAGCCCGAGGTAGTCCTGCTCGTCGTCGCTCGCCGGGTACGCCGCGGTGCCGAACGACGCCCCGTCGAAGATCACCTGGTCCAGCTCGGCCGAGGCGCCGAGCGAGGTGAAGGCCTTCTCCGCCTCGCCGGGCTGGTCCCTGGTGGCGTTCGCCGCGGCCACCAGGTCGTCGTCCCAGCCCTCCTGCTCCCGGTGCGGCCGGCCCAGCACGTGGTCGCGCTCGGCCTCCAGCTGGCTGGCCAGGTCCAGCAGCACCGGCACGCTCGGCAGGAACACGCTCGCGGTCTCCCCGGTGCGCCGGGCGCGCACGAAGCGGCCCACGGCCTGCGCGAAGAACAGCGGCGTGGAGGCCGACGTCGCGTACACGCCGACCGCGAGGCGCGGCACGTCGACGCCCTCCGAGACCATCCGCACGGCCACCAGCCAGCGCTGCGTGGAGCGGGCGAACGAGTCGATGCGCGAGGACGCCCGCGGGTCGTCGGACAGCACCACCGCCGGCGGCTCCCCGGTGATCCGCTCCAGCAGCGCCGCGTAGGCGCGGGCCGTCTCGTGGTCCGAGGCGATGACCAGCCCACCGGCGTCGGACATGCCGTCGGCGCGCTTGCGGGACAGCCGGATGTCCGCCGCCTGCAGCACCGTGGGGATCCACTCCCCCGCCGGGTCCAGCGCGGTGCGCCAGGCCCGGGCGGTCTGCTCGGCGGTCAGCGGCTCGCCGAGGCGCGCGGTGAACTCGTCGCCCGCGCTGTCGCGCCAGCTCGCCTCGCCGGAGTAGGCCATGAAGATGACCGGCCGGACCACGCCGTCGCGCAGCGCGTCGGCGTAGCCGTAGGAGTGGTCGGCCCGGGAGCGCGAGGTGCCGTCCGGCTCCGGCTCGTAGGTGACGAACGGAATGGGCGTGTCGTCGCTGCGGAACGGCGTGCCGGTGAGGCACAGGCGGCGCACCGCCGGGTCGAATGCCTCCCGGATGCCGTCGCCCCAGGACTTGGCGTCCCCGGCGTGGTGGATCTCGTCGAGGATCACCAGCGTGCGCCGCGACTCGGTGCGCACCCGGTGCAGCGCGGGGTGCGCGGCGACCTGGGCGTAGGTGACGGCCACCCCCCGGTAGTCGGAGGACGTGGCGCCCATGGAGTTGCGGAACTGCGGGTCGATCGGGATGCCGACCTGCGCCGCGGCCACCGCCCACTGGTGCTTGAGGTGCTCGGTGGGGGTGACGACGGTAACCGTGTCGACCATCCGGTCGGACAGCAGCTCGGTGGCGATGCGCAGGCCGAACGTGGTCTTGCCGGCGCCCGGGGTGGCCACCGCGAGGAAGTCCCTGGGCCGCATCGCGAGGTAGCGGGCGAGGGCGCGCCGCTGCCAGCCTCGCAGCGGTCTCGACCAGGTCTGGACCACCGCGGCGCCACGCTCCCCTCGGGCTGCTTTCGGGCATCAGGCATGCGAATGCCCTCGCTGGCTCAACTCACGCCGACCGGCCGAGGGCCCGGCCAGCGTACCCCGGAGGCACGCGCCGGCCGGGCCCGACACGGGCCGGGCGACCTTCGACACACCGTGCCGCGGACCAGTGCGAGCGGCCTTCGTCACCATGCCCCAGACTTGACCTCGCCATGAGCTCCCAGACGCCGCGCCCCTTCACGCCGCCCCCGGCCGCCGGGGCGACGGGGCTGCGCAAGGTCACGCGGGTGGTCTGGCGCACGGCGACCAAGGCCTGGACCGACGGCATCTTCGGGCTGTCCGCGCAGGGGGCGTTCTGGCAGACGCTGTCGCTCGCCCCGCTGCTGCTCGGGCTGCTCGGCGGGCTCGGCTACGTGGCCAGCTGGTTCGGCCCGGAGACCGTGCAGGAGGTGGAGGACAAGACGCTGTCCTTCTGCCGCACGGTGTTCGACCCGACCGTTGTCGAGCAGATCATCGCGCCGACGGTGAAGGACATCCTGAACGAGGGCCGCGGCGAGCTGGTCACCATCGGCTTCGTGATCTCGCTGTGGGCGGGGTCGTCGGCCATGGCGAGCTTCGTGGACGCCATCACGCTCGCCTACCGGCAGCGCGAGGTGCGGCACACGGTGTGGCAGCGGATCTTCGCGCTGCTGCTCTACCTGGCGGCGCTGGTGGTGGGCATCTTCACGCTGCCGGTGCTGGCGCTCGGCCCGGACCTGATGATCCAGCTCTCGCCGGACGCGTGGCAAGCCACGCTGACCACGCTGGCCGACCGGTTCTACTACCCGGTGATCGGGCTGTTGCTGGTGCTGGCGCTCACCACGCTGTACAAGGTGGCGCTGCCGCGGAAGCTGCCGTGGCACCGCGGGCTGCCGGGCGCCCTGCTGGCCGGGCTGTGCTTCGTGGTGACCAGCGCCGGGCTGCGCTACTACATCGCCTGGGTGACGAGCACCGGCATCACGTACGGCGCGCTGGCCACCCCGATCGCGTTCCTGCTGTTCCTGTTCTTCATCGGGTTCGCGATCATCCTCGGGGCGCAGCTCAACAACGCCATCGAGGAGGCGTGGCCGGCGCACATGACGAAGCGGGAGCGCCGCCGCTGGCGCCGGCTGGAGATGGACCGCGCCGCGCAGAAGCTGCGTGAGGAGGCCGAGCGGGCGGAACGTGGCGGGCGGGCGGAACAGAGCGGCCCGGGCGAGCCGCGCGGGC
>DASWTI010000329.1:0-5389 GCA_036402215.1 Pseudonocardiaceae bacterium
CGGCACCCGCGGCCCCGTCGGCGCTGTCCGCGGCCGGGGCGCGCTCGGCCGCGACCGGCGGCGGCGCCCCGTCGAGATCCGTCAGCAGCTCGTTGCCGGCCAGCCCGTAGGGGCCGACGTGCGGCAGGATCGCCCGCTTGAGCCCGGCGAGCGCCGTGTCGCACGAGTCGAAGGAGGCCAGCCGCAGCTCGCCCGCCGCCATGGTCAGCACGGTGGGGGTCGGCCCGGCCCCGGTGCACCCCGCAAGAACCGACGCCGAGGTGGCCACCGCGATGGCCAGCGTCGCTACCGAACGTCCTGTCATACCCCCCGGACGGGGGATGGTGCTCGCGGGGTTGCGCGTGCCGTCACTTGTTGCCGCGGCGTAACCCGAGCCGGGAGCGAGGCATCCCGGACCTGGTGTTGCGCCGTCCGCGTACGCGCGCGGACGCGCGGGAGGCCACGCCGGCCACCCGGCGGCGCAGCGGCGGGCGGATGCCGAGGCGGCGGGCCGTGCGGCGCATGGCGCGGCGCTGCCGGGGCGGCACCTCCCAGGCCTCCGGGTGCGCGGCGAGCCAGCGGTAGCGGTAGCCCGCGTACGGCACGTGCACCAGGTACAGCACCAGCGCCACCGTGAGCGCCACGTACGGGTAGGCGACCACCGCGTAGGCGATGATCACCGTGAGCACCAGCACCGGCACCATGGCGCGGGGCGACACCCGCGTGGTCTTGAGCGAGAGCGTCGGCACGCGGCTCACCATGAGCAGGCCCGCCAGCACCACCCAGACCGACACCACGACCGTCGAGGACCACCAGCCGTCGCCCCACTGCAGGCTCACGATGAGCGGCAGCAGCGCCAGCATCGCCCCCGGCGGCGATGGCACGCCGACGAAGAACTCCTTGGTGAACGGCGGCTGCTCGGTGTCGTCCAGCAGCGTGTTGAAGCGGGCCAGCCGCAGCACCACGCACACCGCGAAGACGAGCGCCACGATCCAGCCGACCGGCCGGTCGGACAGCCCCCAGATGAACAGCACCAGGGCCGGCGCCACGCCGAACGACACCGCGTCGGCGAGCGAGTCGAGCTCCGCGCCGATGCGGCTGGTGGCGTCCAGCAGCCGGGCCAGCCGGCCGTCCAGCGAGTCCAGCAGCGCGGCCGCGCCGATCGCCAGCACGCACGCGGAGAACTGGCCCTTGAGCGCGAACTGCACCGAGGACAGGCCGGCGCACAGGGCCAGGACGGTGATCGCGTTGGGCAGCAGCCGGACCCCGGATGCCGCGGAGGCCACCGGGGTCAGCCCTGGGCCGCGTCGGCCGGCGGCACGACGGGCGGCAGCTGCGCCAGGATCGTCTCGCCGCCGACGGTGCGCTGGCCCGGGCGCACCAGCACGGTGCTGCCGGCCGGCAGGTACACGTCCACGCGGGAGCCGAACCGGATCAGGCCGTAGGTGGCGCCCAGGTCGACGTGCTCGTCCTGGGTCACCTCGCACACGATGCGCCGCGCCACCAGGCCGGCGATCTGCACCGCCGCGACCTCGTGGCCCTCCGGGGTGGTGAACAGCACGCTGTTGCGTTCGTTGTCCTCGCTCGCCTTGTCCAGGTCGGCGCTGAGGAACCGACCGGCGCGGTAGGCGATGCGCGTGACCCGCCCGGCGACCGGCGCGCGCTGCACGTGCACGTCGAACACCGACAGGAAGACGCTCACCCGGGGCAGCGGCGCCGGCCCCATGCCCAGCTCGGCCGGCGGCGTCGCCTCGTCCACCAGGCACACCGTGCCGTCCGCGGCCGCCGCCACCGCGAACGGCAGCTCGGGCGGCACCCGGCGCGGCTCGCGGAAGAACAGCGCCACCGCCGCCGCGCCCACGGCACCGATGACCCCGAGCGGCCGCCACAGCGCGCGGCCCACCAGGGCCGTGCCGAGCAGCCCGTACACTAACGGCCGACCGGCCGGGTGCATCGGAGGGACATGGTCGCGGGCCAGCGTGACCAGGTGCGTCAGCGGGCTCTCGGGAAGGTCGTTCTTCTGCACGTTCGCCATGGCAGCGTCACCGTACTGCGCCCCGCCCCCACCCGCCGCGCCGGTCGCCTCGATCAGCTCGGCAACCAGGTCGTGACAGCGCGTCCACGGAATCAGCTCGTCACGACGTCAGGATATTCCGTCAGGTCAGGAGCCAGGTGGTGACCGTGGTGCCGGCCGGGGCGGAGGTGACGTCCTCGGGGAGGACGGCGAGGGCGTCGGCCGCGGCGAACGAGGCGAGGAGGTGGGAGCCGGGGCCGCCGACCAGGGCGACGGTGCCGTCGGGAGCGAGGTGGGCGCGGCGGAACTGGCGCTTGCCGGCCGGGGAGGTGGCGTCGGCGGTGAGGACGGCGGGGACGCGGGGGCGGTGGGTCGCCGAGTGGCCGGCGGCGGCCCGCAGGGCGGGGCGGACGAAGACCTCGAAGGACACCAGGGCGCTCACCGGGTTGCCGGGCAGGGTCACGACGGGCACGCCCCGGTAGACGCCGGCGCCCTGCGGCATGCCGGGGTTCATGGCCACCTTGACGAAGGTGACGCCGTGCGCGGTGAGGGCGTCCTTGACCACCTCGTACGCGCCGGCGCTCACGCCGCCGGAAGTGAGGACCAGGTCCACGCCGGCCAGGCGGGGGGCGAGCGCGGCGTGGAAGGCGTCGACGTCGTCGGCGACGAAGTGCACGACGGTGGCGGTGCCGCCGGCGGCGTCCACGGCGGCGGCCAGCATGGTGCTGTTCGACTCGTGGATCTGGCCGAACGCGAGGGGCTCGCCGGGCGCCACGAGCTCGGACCCGGTGGACAGCACCAGCACCCGCGGGCGGGCGCGCACGGCGAGCTCGGCGTGCCCGACGGCGGCGGCCACGCCGAGCTGGGCGGCCCCGAGGGTGGCTCCGGCCGGCAGCACGACGGACCCGGCCGTGACGTCCTCGCCGACGTAACGGACGTTCTGCCGCGGGGTCACCGGCACCGAGACGGTCACCGACGACTCGCCGCCGTCGGTGTGCTCGACCTGCACGACGGCGTCCGCGCCCGGTGGCAGCGGCGCGCCGGTCATGATCCGGTGCGCGGTGCCCGGCGTCAGCGTGGGCCGGTCCCGCCGCCCGGCCGGGATGTCCTCGGTGACCGGCAGGGTCACCGGCACGGCGGCCACGTCGGCGGCGCGCACCGCGTACCCGTCCATCGCGGAGTTGTCGAACGGCGGCAGCGGGATCGGCGAGGTGAGGTCGGCGGCGAGCGCCAGCCCGGCGCACCCGGCGAGTGGCAGCGACACCACCGGTGTGGGCCGCAGCAACCCGGCCACCACGGCGGCGTGCGAGTCGACGTCGAGCAACGCGGTGCTGGTCACGGCCACTAGTGTCCAGCACCGACGCCGATCGGAGAGGGGGACCTGAGGTGCAGGTCCAGGTCCGGCACAACCCGTCGTTCGCGGTGGCGCGGCTGCACCTGGCGCCCGGGGAGCCCGTCCGCGTCGAGTCCGGCGCGATGCTCGCCACGAGCTACGGCGTGGTCGTCGAGGCCCGCATGCAGGGTGGCCTGCTCAAGTCCCTGGCCCGGGCCGCGCTCGGCGGCGAGTCCTTCTTCGTGTCCACGTTCACCGCGCCCCCGGACGGCGGATGGGTGGACGTGGCGCCCAATCTGCCCGGCGACGTGTCCGCCGTGGAACTCGACGGCAGCGTCGGCTGGTGCGTCACCCGCGGTTCCTGGCTGGCGTCGGCCGCCGGCGTCACGCTGGAGACGCAGTGGGGCGGTTTCCGCACGCTGTTCGGCGGCGAGGGCGGCTTCCTGGTGCACGCCGCCGGTCACGGTCCGGTGGTGGTGTCGTGCTACGGGGCGCTGGATCTGGTGACCCTCCAACCGGGGGAACTGGTCACGGTGGATACCGGGCACGTGGTGGCCTACGCGGACACCGTGCACTCCAGGGTGCGCCCGGTCAGCCAGGGCATGGTGCAGTCCCTGAAGAGCGGCGAGGGCCTGGTCTTCGACTTCGCCGGACCCGGCCAGGTCCTGACCCAGACCCGCAACCCGCGCGGCCTGGTGGGCTGGTTGCAGGCCAACGGAATGGGCTCCCGTACTTGAGCAATTCTGCCCCTTCCGCGCGCCCAGGATTCCGGTAGCGTGGATCCTCGCTGGTCAGGACGCTCAAGGAGGACGCCGTGGCTCTTGGCACGGTCAAGTGGTTCAACGCGGAAAAGGGCTACGGCTTCATCGCGACCGACGGTGGACCGGATGTCTTCGTGCATTACAGCGCGATCTCGATGGACGGATTCCGGACGCTCGCCGAGGGTGACCGGGTGGAGTTCGAGGTGAAGGCCGGACGAGACAATCGCCCACAGGCCGACGCCGTCCGCAAGGTCGGCTGAGCCGAACCACTCGTACGACAGGGCCGATCACGCCATGGCGTGACCGGCCCGCTGCATCCTCACGGACCAGCGTCGCTGCTCCGAACGGAGTCGGGCGCGCCGGAAGTCACTGGTCCGGCCACCGGGCCGGTCCGGCGTGGATAGGCTTCCGGGCGTGTCGGACGACCTCACCGGGCGCCGCCTCGGCCACTACCGCATCGACGGGGTGATCGGCCGCGGCGGGATGAGCGTGATGTACCGCGCCACCGACATGCGCCTCGGTCGTAAGGTCGCGCTCAAGGTCATCGGCGATCAGCTCGCCGCCGACCCGGAGTTCCGCGAGCGGTTCGTCGACGAGGCCCGCAACACCTCGGCCATCGACCACGCCCACGTGGTGCCGCTGTACGACTTCGACGAGATCGACGGCCGGCTCTACATCGCGATGCGCTACGTCGAGGGCTCGGACCTGGCGAGCCTCATCAAGGACGGCCCACTGTCCGTGGAGCGCACGCTGACGCTGCTCGGGCAGGTCGCCGAGGCGCTCGACGCGCTGCACGGGCGCGGCCTGGTGCACCTGGACGTCAAGCCGGCCAACGTGCTCGTGACGCACAAGGAGAACATCGGCGGCGAGCACGTCTACCTCGCCGACTTCGGCCTGACCCGGCGCGGTGCCACCGGCCACCGCACCCGCAGCGGCGACTTCCTGGGCTCCCCGACGTACGCCGCCCCCGAGCACCTGCGCGGCGAGCCGGTGGACGCGCGCACCGACCAGTACTCGCTCACCTGCGTGCTGTTCGCCTGCCTCACCGGGCAGCCGCCGTTCCCGGGCAAGGTGCCGGACGTGATCGCCGGGCACCTCGGCTCGGAGCCGCCGGCGGCGACGGCGTTCGGGCTGCTGCCGCCGGGGGTCGACGAGGTGGTGCGGCGCGGCATGGCCAAGGAGCCCGCCCGCCGCTACGCGAACTGCCGCGAGCTGCTGTCCGCCGCGCGCACCGCGCTCACCTCGGCGGCGCCGGCACCCGGTCCGGCATCCCGTCCCACCCCGCCGCACGGCCCCGGCGCG
>DASWTI010000330.1:0-17464 GCA_036402215.1 Pseudonocardiaceae bacterium
CGGGACGCCGGGGCCAGCGACGCCGCGAAGGCCAGTACCAGCGCGTGCACCCGGACGCCGTCGCGGTCCACCTCGACGAGCCCCAGGTGCGCCAGCTCGTGCGCGGCCCGCCCGGCCGTGTCCTCGTCCGCGTCCAGCAGCGCGGCCGCGGCCCACGTGGGCAGCGCGGTGACGCCCACCGCGGTGAGCAGCTCGAACAGCCGGCGGGCCGCCGCACCGGCGTCGGACAACGCGAACCGCAGCGTGCCGCGCAGGTCCAGGTCCCCGGCCACCAGCCAGTCCAGGTGCTCGCCGCCCTCGTCGAGCGCCCGTGCGGCGGCCTCCAGGGTCGCCGGCCCGCCGACGGCGAGCCGCGAGCCCACGATCCGCAGCGCCAGCGGCAGCCCGGCGCAGCGCAGCACCACCGAGCGCAGCGCGCCCTCGTCGGAGTCCGGGTCCGAGGCCGGACCCGGACCCGAGCCCGGACCCGAGCCCATCAGCGTCACCAGCAGCTCCCGCGCGGGCCGTTCGTCGAGCGGCGGCACCCGCAGGTGCGTGGCCTGCTCCAGCCCGACGAGCGGCGGCCGGGACGTCACCAGCACCGCGCACGTCGGGCTCGCCGGCAGCAGCGGGCGCACCACCGACAGGTCCGTCGCGTCCTCCAGCCAGAGCAGCACCCGCCGGCCGAACGTGCTGGTCCGCAGGTTGGCCGCGGCCTCGGCGACTGTGCCCGGCACCTCGACGTCCGGGCCGTGCAAGGCCCTGAGCACCTGGGCCACGGCCTCCCTGGGTCCGGCCGCGCGCCCCGAGGCGTCCCCGAGCCGGACGAACACCTGGCCGTCCGGGAAGTCCGCCGCGACGGCGTGCGCGGCCGCGGCGGCGGTGGCGGTCTTGCCGATGCCGGCCGGTCCGTACAGGGCGACCACGGCCGCCGAGCCGGGGGCGGGCGCACCGCGCAGCCGGGCGACGGCAGCCGCGACCAGCCCGTCGCGTCCCACCAGGTGCGGCACCGCCGGCGGGAGCTGGTGCGGCACGCCGACCGGCGCCGGCGTGGGCGCGGGTGGCCGCCGCGCCTGGTCGAGGATGCGGTGGTGCAGCTCGGCCAGCCGGCTGCCCGGCTCGATCCCCAGCTCGTCCACGTAGCGGGCGTGCAGGGCGCGGTAGTGGGTGAGCGCGTCCGCCGCCCGGCCGCGCCGCCACAGCGCCGTCATCAGCAGCTCGTGCAGCCGTTCCCGCCACGGGTGCCGGTCGGCCAGCTCGGCCAGCTCGTCCACCCGGTCCAGGCCGTCGGCCAGCTCCAGCTCCAGCCGTTGCTCCAGCACGTCGAGGAGCTGGTCGTCGAGCCGCCGCGCCTCGGCCTCCATGCCGTGGGTGCGGACGTCGGCCAGCGCGGGCCCGCGCCACAACGCCTCGGCCCGCCGCAGGTACCGCAGCGCGGCCGCCTCGTCCCCGCAGCGCAGCGCGTGCGACGCGGCGGCCACCCCGGCACGGAACCGGCCGAGGTCGGTGTGCGACGGGTCGACGTCGAACCGGTACCCGCCGCCGGTGGTCGCCAGCACCAGCTTGGCGTCGCCGCACCCGGCCCCGGACAGCGCCTTGCGGACCACCATCACCGCGGACTGCAGCTGCACGCCCCACGACGACGGGCGCTCGTGCGGCCAGACGATGTCGGCCAGCTGCTCGGGCCGCACCACCTGGCCGGCGTTCAGCACCAGCTTGGCGAGCACCAGGCGCGGGCGGACCGGCCCGAGGTCCACGGGGTGCCGGCCCACGGCCAGCGACGTCGGGCCGAGCACGCCGGCCCGGATCGCGTCCGCGCCGTCCACCAGCCCTCCCGGCCACCTCGGTGATCCTGGTCCCCACAATGGGAACACAGCGGGAGCGCCGAGGGAGTGCGCCGAGCGAGGAACGGCGGCGGGCGCCCGGCGGGGACGGCGGCGGCGCCGCGGAGACGCGGGCGGGGAACACGGCGGGCAGCGGAGCACGGAGAGGCCGGGTGGTTCGGTGCGCGTGGTGTGGGCGGTGGCGGCGGTGGTGGCGGCCGCCGCGCTGGTGGCGTTGCGCCGCCGGGTCTTCGTGGTGCGGGTCCGGGGCCTGAGCATGAGCCCGACCTACGGCGACGGCGAGCGGATCGTCATGGTCCGGTCGGCCCGGGTGCGCCGCGGTGACGTGGTCGCGTTCCGCCCGCCCGCCGCCGCCGGGAACGGCGGCCCGGCGGTGAAGCGGGTGGCCGGACTTGCCGGGGATACCCCGGCCGGTGAGCCGGTGCCGCCGGGCCAGGTCTTCCTGACCGGCGACGCCGGGCGCAGCCTGGACTCCACCGTCTACGGCCCGGTCCCGCTGGACCACGTGATCGGCCGGGCGGTCCGGCCCCGGCCGGCCTGGACTCCACCGGCCCCACTCGGACCGGCGGAGGGGGACGCGAGGCCCGCGCCCCCCTCCGACCGCGCCCAGGACCGGCCGGGCGAACTGCCGGACCCGGCCTAGCAGTACGTCGGCGCGTACTCGCAGGCGGTCCGGCAGACGTTGCCGCAGACGTCGACGTAGTAGATCCGCCGGTAGTTGGTGCTGCAGCAGTTGCTGCTCGGGGTGCGCGAGCAGCGTCCGCAGCTGGCGTCGGCGGTCACCGTCGGCACCAGCGCCGACAGCAGCCGCTGCCCGACCTTCGCGATGGACATGGCGCGTCTCCTCTCCTGACGTGGAACGGGGTCGTTCACCGGCCGGCCGTCTCGGGGTCGAGGTAGCCGGACGCCTGGACGCGGAACAGCTCCGCGTAGGTACCGCCGCCGGACAGCAGCTCGTGGTGGTCGCCGCACTCGGTGACGTGCCCGCCGTCGAGCACGTGGATGCGGTCGGCGTGCCGCACGGCGGACAGCCGGTGCGAGATCAGCAGCCGGGCGCGGCCGACCATCGCGGTGCGCACCACCTCGTGGATGCGGTGCTCGGCGTGCGCGTCCAGGCCGGCCGTCGGCTCGTCCAGGATCAGCAGGTCCCGGTCGTGGCGCATCAGCATCCTGGCCAGCGCCACTCGCTGCCACTGGCCGCCGGACAGCACCACGCCCGGCTCGCCGTCCGGGTCCACCGGGCTGCGGTGCAGCAGCCGGCTGAGCAGCGTCGCGTACCCGCGCGGCAGCCGTCGCAGGTCGTCGTCGATCCCCGCCAGCCGCGCCGCCGTCACGGTCCGGGCCCGATCCCCGGCGTCACGGACCGAGCCGATCGCGATGTTCTCGTGCGCGGTCAGCTCGTAGGCCATGAAGTCCTGGAACACCGCGCCGATCCGGTCCCGCAGCAGCGCCGGGTCGCAGTCCGCGAGGTCCCTGCCGTCCCAGGTGATCCGGCCCCTGGTCGGCCGGTACAGCCCGCACAGGAGCTTCACCAGCGTGGACTTGCCCGCCCCGTTGGTGCCCACCAGCGCCACCGAGGAGCCCGCGGGGATGTCCAGCGTCACGCCGCGCAGCACCCACGGCAGGTCGTCGCCGTAGCGGAACCACACGTCCTCGACGCGGATGCCGCCAGTCAGCGGCGGCACGGCGAGGGTGCCCGCGGTGGCCGCGCCGGACCGGCGGTCCACGGCGTCGAACATGGCGAGCGTGCGCATGCCCTCGCGGCCCCTGGCGAGGTGCCCGGCGAGCGAGTCGATCACGCCGCCGAGCGCGGTGAACGAGGCGATCAGCGCCGTCACGTCGCCGGCGGACAGCTCGCCCGCGGTGGCGGCCCGCGCGGTCAGCGTCACCACCGCGACCACCAGCGCGGCCTGCACGGCGGCCAGTGCCAGCTGCCAGCGCAGCACGCCGCGGTCCAGGTCCCGCTCCGCGACGTTCGCGGTGTGCAGGTCGGCGAGCATCCGGTCCCGGAAGAACGGCCCGAGCCCGAACAACCGCAGCTCCTTGCCCGCCACCGGGCTGATGATCAGCCCGCGGTACGCCTCGCGCCGGCGTTGTACCGGCACCAGCGCGCGCCGGACGTCCACCCGGCGCCGGGCCAGCCGTCGCTGCACGAGCACGGCGGGCACCGCGCCGACGACGGCCAGCGCCCCGGCCAGCGGGTGCGCCGACGCCATCACCCACCACAGGCTCAGCACGGTGACCAGGCATTGCACGCCGCCGAGCACGGCCTCCAGCACGAGCATCGGGGCGAAGTCGGTGGCCTCCGTGGCGAACTGGACGTCGTCCTGGTACTCCGGCCGTTCCAGCCGGTCCATCGTCGGGTCGGCGTTCACCCGGTCGTACAGGATGCGCGTGCCGTCGTGGCCGATCCGGCGGCAGCACTGCGCCGTCAGGTAGGCCACCACCTCGGGCAGCGCGGCCGTCGCGCCCATCGCCAGCATGAACAGCACGGCCGCGCCGGTGACTCCGCCGCCGTCGCCGGTCAGCCCGTCGACGAACCTCCGCAGCGCCACCGCGATCGCGGCCGGCACCAGGCCGAGCGCCGTCGACGTGACGACCAGCACCGCCAGCGCGCCGGGTCCGGCGGCGAGGAACAGCCGGGCCGACGTCGGCGCCCGCCGGGCCGGGGCCACGTCGTCAGACCCGCGATCCGGCCGGCACGGTGCCGACCCGCAGGTGGGTCCGCAGCACCTGCGACCCCGCGCACTCCAGGTAGCACGGGTACGCGCCGACCCCCAGGCCCGCCGACACCGCCGCCTCGCCGTTCTCGCGCACCACCGGCACCAGCCCGGCGAACATCGCGGCGATCTCGTGGTCCGTGCCGTCGGGGTCGAGCATCACCACGACGGCCCGGTCGCCCCTGCCGAGCGCCTCGGCCACCCGCTCGCGGAGCTCCGGCAGCTGCTCGTGGCACGGCGTGCAGCCGTTGGCCACGAAGGCCAGCAGCCCGCGGCCCGCGGTCACCTCGGCGAGGTCCACCGGTGGGCCGGCGACGGTCTCCAGCAGGCCGGCCGGCACCGGGGTGCCCGGCGGCGGGCCCTCCGTCGGCAGGCCCGCCGGGTCGTGCCCGTGGCCGTGCCCGTCCGCGGTCTCCCGCAGCCGCCGGATGATCGCGAGGGTCAGCGCCAGGTCGATCAGCACCAGCACGGTCAGCACGACGACCGTCGCGGCGAGCAAGGTCTGCACGGTTCAGCTCCTGATCGGGTCGGTGGGCAGGGGCAGCACCAGGTCGGCGATGTCGTCGAAACGCACCACCAGCGCCACCGCCACGGCGGCGGTGACCAGCGTCAGCAGCAGCCCGACGGTGCTCGGGTCCGGGTCGCCCGGCGCCGCGAGGCCCGCCGGGAGGGCGGCCAACGCCAGCCCGAGCAGCAGCCCGTTGCGCAGCACGTGCCGCCGGCCGAGCGGGGCGCCACCCGAGCCGAAGCACCGGCAGGGGACGACGGCGCGCCGCCGGCCCGCCGTGCCGGCCACCACGGCGAAGGCCGCCATCAGCGCGGCGGCGACCCCCAGGCCCACCACCGCCGTCACCGGCAACAGACACAGCGCCGCCGCCGTCAGCTCGGCCCCCACCACGGCACCCGCGAGCAGCCGCGCCCGGCCGATGAGCGGCCGCACCGGACCGGCGGTCGATCGCGTCCGGCCGGTGGTGGGCCGCGCCGGGCCGGTGACCAGCCGCAGCGCCACCAGCGAGCCCGCGAAGTCGTCGAACGCCCGCAGCTTGGCCAGCGCCGCGATCACCAGCGTGCCCGCCAGCACCCAGCAGCCGAACAGCCCGAGGTACGCCACCCGGCCGAGCCTTCCGGCAGCCGGTAACAAAGCCCTAGGCGTGCGCTAAGCCCCTGGAACGTCGGACCCCCGGCGCAGACTGGGAACCATGGAGAAGCCCCCGGTCGTATCCGCCGAGGAGTGGCGGCACGCGCGTGCCGAGCTGCTCGTCGCCGAGAAGCAGGCCACCAGGACCCTGGACGCCATCGCCGCGCAGCGCCGCCGCCTGCCGATGGTCCGGTTCGGTGACCACTACGAGTTCGACACCCCGGACGGGCCGCGCACCCTGCTCGACCTGTTCGGCGGCCGCGGTCAGCTCGTGGTCTACCAGTTCATGGACAACGGGCCGGACGAGTTCTGCCCCGGTTGCACCTGGTTCACCAACGGCGTGCCCGCCACCGGCCTCGGCGACCTGGCCGCCGCCGGCGTCAGCTGGGTGACCGTCTCCGACATGCCCCTCGCCCAGATCGAGGAGTACAAGGCCCGCAAGGGCTGGACCCTGCCGTTCGTCTCCTCCCACGGCACGTCCTTCAGCGCCGACTGCGGCGCCGGCCGCGGCTTCCAGCTCACCGTCTTCCTCCGCGACGGCGACGACGTGTACCTCACCTACTCCACAACAGCCCGCGGCGTTGACCGGCTGGTGTTCATGAACAGCGTCCTCGACCTCACCCCGTACGGCCGCCAGCAGGACTGGGAGGACTCCCCACCCGGCTGGCCCCAGCACCCCACCTACGGCTGATCGGGAAGCCGGACGCTTTGCCGACCTCGGTCAGCTGGGTCAGGGAATTCAGCGCGGTGACTACCGGTTTTGATGGCGGCTGGCCGGTCCAGCCACCTTGAATCGTTACTGGTGCTCCTTGGAGTTGAGCAGGCGGTGGGTTCGCCAACGACGCCCTTCGATGAGCAACGCCTGGCGAACCCACCAGCCGGTGTCAGTGGATCTGGATGTTGCCGTGGTCGATGGTTTGGCCGGACCCCGCGTTGTAGCCGTTGGCGATGAGGAGGTCGAATCGGTCGTTGCGGCCGGGTTCGTCGCTGTCCACGAGGTGGAGCCGGAAGCGATAAGTGACGCCGTCAATGGTTGCGCCGCCGAACACGTATGCGTGCTCCCCGGCCACCGAGATGGCACTGATGTCCGAGGTGTGAACGCGGATGCCTCGCACGTGGTCATTGAACTCGAGAGTGCCGCGGGGTGCGTCGCTCCGGTGAAGGAACTCGAAGCCCGCGGTGGCGAAGCCGCCAGGTACGAGGATCCGTACCCCTCCGGTAATCTTGCCGGGTTGCGGGTGGACGAAGGTCGGGGCGACTACCGTGGTGGCGCATTCGGCGACGGTGACGGTCTTGACGATGGCGAAGCCGCCGTCAAGAGAGGTCAGGTCGGGGTCAGTTGTGTAGACGCCTGCGGGCAGCGTCAGAGTGACGCGGTACGTGCCGGGCAACAGACTGTCGATGATCGCCGTGCCGGCGGCGAGCCGAGGCATGGCGGGCTCGTTGCGAAGAATGCCGGGCACGTGGTCCTCGTCGACGCGGATGGTGACGCCGACCGGTGCCACTACTGAGAGGTTGCCGAGGCAGACGTTGCCGATCTCCACGCCGGTCACGACCTGGCCGCTGACCACGGTAATCGTGGCGGTGCCCCCCGTCGGCGCGGTCTGGCGCCAGCCGTTTCGTTGTAACTCGGCGACGGTGTAGGTGCCCGGGCGCAACCCGCCGAAGGTGAAGCCGCCATCGGCTTGGGTGGTCGTCGTAGTGTCGTTCAGGGTGACGGTCCAGTCCGGCAGGCCGGGTTCGCCGGTGCCGAGACCGTCGACGTTGTGGTCGTCGAACTTGCGACCCTGGACGGCCGCCGGTCGCCAGTTGCCGAAGTCGATGCCGATGGCCTGATCACCGCTGCGGATGGTGATGGTGTGGGTTCCGGAACCGCCCGGCGCGGACTGGTGCCAGCCCGCCTGCGGCTGCTCGCCGACGGTGTAGACGCCGGGTGCCAGGCCGCTGATCCGATAGATGCCGTCTGCGTCCGTGACGGCTGCCCCGGCCGATCGGCCGCCAGCGGAGATCGTCCAACCGGGCAAGCCCGGATCACCGGCGCCGGTGCCGTCGGCGTTCATGTCCTCGAATTTGCGGCCGCTGATCGAGCCGGGCCGCCAGTTGCCGAAGTCGTTGCCGCCGAAGGTGGTCGCCGCGGCGCCGTAGCTGACGGCCACCGGCGCCGGTGCGCGGGACTGAACCCATCCGGGCTGCTGCCGCTCTGTGACTGTGAAGGTGCCGGATCGGATGGGGAGTACGTTGGCGTTGAGCGCGAACGTGTAAGAGCCATCGGGAGCGGTGGTGGTCGTGGCGACCACCGAGCCCTGGTAGGCCAGGTCGATCGTCCAGCCGCCCAGACCTGGCTCGCCGGCCTGGCGGGCCCCGTCGCCATTGACGTCCTCGAACTTCACGCCGGTGATGTGCGGTACCGGCCCGTCGCCGCCTCGGTTCCAGTTGCCGCACGCGATGCCGATGAAGGCCCCGTTCCACCGCTTGACACGGATCGGGCCCGAACCGAACTCATCGGCGATCGGCTGGGAACCGGGCACGATGTCGGTGTCGCGGCACAGCCCGCCGTGATTGTCCCGGCAGGCAGTCCAGTGCTCGCGTGGCGGGTCGATCGTCTCTATCGGTGCCCAGTAGACGAAGTTCATGTCGAAGCCGTGCCGGTCGTAGAACGCCGCGACACCCGGCGAGGCGAACTGCTCATGAGACATCGCGTTCCCAGCGCCGACGTCGTAGATGAACGTGTGTCGCAGGAAGTTCGAATTGATCATGGCCTGTTCGTTGGCCCACAAGACGGTTGCCGATGCTGGTGATCCCAGCACAGTGGCCGCCAAGCCGCCGAGCACGGCTAACACGACGGTGCGTACAGTCGGAACAACACGGTACATAGATCGTCCCTTCAGCGGGATCACAGTCGATCCGACCGTCGTTGCGCGGTTCCCGATGTTACTGACCATCACTGCCAGTCACTCGGACGTGTTACGCGAACACTGACATGGCGTAGCGCGTTTTCCGCACTGGCGGGCACAGTGAGTGATGAGGGCTAGGTCAATGCGCCAAATATTTGTCGTTCTCACGATCAAGAATCAAGACCGACCAGTTGGCCCACGGTACGGAATTTCTGGCTTCGGCTACGTGGCGCGGTGATGCAGGTGAGCCGAGGTTGCCGCCTGAGAGACTTGCCGCGGTAGCCGGAACTGGCAGAGTAGTACATCGGCGTTCGCCTTCCGCGAATGATCTTCCACGTGATCCGGCCGCCCAGGTTGAGCACAGGATGCCGAACGAACCGCTCGGTACGGCGGCGGCTGTCCCCGGGCTCATCGACGCCCAATCGCCGGCGCGGCATGACTGGCGATGGGCGATCGCGGTGCCGGATGAGGTCCGCGTGCCCGAGCCGGCAGCCGCTAGGAAGACCTGGTCAGGTTCGGCCGAGGGCTTCGTCCATGGCGGCGCGGCCGTCGGTGTAGCCGTCGCCGGCGGCGTCGGTGAGGCCCCACCAGGAGTCGTTCCAGAGGCCGTTCGCCTGCAGGACCGCGCGGGCGACCTCGAAGGCCTGGTCGCGGCCGCCGTGGTAGACGTCGGCGATGGCGCGGGTCATGGCGTCGGTGCTGTCCTGGCTGCCGAACAGCCACTTGACGAGGGGGTCGACGCCCATCTTGATGATGTCGTCGCCCGGAACCGATTCGAGCAGTTCGTTGGCGAGGAAGCCGGCGATCTTGCCGGCGCCCTGCTCGGCGAGGGCGATGTTGCCGTTGTGGTCCGCGTCGGCCTGGGTGTAGAGGTCCTCGACGGAGACGGCGCGAGCCTGGTCGATGGCGCCGAAGACCTTGGCCAGCTGGTCGGTCTCGTACCGCACCTGGTCGGCCCGTTGCTGCTGGTCGAGGTTCGGGTCGGTCGCGGTGGCGTCCAGGACGATGGTCGCGTACGCGGCCTGGGCCTCGTACATGGCGACGTAGCCGTCCTCGTCCTCGGCGGCCCCGGCCATGGTGCGCAGCAGGTCGGACTCGTCGAAGATCGCGTGCGCCTCGTCGCCGGTGCCCGGCGCCATGACGCCGTCCGGGTACGGGATGTCGTCGTCGAAGCCGGTGGCGAAGACGGGGTTGCCGTCGGCGTCGGTCCCGAGGTGGTAGGGCGAGTCCACGTGGTCGTTGCTGAGGTGCGCGTTCACGTCGCCGATGTACTCGGCGACCATGCGGCCGACGCTGTCGCGCATGGTCGGCGGCACGTCGCCGTTCAGCTTGTCCGGCGAGCCGAGCAGGTAGACGGTCTCGCTCATGATGTGGGCCGACACGGCGCTGTGCGGGTCGTCGCCGACGGCGGCCTCCAGGGCGGTACCGAGCCGGTCGGCGTACTCGATGGTGCCCTCGGGGCCACCGATGGTGGGCAGCGTGTCGCGTTCGGTGAGGTGGTACTCGAGCCGGCCGGGGTGCTGCGCCGGGTCGAAGAACTGCTCGGCGGCGTCCGGGTGACGGCCCAGCGTCTCCAGGTAGCTCTCGAAGGGGTCGTTCCCGTCGCCGTAGGGGTCGTCCAGGTCGAGCTGGTGCGGCGCCACGTAGTACCAGTTCTCCGCGTTGCCGTCCTCCACGGTCGTGAAGGTCTCGCCGACCTGCACCAGGAACTCCGTCGACCAGTCCGCGCTGGTCAGCAGGACGCCGAGGGCGGCGTAGTCCGGGTACGGCCGGTCGGTGCGCAGCAGGTCACCCACCCAGGCGTCGCCCAGGTAGCCGGGCGAGTCGCGGTCGGTCACCAGTGCCAGGGTCGGCCCCAGCAGGGTCTGCGCCTGCGCCGCCTCCGCGGTCCAGTCGAAGCCGGCGAGTTCGTGCACCAGCATCAGGCCGCGCGTGGGCCCCACCCCGGACCAGAACGCCGACGCGAACGCCGGGTCGCCCTCGTTCTCCTGCAGGATCTGCAGCAGCACCGGGAGCTCGTCGATGGTGAGCCCGTCGGACACCAGTTCCACGGCGGCGGCCGCGTCGGCCTCCGGCCCGCCGAATCCGCGCGTGCCGCTGCCCGGGTCCTGCGCGACCTCGGTATCGGCCAGCGCCAGCGCCGTGCGGTCGTCCACGTCGGTCGCCAGCGCCAGGATGCCGCGGATGTCGCCGGTGAGGTGCGCGCTCATCGCCTGCAACACCCCGCGCTGCGCCGGGGTCGCACGCGTCCACGCGGCCGGGGCGGGCGCGACCACCCCGTCGTCGGACACCCGCAACCCGTGAGCCGCCGCCACCTGGCACGCCGCCACGAGCCGGCCGCGCGCCTCGGTCAACGAGGCCGCCGCGGTGCCCAGCATCCCCGCGGTGCGTGCCCACTGCCGCTGCTCGGCGTCGCAGGAGGTGCGGAGCGTGCCCACCCTGGCCCGCGCGGCCCAGGCCGCGGCACCGTCCCAGCCGGGTGGCGCCAGCCGGCCGTCGACCTCCGTGCGCAGCGCCTCGCCGTGCTCGGCGAACTCGTCGGCCACCTGCCGCCAGGCCTCGGCGTCCGCCGCCAGCCGCGCGGGGTCGAACGCCGTCAACTGACCCACCGTGAGCATGAGTTCCTCCTGGTCAGACGCCGAGCAGCGCGGTGAGGGCGAGGGCGACGTCGTCGTCCACCCGGGTGTAGTCCGCCAGGGCGAGGCCGAGGTTCGTCGACACCGTCGACACCTCCGACGCCAACCGCTCGGCCTGGTCGGAGCGGGCCGCCGTCGCAGCCGCCAGCGCCGCCACGATCCGCAGCTCCCCCGCGGTGGTGGCCAACCCGCCGGCCCGGGAGGACACCGAGGCGCGAATGGCCTCGGCCACCGACCGCGCACCGTTCGCGGCCGCGCCGATCGCCTCCGGGTCGTACTCGATCAGCGGCGGCGGCCCGCCAGGTGAGGCGGCACCGGAGCTGCTGCCGCCACCGGCCGCCCCGTCGCCCCCGGTCCCGGCCGGCGCGGTTCCGAAGCCGCACCCCGGACACGTCTCGGCGGGATGCGGCAATCGGCCACCGTGCACCTCGCACCACGTGGTGCTCCCATTACCAGCGACCTGGTACCCGGCGGAAGTCATGCACGCTCAGACGACCACCCCGTTCGGGGGTTTCCCCCAGGGCCACATTCGTTGCTACTGCAACACTGCCGGGCGGGCGCCGTTGCCCGTGGACCACGGCATCGGTGGGCCGCAGCTGATCATCGTCCGCCGACGCGGACAAGTGGCATTTCGTCACATTCCTGCCCACGGTTACGCCACTGTTGACGCCGGCCGTGGGGCAGCGGCGCCCAGAGCTGGGCGCCGCTGCCGGGGACGGTCACGTCACGACGCGCAGATGATCACCGTGCGGATGGCCCAGAAGCCGACGAGGCCGCTCTGGTCCTCCGAGACGGTGACCGGGACGCTGGTGCCGACCGGGGCGGCCGGGGTGGGGGAGGCCCCGTTGAGGAACAGGTCGGGCCAGGAGCCGCCGAGCTGGAAGCCGACGCCGTGCATGAAGCTGCCGGCCGGGCACACCGAGGACGTGGTCTTGGGGGAGGCGGAGTTGGACACGCCCGCGGTGCTGACGACGGTGTGGCCGGCGACGGGAGCCGTGCAGATGGCCCAGACCTGGAGGTTCCAGGTGCCGGAGTAGCCGCCCTGCACCTCGGAGCCGTTGACCTGGACGCGGGTGGGCGCGGTGGTGGCGGTGGGGAACATGGCGCTGAGCACGACGACGCCACGGCCGGGGGCGACGGCGCCGCCGGTGCCGAGGACCTGGGTGCCGGCCGGGCAGGCGACGGCCACCTGGGCGCTCGGGTTGGACGTGGGCACGCTGGTGGCGGTCACGATCTGGTAGCCGGGCGGCGGGTTCGCGCAGATCGCGGTGACCACGAGGCCCCAGTTCCCCAGGTAGCCGTCCTGGTCCTCGTAGGCGTACGCGTCGTAGCCGTCGCCGGTGGCGGTCGGGTTCATCCGGGTGATCGACACCTCGCCGGTGACGATCGTCAGGCGGGCGCCGCCGCCGATCACGACCAGGCCGGCCGGGCAGGTGGCGGTGGCCGACTTGGCGACCGCGGAGTCGACCACGGTGGCCGCGGAGACGTTCACCAGGCCGGGCACGGCGGCGGCCGGTCCGGCCGTCACCGCGCTCAGCCCGGCCGCGGCCACCAGGCCGCACAACACGAGGATCATCGTCCGGAACTTGCTGCGCGCCATTCGATCACCTTTCGAAGGTCGGGGTCCACCGGGGAGTGTGAGCGCACTCAGCACTACCGGAACAGCGGCACTACCCATTCGGTCGAAGATTCGGAAATCGCGGTAGATCAATTCGCGGAAGTGGCCGGCGGTGGACAGTTCACCGGGATGCCGGGCCGCCGGGTGTCACACCCGGCCGGGTCACCGCGATGAACACATATGCGAATCGGACTGGTCGGATGTGTGAAGGAGAAGGTCCACGCGCCCGCACCGGCCCGGGATCTCTACGTGTCGCCGTTGTTCGTGGGCCGCCGGGGCTTCGTGGAGCGGTCCTGCGACCGGTGGTTCGTCCTGTCGGGCCGGCACGGCCTGGTCGCCCCGTCGACCGTCCTGGCGCCGTACGACCAGTCGCTGGCCGACTCGTCCCCGGCGGAGCGCCACTCCTGGAGCCGGCGCGTGCTGGACGAGCTGGCTGCGGCGGTTGGCCCGCTCGGCCGCCACACCTACGAGATCCACGCCGACGAGACCTACCGGGACCACGGGCTCGCGGCCGGGCTGCTCGCGGCCGGGGCGACCGTCGAGGTGCCCGCGCGGGGCCTGCGGCACGAGGAGCAGCTGGTGTTCTACGCCCGCCACGTGCGGGCGGCCGCGTCCCCGACCCGCCCGGGCACACGCCCGGCTCGCACCCCTCCCGAAACGCCCGGTGGCTAGCGCCGCACCGGCGGGCGGCAGCGGCGCAGCGGGCAGACCGAAGGCCGGCGGCCGACAGCGGCACACCGGCGTCAGGTGTCAGGCCTCAGTGGCCCATGCAGCCGTTGACCGCCACGTCCTGATGGGGCTGGATGCTGCCGGAGGCCCACCCCGCCGAGATGCTGGCGAGGACGTTGCCGTCGGGACATGCGATGGTGTTGGTGATCGCCGTCGACAGCACGTTGGCCTGGACGTGGGCGTTGAGCATGCCGCTCACCGCGATGCCGGTGTTGGTCCGCGTGACCTGCCCGGCCGTGGTGTTGTTGACGAACGCGGCGCCGCTGCCGAGCGACGACGCGTTGCCGAACCATGCGCGGGTACCCACGGACAGCACGATGTCGATGTGCTGGGCGGGGCTCGCCCAGATCGTGTTGCCGTCGAACACCGTGCCGGCGAAGGACTGCGCGCCGGCCACGCCCGTCAGGCCGTCGGCGACGTAACCGCCGTACGCCGAGTTGCCGGCGTTCACCGCCAGGTTCCCGCGGACCACGGACCGCTGCACCGCGGGGTGGGCGCGGAACACCACGATGCTCACGTCCGTCGCGTCCAGGATGTGGTTGCCCTCGACCACGGTGTTCTCGCACGCGATGCTCAGGCCGTCGGTCCAGCCGCCGGCGTGGGAGGGGACGTACGCGGTGATCAGGTTGGAGCGCACCCACTCCGAGCCGCAGCGGAACCCCTCGTAGGTGCCGAGCGCCTGGAAGTTCGTCCACCCGGCCGGCTCGGAGAAACGGTTGTGGTCCACGACCACGCCGTCGCCGCCGAAGGTCTGGACGTTCATCGCGGGCTGCGAGTGGCCGACGGCGCTGCGCCGCCCGTCCACCCAGACGGAGTGCAGCCGGCTGCCGGACGAGAGCTTCACGGCGGCGTCGGCGAACGCCGTGGTGCGCACCAGCCGGCCCATCCGCGCGTACAGCCGCGACGCCGGCGCGCCCGCCGTGATGAGCGTGACCCCCGGCGGGACGGTGACCGGCCGGTCCACCAGCACCACGGCGCGCTGCGCCAGGGTCACGGTGCCACCCGCGGGCGTGGCGTCCAGCAGCGCCTGGAGCTGTGCCGCCGTGCCGCCGGTGAAGCCGCCGCCGGCCGTGGGCAGGGCGAGCACCGCGCCGGCCCCGAAGCCGTACGAGCCGCCGCCGCAGATGGCGCCGCGCAGCCCGGCGAACTCCGCGCTGCCCACGAAGGCTTCCACCACCGCCGGCCACGCCCCCGGGTTCGCCGTGAGCTGTGCGTGGTACGTCGTGAAGCCGCCGCTGTCCGGCTCACGGTTGAGCACGCCGCGGTACAGCGCGAGCACCCGCGACGCCGCGTCCAGGCCCAGCCCCTCGAACTCGCCGGACGTGTAGACGCCGCGCGCCAGGTTCCGCAGCACCTCCGCCGAGCAGTCGCCTGCCTGGACCGCCTGCAGCGACGACGCCCAGCCGCCCGCGTCGGGCGCGCGCCCGAGCCCCTCGCTGTAGAGCTTGGCCACGAACTGGCCGCCGGCCCCGGGCACCGCCGCCCGCGCGGCCGGGCCGGTCGCCACCGCGGCCACCACCTGCGCGGCCAGCACCGCCACCACCACGAGAGCCCGGCCCCGAATCGTCGCCATGCGGCCCCCTCCGGTGAGTGACGGTCCGACCATCCTCCGTCACCGGACGAGCGCCCGGCAAGGCGTCGGCGCATGGCGCCGCGGTGGACCCCGTGCCGCCCCCGGAGCCCGGCGCCGATCAGGCCGGCGGGTTGGCCGCCAGCCAGGCGGAGGCGCGGCGCGCGGAGGCCCGGGACAGCCAGGCGTCCTGGACGAGCTCGGCCACGTCCCGCCGGGTCAGCTCACCGAGCCGGCTGGCGCGCACCAGCACCGACAGATGGCCGTTGAAGTGCGGCGTCGTGAAGTGCGGCGTCGCCGGGTCCTGCACCAGCGCCTGCTTGTCGTCCTCCGACGGCACCCAGAACACGATGACGTCCGGGTAGCGCTCCCCGGTCTCCGGGTCGACCGCGTCCGGGCGTGGGGTGCGGAAGAAGATGAACGACTTGCCACCCACCTGGTACACCGGGTTCTCCCCGCCGCCGTACACCACCGTGACGTGCGGCATCGCCATCGCCAGCTCGTGCACATCCTCGACCGTGGCAGCCCGGTCCCTCTCCTCGGTCACGTGATCAGCGTAGGCGCACCCGCCGACACCCCGGCCGCTCCCGCCGCCCGGTACCGGGCGGTTCCGCAGGGACCACGGCGGACGCGGTGCGGTGCCTCCTCCGGCGGGTGTAGAACGTGACTCCCGTTGTCCCGCAACGCCTTCCGCCGGGAGGACCCGTGTTCCGCCTGCGCCGCCGGCCGCCCGAGCCCATCCAGTCCGCCATGCCCGGCGCCGGCCTCACGCCACTCGAACTCGCGCACGACCTGGTCGCGCGTATCGAGACCGCCAACCGCTACGCCCGCACCCGCAAGCACCGCTTCCGCAACCGATCGTCGCTGCTCAAGGTCGCCATCCTGGCGATGTCCGCCACCTCCACCGTGATCCTCGGCCTGCAGAACCTGGACGGCTGGACCGGTACCGCCTTCGCCCTCGTCGCCGTCACCACGGTCATCGGCACCCTCGAGCCCTTCTTCGCCTGGCGCTCCCGCTGGGTGCTCATGGAGGAGGCACAGTCCCAGTTCTACCGCCTCCGCGACGACGTCACGTACTACCTCGCCGCCACCCCCACGCCGGAGCTGGAGCCGGCCGTGATCCGCGAGCTGTTCGAGCGCTACCAGGCCATCTGGGTGCGCCTCGAGGAAGGCTGGCTCGAACACCGCCGCACCACCGAGCACACCGCCTGACCCCCCACACCCCCACCCGTCAGAACCCCCGCGCGAGCTGTGCTAGCCTTCCCCACGAGCGAGGGACGCCTCGCACATCGCAAGGCCCAGTGGCGCAGTTGGTTAGCGCGTCGCCCTGTCACGGCGAAGGTCGCGGGTTCGAGTCCCGTCTGGGTCGCTAGCACCACCCGCCCCGAGCACCCCTCGGCTGCGGCTCCGGCCAGGTAGCTCAGTTGGTACGAGCGTCCGACTGAAAATCGGAAGGTCGGCGGTTCGACCCCGCCCCTGGCCACTTCCTGACCTGCATAAATCAGTGGCGCTCACCCTGCCCTGATTGCATCCGTCTCAATTCCCGTCTCAGTTGCCCCCGTCCTGCGGCGTTGACGGTCCCCACAGGTAGCCGTCGAGCCGACCGGCGATATCGCGTCTGAGCACTTCCGTGACGTGCTGGTAGCGCTGGACTCCTCACGCCGGCGTCGCTGACCAGGCACCGCTGGCCATCCGGTCAGGCAGGGCAACGACACCGAACGCGGGTCAAACCGGTATCTCAGGGCCTGCGGTTCGGGCCGCCGTCTGGTGCGGGGAGCTGGCCGGTCTCGATGACCGTTGCGGCAACCTCACGAAGCCGCATGTTCAAGTGCTGGGAGGCCCGTCGCAGCGTGTTGAACGCCTGGTCCTGGGTCAGCGGCCCGTGGGCCATCAGCATGCCCATCGCCATGCCGATCTGACGGTTGGACCCCACCGCCTGCGTCAGGGTGTCCGCTCGTTCCCGATCACGGGCGCTACTCATCGCCACCGCCACATGTGCCGCCAGGATCACCCCGACGGCACGACCGTGCTCGTCGAACGCGGCCACGTCACACGAGTGCAGGTTGAGCACGCCCAACGTGTCCTCACCGACGAACAGCCGAAGCGCCAACATGCTGCGAACCCCGGTCTCCCGAACCACCCGGCGGCTGAACCCCGGCCAGCGGTCCTCCACCGCCAGATCGGAGATCACGTATGACCTGTGCTCCCGGATCACGTCCAGGCCCGGACCCTGATCCACCTCGTACTGGATCGCGTCCACCCGCAACGGAATCTGGTCACTCGCCGCCGGCGTGTCGATACGCCCGCTTTGGTGCACCACCGACACCGCGGCGTGA
>DASWTI010000331.1:0-1869 GCA_036402215.1 Pseudonocardiaceae bacterium
CACGGGCACCGCAGGCCCGCACACCACGACGTCCGGGCCGACCCCGGCGAAGGCGCCGGCCAGCGTCACCGCCACCCGCTCCGGCGGTACCTCGGTCAGCTCCCGCACCGACCGCAGCCACGCCCGCCCCGGCCCGGCCGGGACAGCCGCCGTGTCGCCGCCCGTGTCGCCGTCCGGGTCGTCGTCCGGGTCGGTCGTGAACCACAGGCCGACGGCGTGGTCGGCCGAGCGGTCCAGCCGGTCCAGCACCGGGTCCGGGTACGGCACGGTCGCCTGGTCCAGCGCCAGCACCGCCACCCGCTCGTGGCCCTCCGCGGCGAGCGCGGCGGCGGCCCGCAGCGCGGCGAACGGCGTCGTCCTGCCCTGCTCGGTGAGGGCCAGCACCAGCGGGTCACCGGGAATCCGCTGCTGCAGGTAGCCGGCGATCGACGTGCCCGGGTCGCAGTCCGGCGTGGCGTGCGCCAGCACCACCAGGTCCGGGTGCGCCCCGCCGGTCAGCTCCGGCAGCAGCGCGGCCGCCATCGCCGACAGGCCGTTGCGGTTGCCCGGCGTGGTCGCCGGGGGCAGCAGGTCGAGCTGGTACGCCGCGCACCGCTCCCCGAACAGCACGACGAGCTCCGGGGACGGCGGCGCCCCGGGGTTCGGGCCGAACGCGGCGTGCCGCACGGCCTGCAGTCGCAGCAACGAGTCCCCCTCAGTGCCTCAGCAGCAGGGCGGAGAACACCGCCCCGAGCCCGACGCTCACCATCAGGTAGTGGTCGCCGGGAGCCAGCCGGCCCTGCCGGACGGCGAGCTCGTGGTTGACGAACGGGTCGGCGCAGAAGCTGTGCCCGGTGACCGCGATGTTGTCCAGCAGCACCCGGTCCAGGCCCAGCCCGAGCAACTGGCACAGCCGCGTCCAGGAGATGCGGTTCACGTTGTGCGGCAGGATCAGCCGCACGTCGTCCAGGTCCAGCCCGCCGCGCGCGCAGCACTCCAGGATCAGCTCCCGCAGCGCCGCCGGGTAGCGCCGCTCGAACTCCAGGGTCAGGTCCCCGCCGTGCGTGGCGACCTGGTGGTACTCGCCGTAGGTCCTGGTCGCGGCGGCCACCAGGACGTCGCGGTCGCCGTGCGCGCCGACCAGGCACGCCGCCGCGGCCTCGCCCATGATCGTCGACGGCGGCATGAAGCGCGCCACGTGCGGGTAGGTCTTCTCCCCGGTGAGCACCAGCGCCAGGCCGTCGCGGTCGCCGTCGGCGGCCAGCAGCCGCCCGGCCAGCCGCACGGCCAGCAGCCCGGAGGCGCAGGCGTGCTGGCTCACGGCGAACGCCGTCGCGTGGCCGAGCCCGAGCTTGCGCACCGCCTCGTGCAGCGGGTTCGCCGAGTACGGCCCGGTCGGCTCGATGGTCCGCGCGTGCAGCACGTACCGCACCCGGTGCTCGTTGCCGCGCAGCGCGGTGAGCCGGTCGGCGGCCGAGAGCAGCAGGTCCACCTGGCGGGCGCCCGGGTCCCAGCGCACCCGGTCGAGCCCCAGGAACCGCCGGTACCGGCGGCGCGCCACCTCGTCCAGGCCGAGCACCCCGGCCACGTCCTCGACGGACAGGCTGGTCTCCGGCAGGTACGCCGCGACGGCGGTCAGGGCGGTCACGGCGCGACGCTCCTCAGGTAGCCGGTCGCCACGTGCTGCTGCTGCACGTGCCCGGTGCCCTCCATGAACTCGAACGCGCCGACGTCGCGGCGCCACTTCTCCAGCAGCGGGTGGTGCAGCAGGGCGCCGCGGCCGAGCAGCGCGGGCAGCCGGTCGCACACCGAGGTCGCCACCCGCACCGCCGTCAGCTTGGCGAGCGCCGCCCGGTGGGTGGCCTCCGCGTCGGTTCCGGCCCCGGCGCG
>DASWTI010000332.1:0-9554 GCA_036402215.1 Pseudonocardiaceae bacterium
AGCGGGAGCACGCCGAGCCACCGGCCCGCGGCCCGGCCGCCCTGCTGGCCCGCGCCGTCCGCGAGGGCCGCGGCAGCCTGATCGCCGCCACCGCCGCGCTCACCGTGATCGTCTCGGTCGGCGCCACCCTGATCGCGCTGGGCAGCAAGGGCGAGCCGGCCGACGTGGCGTTCCCGGTGCCGACGAGCACGGCCGACGGCACCGGCGACGGCGGGTCCAGCAGCGACGGTCCGGGCAGCACCGCGGCGCCGAGCACCACGACCTCGACGACGACCACGACCTCGGCCACCACGTCGACCACGCCGCCCGCGGCGCTCGACGTGCTGACCGGCTCGATCGACTTCGGCGCCGGCGCCACCGACGCGCTGCTGCGCTTCCGCAACACCGGCGGCCGGCCGCTCACCTGGTCGGTGTCCAGCTCGGACCGCGCGGTCACCATGGAGCCGTTCAACGGCACCGTGCCGGCCGGTCAGAGCGCGGCCATCTCGGTGCGGCTGAACCGCGCCGGGCTGGCCGAGGGCGACTTCGCGGCCAGCCTGAAACTCGTGGCGGCCGGTACCACCACGGTGCCGGTGACCGCCGTGGAGAACCGCCCGCCGGTGATCGGCGACCTCGGCTCGGCGCCGGCCTGGGTGGTGTACGGCAACGCCACGTGCGAGACCGCCCGGGTGCAGGCGTCCGTCACCGACGACACCCCGGTCGCCGTCACGGTGTCCTGGCAGTCCGGCGGTGGCCCGGTGAACGAGGCGGCCACCAGCGCCGGCGGCGGCCGGTACGCGGCCACCATCGGTCCGGCGTCGGCCGCCGGCGGCACGCTGCGCTGGTGGGTCACGGCCACCGACAGCCGCGGCAACACGGTCCGCGGCCCGGACCAGACCGTCGAGGTCCGCGCCGACCCGGAGCCCTGCCCGACCACCTGACGCACACCGGCCGCCGCCCGACGCCTGCCGCCGTGGCGCTCCCGCGGTGCCGGTCGGCGGGCGGGGACGACCGTCCGGCACCTCCGGGACGACCGCCGGGCGACGTGTGAGGGCGGCGTCGAGCGCGGCGCGAGCGGCTGGTGGTAAGGCGCTTCGGCGCTCTCAGGCTGCCGTTGATCGAATCCGCCGGGCCCTCACCCGAACGGGGTGCGGTCCCGGACCGGCCGGCGTCCGCGCCGGTCTTCGCACGTCAGGGCCCTCACGTCCACCGAAGGACGGGGCCGCCGACGGGCCGGTCCGGGACCGCACCGGCACCGCGGGAGGGCGGTGACGAGACAGAACCGCTGGATCGGGTGAGTCGGGGTCCGCGGGCCGGCGTCGGTCGGGGGCACGACGCCGACCCGCGGAGCTTCGGGGTGGCCGGCGATCCGATTCGCCGCGGTCGGGGGCACGGGCGAATCGGATCACCGGCCACAGGCGGTGCTCCACGGCATCCGGGTGGGGGATTTCCGGAGCTGACAGAGGCCGCCGGTCTGTGGGGCGGTGACGCGGGTCAGTACAGGGCGGCGCGGCGTACCGGCTGCGGCTGCGCGGGCATCGCGTGCGCCGGCATGGCGTGCGCGGGCATCGCATGCGCCGGCATCGCGTGGTGCTGCATCGCGTGCTGCATGCCGTGGTGCACCCCGGTGGCCGCCGTACGGGCCGCACGGGCCACCCCGGCGGTCCGTGCCCTGGCGTCGCGCGCGGCGGGCAGGGCGGGCTGCTCAGGGGCGACCAGGTGCTGGTGGGCGGCCTGCCACACCGAGCACGGCGCCTTCTGGGCACGCCAGCGGGAGGAACAACTGGGGCAGTTGCCCTTGCTGTCGGGCTCGTGGGCCCGCAGCAGCGCACGCCACCCGTCGGTCAGCCGCGGCAGCTCGGTGCGCGCCACCGACGCCAGCGACGGTCCGTCGGCGTTGGTGGCGAGCTCGTCGAGCATGTCGAGCCGCTCCCAGACGGCCTGCCGCAGAATCTGGCCAAGGATCTGGTCCACCGGGATCCTCACCCTCCTGCCCGGTCGGCGGCCTCGCGCAGCGCCTCCGAGAGATGACCCACCTGAGCGGGGGACATCACCGCGGTCTCGCCGGGAGGACCGACCAGGACTACCTGGTCGCGGTCGATCAGGACGGTGAGGAAGCGCTCGCGGTCGATGACGTCACGACAGGGCAGTCGCCACCAGTGGCGCCGGCCCTCGTGGTCCCGGCCGGCGTACGGCGGGAGGTCCCCCACCGGTTCGTCGGCCTCGTCCGCCTGTCGCACTGCCTCTCCCCTGATCCCTGTCGCACGGTCTCGGGCCCCGCGGGCCTTGCACGTGCAGACGCCAACAGCGAAAGGTTGCGCCCGAAGAAGCCGGTGTGGGGAAGCGGTGCGCCGATCGGCTCGGCTATAACGGTGAGCGGCAAACTCTGATCGGCCGGGCATATCAGCTCTGCCGATGTGTGCTTCACCAGGATGGAGCAGCGTGCTTACTCTGGCGCTGTCGCCCGGATGACCCTGCGAGGGGGGCGCTAAGTGAACGTGATCGGATCCCAGGATCATCCCGTCGCCGCCGATACCTGGCAGCAGCGGGAGATGCGAGCCGCGCTGGCGGCACGGGACATCAGCACGGTCTACCGCTTGCTGCGCCGCGTCGGCGTATCCCAGAGGCAGATCGCCGCGATGACCGGGCAGTCCCAGTCGGAGGTCTCGGAGATCCTCAAGGGCCGCCAGGTGATGGCGTACGACGTGCTCGCCCGGATCGCGGACGGACTTGGCATACCTCGCGGATTCATGGGTCTTGCCTACGACGAGGCGACAGCGACGAGCGTCGTCGGTCCTTCCGGCGACGAGCACGCCGAGGAGGACGAGACGGTGAAGCGTCGGAAGTTCCTGGCGCACGCGGCCGCCGTGACCATGGGGGCCGCCGTGTTCGGCCCCGACCAGGGGTTGGGGATGCCCAGCCCGGCGCAGACCCAGGCGCCCAGCCGGGTGGGCCTGAGCGACGTACGGCAGATCGAGGCATCCACCAAGGCCCTGCGCGGCCTGGACTACCAGTACGGCGGCGGCGCCTGCCGGGACGCGGTGATGGCGCAGCTCTCCTGGGCCCAGCGCATGCTCGGCGCGCAGTCCGCGGACACCGTCCGCCCACGGCTGTTCACGGCCGTGGCCGATCTCTACAACCTGGCCGGCTGGACCTCGTTCGACATCGACCTGGTGGACTCCGCCCGTTTCCACTTCTCGAAGGCGCTGGAGCTGGCCAAGGAGGCCGAGAACCCGTCGCTGATGGCCAACGTGCTGTACCGGATGGGCCGGGTCTACCTGGAGCGCGACGCGGCCAACGACGCGCTCAAGCTGTTCCAGCTCGGCCAGATCGCCGCGCAGGACTCGGGCTCCGAGGTCGCGGTGGCGCTGCTGTGCGCCAACGAGGCCTGGGCCTACGCCAAGCTCGGTGACGGCGACCAGGCGCTCAAGATGCTCGGCCGCGCGCACGACGAGTTCGCCCGCGCCGACCTGAGCCGCACGCCGAGCTGGGCGGCGCACGTGGACGAGCTGGACGTGCACGCCCTCACCGGCACCGTGCACTTCGCGCTGGCCAGGGCCACCAACCCGAAGGAACCGATCGACTCGCTGCGGCACACGCGGATCGCCATCCCGCACCTGCAGCGCGCCACCGACGGCTACGGCCAGGACATGGCCCGCATCCACCTGGTGAACCTCAGCACGCTGGCCGCGGCGCACCTGCTGGAGGGCGACGTCAACCACGGCGTCCGGGTCGGCCGCACCGCGCTCGGCATGACCGAGGGCGTGAAGTCCAGCCGGGCGCTGCGGCGCTTCCTGCCGTTGCAGGAGGAGGCCGCCAAGCACGGCCACAACCCGGAGAGCCGCGACCTGGCCGAGCGCATCCAGCGGATGCACGTGGCGTGACCACCGCCGCGCTGGCCGCGGTCTGTTCCGTGGTGGGACTCGACCCGGCCGGTGCGGTCCGCCTGCGGCTCGCGGGCAACGCGGTCTACCGGCTCACCACGGCGCCCGTCGTGGTCCGGATCTGCCTGACGCCCGCGCTGCGCCACCGCACGGGCACGGTGACCGCCGTCGGCCGCTGGCTGGCGGGGCACGGTGTGCCGGCGGTGCGACTGCTGGACGGCGTCGAACAGCCCGTGCACGCCGGGCGGTACGCGGCGACCCTGTGGCACGAGGTGCGTCACGACGGCCCGGCCGCCACCGGTACCGACCTGGCGCGGCTGCTGCGCGCCTGGCACGCGCTGCCCGACCCGCCGGAGCCGCTGCCGCGCTGGGAGCCGCTGGGCGCGGTGCGCGGGCGGCTCGCCGACGCCGACGGCGTGGACCCGGCGGACCAGGCGATCCTGGTGCGCCGCTGCGACGAGGTGCAGGCCGCGCTGGAGGACCTGGAGTTCGAGCTGCCGCCGGGGCCGATCCACGGCGACGCCCACCTGGGCAACCTGATCCCCGCGCACGGCGGCCCGGTGCTGTGCGACTTCGACTCGGCGTGCGTCGGGCCGCGTGAGTGGGACCTGCTGCCCCTCGCCGTCGGCCGGCTGCGCTTCGGGCACCCGCCGCAGCACTACCGCGACCTCGCGGACGGGTACGGCGTGGACGTCACCCGGTGGCCGGGCTTCGACGTGCTGCGCCAGGTGCGCGAGCTGAAGATGGTCACGCTGGCGCTGCCGATCCTGCGCAGTCACCCGGAGGTACGCACCGAGTTCGCGGTGCGTATGCAGACCTTCCGGGACGGGCGGCAGACCGCGCCGTGGGCCCCGTTTCGCTGACTCGCGCGCGGACCGCGGGCTTGCGGTGCCTGCTACCGTCGCAAGGTAGTCCTCACGTGGGGGTGTCCAGAGAAAGCGCATCCGGTGAGCAGGCGGAGAGAGTTCGGTAGAGGACGCGGCCCGAGCCATCTGGACTGTTCGCGTACCGTCGGGTACCGCCGGAACCGTGGGTAGCGCCGAGTTGACGGCGCAACCCGTACCCGAGGACTTCGCTGCCCGATTCCGTTCGGGTCGCACGCTCACCGAGCGTCGCACATCGGATACCCGGCGCTGGCTACGGCTGGCCCGGCTGGTGGACCGCAATCCCATTCTCAAGCTGCACTGCTCGACCCGGCCCATTCTGCCGACATCCATGTCCGCGCGAATCGGTGACGTGCTGGGCGTCGGATTCCCGGTGCCGTACCCGCCGCATCCCGCCTACGCCCGGCCCACTCGCTGGGTGACCGCCGCGGACCTCGTGGCGCCGGCGCGCGGCGCCATGGACGACGTGCTGGCCGGCTGCCGGCGCCCGCCGCGGCAACTCGTGGAGCGCGTGGTGCGGCCGTTCGTGGTGGTGTTCCGGGAACTGCTGGAGGACACCGGGCCGGACCTGTTCACGCTCGACCCGGCGACCCTCGGCTTCGAACTGGCGCCCGGCGGACGGCTCACCGGGCGACTGGTGGTGGCCGACGCCGCCGAGTGCCCGCGGGGCACCGCCGAGGCGCGGCGCGCGGCGGAGACGTACGCGCGGCGGGCGGCGGGCTACCTGGACGAGGTGGTGCGGCGGGCCGGCGTCCCGGGCACCAGGGCCGCCGTGGACCGCGTGCTGGCCAAGGAACTGCGCTTCCTGCACGAGGACACGCTGGCGCTGCTCGGCACCGATCATCCGTGGGCGTCGTTCCTGCACTCGCTGGCGCCGGGCCAGGACCGGGCGCTGCGCCAGGTGCTGCGCGCGGTCACCGACGCCGCCCACCGGCGCCGCGCCGACCCGGCGCTGCCGGTGCCGTTGGTGCTGGTGGACCCGGTGCTGGCCGGCTCTCCGGGGCTGCACCGGTTCGCCTGGGACGTGTGCGACGCCGGCGGTGAACTGCGTCTGGACCGGCCCGCCGGGTACGGCGAGGTGATCGTGCGGTTCGCCGCCACCGACGCGCCGTCCGACGGCCTGATGGGGATGTCCGGCGCGATCCGGGTGCGGCGTCCGGCCGGCGTGGTCTCGGCGGTGCCGCGCACCACGGTGCGGACGTTCGAGACGCTGCCGCGCCCCGGCCGCCGGCCCGACGGCTGCGCGGTGCCGGCGCTCTCGCACACCCGCTCGCTGGAGGAGCTGCAACTGGCGGAGCTGCGTGAGCACCGGATGGCCCGGGAGTACGTGGTGCGGCTGTCCGCGGCGGAGTCCACGGCGCTGGTGGCCCGGCTCGTGGAGCGCGCCGCGCGGGCCGCCGCGCGGGCCGCGGCCGGGGCGCTGCGCCAGGAGCCGGGCCGGGCCTCGGCGGAGCGCGTGGTGCGGCGGGTGCGGCACGTGCTCACCCGCAAGCAGTTCATCAAGGGCTCCCGGGCGCACTACACCGACGAGCACGCGCGGGCCGACATGATCGACTTCGTGCGGGCCGGCCGGCCCATTCGGTTCAGAATGATGGGTTTTCCCCTGAAGCAACGGGAAAGCGGGCTCAAAGCGCTCGGCGGGCTGCCGGATCTGGCCGAGCTCGGCGCACTGGTCCGGTTGCGGGAACTGTGTAACGCGGTGCGTCAGGTGTATCCGCCGGGAATCGAGTTGACCGTGTTGACCGACGCACATCACTTCCGTCAGCGGGCGCTCGCGACCACTCAGCCGTACGAAGAGAAACTCCACGAGTACGCGAAGCTCGTCGAGTGCGACGAATTCATGGAGTTCGTCGATCTGGACGACCGGGCGGCGAGCGAACTCGGCGTCGACCGCCGCGATCACGCATCGTGCGTCGCGCATCACCGACGGCAACTGGAATCTCGCTTCGGCGGCCTGGACATCACGCGGGATCCGCTCGCCGTGCTGCACGCCACGGAGAACCCGGAACCCGACGCGGATTTCACCCGATCGGTTTTCCGCGACCTGTTCATGTCGATCGTGTTCTCGGTGCCCGTGCCGTTGCTCGACGGCTCCGACCGGATGGGCTCCTCCCGGGCGATCTACGACGACCTGTACCACCTCGGCGACGACGTGCCGGCGGACATCGTGGCCGCGCGGCGGGCCGTGCTGGCGGCCACCTGGGACGCGACCATGCGGTACGTGGCGACGCTGCGCGCGGACCGTGAGCTGGGGTACGACGGGCTGTTCGCCTCCGGGGTACGGCTCAAGGCCGGGGCGCCGCGGCCGGGGACGTGCGGGTTCTGCTTCCTGGGCGGCTCGTGCCTGCTGCCGTGGCAGGGGACGGGCGCGGTGAGCGTGCGTGGCGAGGTGTCCACGGACTTCGTGGTGTCGCTGGTGGACCAGGGGTTCGTCCCGGTGTACTCGCCGCTGCTGGGCGATGAGCAGCCCTGGATGATGGTGCCGGTCACCGCGACCCACGTGCTGAGCGGCGGTGCGGCGGCCCGGCTGGACGACGACTTCGCCGAGCGCGTCCGCCTGCGCCGCCGCTGAGCCGCCGCCGGGCCGTTGTCGCCGTTGAGCTGCCGTCGTGGCCGTCGTGGCCGTCGTGGCTCGGCTCAGCGGGCGGCGGGGCCGAGGGGGAACGAGGCGCGCAGCCGGTAGCCGCCGTCCACCGTGGGACCCGCGGTGACGGCGCCGCCCAGCATGCTGGCGCGCTCCCGCAGGCCCACCAGCCCGTGCCCGCCGCTCGGCAGCCGGGCCGCGGAGTGCTGGCCGTTGCCGCTCGTCGGCGCCGTGTTGATCACCTCGACGGTGAGCGCCGAGCCCTGGCGGCCGACGGTCACCGTGGCGGGGGCGCCCGAGGCGTGCTTGCGCACGTTGGTGAGCGCCTCCTGGACGGTGCGGTAGGCGGCGCGCTGCACCGGCGCCGGCAGGTCCGGCTGGTCCGGGTCGGCGCTGGTCAGGTTGTCCGCCAGGCACAGCGTCACGTCGAACCCGGCGTCGCCGGTGAGCCGGGGCAGGTCGGCCAGCGTGGGCTGCGGCGCCAGGTCCACCGCTGAGCTGGCCCCGGCGGCGCGCAGGAAACCCACCATGGCGCGCAGCTCGGTGAGCGTGCGCACGCTGAGCCGGCGCAGCTGCCCGGCGGTGCGCCGCACGTCCTCGTCCTTGCTGGACACCTGGAGCGCGCCGGCCTGCACCGCGATCAGGCTCACCTTGTGGGCCACCACGTCGTGCATCTCGCGGGCGATGCGGGCGCGCTCGGCGGTCACCGCCTGGGCGGCGCGCAGCCGCTCCTCGCTGTCCCGGGTACGGCTCAGCTCGGTGATCCGGGCCTTGAGCTCCTCGGTGGTGGCGCCCAGCAGCCCCAGCGCGGCGGGCGCGGCGGCCAGCGCCGCGGCGTAGACGATGGCCTGCACCAGGGCCGGCAGGCTCGCCGTGGCCAGCGCCGACGGGCCCGGCGGCCAGGGCACCAGCAGCGCCAGGAAGGCCATCAGCACGAACGGCGCCACGTCGCGCAGGTTGCCCCGCGAGCGGCACAGGGCGAACAGCGCGAACCCGGCCGGCAGCAGCGCGGTACGCAGCCCGGCGGCCGGCAGGTTCAGCAGCAGCACGAACACCGGGAAGCGGTGCCGCAGCGGGATCATCAGCGCGCCGGCGGTGGACACCCAGGTCGCCAGGTTGTAGTTGTTCGCCACCACCAGGGCGTCGCACAGGCAGGTGGCGACCACGACCAGCTCCAGCAGCACGGGCCGCCAGCGCTGGACCCGCCCCGTCGTGACAACCATGTCCTACCTCCGCACGTCATGGTGGCGTGCCTGGCGTGGCACGCAAGTGGGGTTCGTAACGGAGTGCTCCGATCGCACGATTCCTGCTACGACGAACGCAGTAGTGACCTCGGGGGTACGGGGATGACGGTCCAGCTTCTCACCAGGAGCCGCCCGGCAGGCAGGTTGCGCACGCGCCTGCTGCACCCGGGTGCGCTGCGCCGAGCCGCGGCCACCGCCGATCTGCTGGACCGCATCGTGGACCACGAGCTGGAGCTGGTGCGGCGGCTCCCCGTGCACCGGCGGGGGCGCCCGGTGGAGAAGCTCGCCGCGCTCGTCATGCTGGCCCAGGCCTACCGGCACCACGCGGCCGGCTGGATCGGCCGCCGCGAGCTGCGCCGCCGCAGCCGGGCGATCTTCGACCGGCTCGCCGAGTTCACCGACCTCTGACGGCCGCGGCTCGTGGTCGCGGCCTGCGGTGGCGGCCCGGCCGGGGCCGTGTCCGTTGCGGGGCCGTCCGGGTCGCGGTGGGGTGCGGTCAGGCCGGGGTGCCGGTGAGGGCGGCGGCCAGGCCGAGGGCGACGGCCATCAGGGTCAGCTCGGTGCCGAGCAGGGCGAGCGGCGCCGCGCGGTGCGTGCGGACGGCCGGCAGCACGCGGCGGCGGACCAGCGCCCCGAGTGCGCCGAGCACGGCGAGCACCGCGGCCTTGGCGAGCACCACCCGGCCGTAGCCGGTGTCCAGCAGCGCGTCCACGGAGCCGAGCCGGGCGGCCGCGGTGACCACGCCGCTCACCGCCACCGCGGCCAGCGCCGCCGCGGCCACCGGCGAGAACCGGGGCAGCGCGTACGCCAGCAGCGTGCGACGGGTGGCCGCCAGCGTCAGCAACACCCCGAGCCCGCCGACCCAGGCGGCCGCCGCCGCGGCGTGCACGGCCACCGAGACCACGGCCACCGCGTGCGCGGGGGCGGATGCGGCGTGCCCGGTGAGCGGCCCCGGCAGCAGCCCCAGCAGCGCCACCAC
>DASWTI010000333.1:0-3529 GCA_036402215.1 Pseudonocardiaceae bacterium
GGCGGCCGGGTCACCGTGCACGAGGGGCCCGCCGCGCCGCCGGCGCCCCAGGAGGACGGCTCCGTGCTGACCGGCCCGGCAGCGAACCCGCGGCGCTACGACGTGGTGGTGGTCGCCGCCGGACCCTGGACCGGGGCGCTGCTGCGCTCCGCCGGCCTGCCGCACGAGGGCTACCGCACGAAGTCCATCCAGTACTCCCTGCACCCGACGGGCGGGTGGCGCCCGCCGCACTTCGTCGACGGCGTGACCGGCCTGTTCGGCCGTCCCACCGACGACGGCGGCCTGCTGCTCGGTCTGCCCACCGACCTGTGGGACATCGATCCGGCGGCGCCGCCGACCACGCCGGACCTGCGCGACGAGGCCACGAGGCTCGCTCGTGCCCGCTTCCCCACGCTCGACGTCGGCGATGCCACCGAGCAGGTCGGCTCGGTGGACTGCTATGCCGAACGCCCGGTGCTGGCGCTACGTCCGGTGCTCGACAGCACGCACCGGTTGTTCACGTTCTCTGGGGGTGCCGGCGGTTCCGTGAAGACGGCTCTCGCCGCCGGCCAGCGGGCTGCGCTCCAGCTCGTCGAAGCACGATCAACCATCGAGTCAACTTCCGTCGGACGCAGAAAAGGTCAACCATGATCGACGCCGAAACATCAGCCACCGACATCCCGGTCTACCACACTGTGGGTATCGGTGCCGGGCCGGCCAACCTGAGCCTGGCGGCACTGTTCGAGTCCTCGACCACGGAGCGGATCGCCCTGTTCGACCGGCAGCCGGGGCCGTCGTGGCACAACCGGCTGCTGCACTCCGGGGTGCGGATGCAGACGTCCTGGCTCAAGGACCTCGTGTCGCTGGTCGCCCCGCGGCACGAGCTGACGTTCCTCAACTACCTGGTCACCACCGGGCGCATGTACGCGCTGATGAACTCCCAGTTCGACGTGATCCCGCGGCTGGAGTACGTGCGCTACCTGGCCTGGGCCTCGGAGAAGCTCAAGGACGTCAACTACGGCGTGTCCATCGAGCGCATCTCGTTCGAGGAGGACCGCGGCTTCGTGGTGTACGCCGACGGCCGGCCGAAGGCCCGCTCGGAGCACCTGGTGATCGGCATGGGCAGCGCCCCGGTGATCCCGGAGGGGCTGTCCGGCCTGCCCGAGGACCGCGCCTTCATCGCCGACGAACTGGCCGAGCGGCTGGACGTCATGAGCGAGGACCGCGAGGCCCCGGTGGCCGTCGTGGGTGGCGGGCAGACCGGCCTGGAGGCCGCGCTCAAGCTGATGAGCCGTGGCTTCACCAACATCAAGTGGTTCGGCCGCCGGCTCTGGTTCGAGACCATCGACGACTCGCCGACCGCGAACGACGTCTACCGCCCGGCGCACATGCAGGCGTTGCAGCGGCTCTCGCCGCTCACCCGCCGGCGCGTCATCGAGGGCCTCAACCCCACCGGCGACGCCCTCACCCCGGGCGCCATGCGGGTGCTCTACCAGGCCAACTACGACGGCCTGCTGGAGCTGGGCCGGTTCCCGGTGACGCTGTACCCGGCGCGCGACGTCACGTCGGCGGAGTTCGACGGCGACCAGATCCTGCTGCGCTGCCGCACCCCCGAGAAGCCCGAGGAGCACCTCGCCAAGCACGTGATCATCGCGACCGGCCGGCAGAACGTGCCGGTGCCGTTCGACGACGACCTGCGCGAGCGGGTCGAGGTCACCGAGGACGGCGAACTGGTCGTCGAGTCGGACTTCTCGGTGCGCTGGAAGGGCATGAACGGCCACCGCATCTACGCGCTCAACCGGGCGCGCTACAACCAGGGCCTGACCGACGCCAACCTGACGTTGCTGCCGGTGCGGTCCGCGATCGTGCTCAACTCCATGTTCGGCCGCGAGATGTTCCCCATCCGCGACGAACTGTGCGCGGTGAACTGGGGCTGACGGCGGTGACCACCCAGCTCGCACCGCACTACGGCGGCCGGTCGTTCCGGCCGGTGGACCGGGAGCCCGGCCCGGTGGGGACCGCCCCGCCGGTCGGGCGCTACTTCCAGGACGGCGACCTGGTGTGGGCCGAGTTCTCCGGCGCGTCGGTGCGCGCCGGCCGGCTCGTCGGCACCTGTCGCCCGGACGGCACCATCGACGCCGCGTACTGCTACGTGACCGGCGCCGGCGACACCGTGTCCGGGACGTGCGTCAGCGTCCCGACGGTGCTGCCGGACGGCCGGGTGCGGCTCGCCGAGCACTGGCGGCGGGTCGACGGTTCGTCCGGCGTCTCGCACATCGAGGAGTTCACGGGTTGACCTCGCAGGACCAGCGGCCGCTGCTCGTGGTGATCGCCACGGGCAACCGGCTGTACCGGGAGTACCTCCTGGAGTCCATCGCCACCGAGTACCGGGTGCACCTGTTGCTCGGTGGCGAGCCGACGTGGGAGCTCGAGTACGTGGTCGGCTGGACGGTGCTGGACCTGACGGACACCATCGGGGCCGACACCATGATCGCGGCCGTCCGCGACATCGCCGCCCGCGAGCCGGTGAGCGGCGTGCTCACCTGGGACGAGGCGCGCGTGCTGCAGGCCGCCAAGGTGGCCGCCGCGTTCGGCCTGCCCGGCGGTGACCCCGGCATGGTGATGCGCTGCCGGGACAAGTACCTCACCCGGCAGGCGCTGGACCGCGCCGGCGTGCCGCAGGCCCGCTCCGTGCTGGTCCGCGGCGTGCCGGAGGCGCTGGCCGCGGCCGCGGACATCGGCTACCCCGTGGTGCTCAAGCCGCGGGCGCTGGCCGCGAGCCTCGGCGTGGTCCGGGTGGACACCCCCGAGGAGCTCGTCGCGCGGTTCGGCTTCGCGCACGACACCACGGTGCCCTCGGCCTGGCAGTACGAGGTCGTGGTGCTGGTGGAGGAGCTGCTCACCGGCGAGGAGATCAGCGTCGACGCCGCGGTGCACGCCGGCGAGGTGCTGCCGATGTTCCTGGCGCGCAAGGAGGTCGGCTACCCGCCGTACTTCGAGGAGATCGGCCACCTGGTGGACGGCGACGACCCGCTGCTCGCCGACCAGGAGGTGCTGCGGGTCGTCCGTGAGGCGCACGCCGCCCTCGGCTTCACCGACGGCATGACGCACACCGAGCTCAAGCTCACCCCGGCCGGCCCCAAGGTCGTCGAGGTGAACGCCCGGCTCGGCGGCGACCTCATCCCGTACCTGGGGCTGCGCGTCACGGGCCTGGACCCGGGGCTCGCCGCGGCCGCGGTGGCCTGCGGGCGCCGCCCCGAGCTGACGCCCACGGTGTCCGCCCCGCGGGTGGGCGCGGTGCGGTTCTTCTACGTGGAATCCGACGACAGCACGATCGGCTCGGTGGAGTTCGACGAGACCGGGCTGCCCACCGCGGTCGACCGGGTGATCGCCGAGGCCGTGCCCGGCGAGGTCGTCTCGCCGCCGCCCAAGGGCAGCACGTTCGGCCGGATCGCGCACGCCACCGCGATCGCCGGGACCGCGGCCGGGTGCCGCGAGGCCATCGACGCCGCCGCGGCCGCGCTGACCGTGCGCGTGCTGGAGGCGGCCG
>DASWTI010000334.1:0-7715 GCA_036402215.1 Pseudonocardiaceae bacterium
ACCCGGGCCAGGAACCCGCTGACCAGCGTCAGGAGCAGCCCCAGCGCCAGGCCGCCGGCGAGCAGGACGGTCGGCGCCGGCAGCGCACCCCAGCGCGGCAGCGGCGGGTCGGGCAGCTGCAGCCAGGCGATGACGAACAGCGCGACCAGCCACAGCGCGCCGGCGACGGCCACCGTGGCCAGCAGCCACTGCAGCACGTTCACCACCCGCCACCAGACCGGCCGCCGCCCGAGCCCGAGGTCAGTGCCGGCCACCACCCGGTCCAGCAGGTCCGGCAGGTCGTCACGGTGGTCCGTGGCGGCCCGGCGCACCGAGGTCGCCCACGGCTCGGGCAGGCCCTCCGACGCCTGGTGACCCACCTGGCGCAGGGCCGAGTCGACCTGGGCCCGCTGCACCGCGGACGCCTGGGGCAGCGAGGTCCGCACCAGCTCGGACGGGTTGTCCCGCAGCCGGAGGCGCCGGGCCGGGTCGAGCCGCAGCCGCGACCTCCAGCGGGTGAACGGCCAGCCGGTCGCCAGCCCGGCGCGCAGGCGATGGCTGCGGGCCACCGCGCCGGCGATCACGTCGGCGCCGGCCGCGTCGGCCAGCGCGGTCACCAGCTCGTCCAGGCCCCGCCGGTCCACGGCGGCGCGTGACGTGTCGTCGCAGGACTCCTCCAGGGTCGCCGTCAGGGCCGACAGGTCCGCCTCCAGGCGGCGGACCGAGGCCTGCTTCGCTGCCACCCGGCGGGCCAGTTCGCCCCGGAGCTCGCCCAGGCCCTCGCCGGTGCGCGCCGAGGCCGGCAGCACCGGGACGGCACGCAGGCCCTCCCGGTCCAGCAGCCCCCGCAGGTCGGTCAGGCAGCCCTGGCGGGCGGCCGCCGGCAGCCGGTCCACCTGGTTCAGCACCACGAGCATCACGTCGGCGTGCGCGGCCAGCGGCGCCAGGTAGCGGTCGTGCACGGCCGAGTCCGCGTACTTCTGCGGGTCCAGCACCCACACCAGCAGGTCGACCCGCTCGATCAGCCGGTCCGCCTCCAGCCGGTGACCGTGCTGCACGGAGTCCACGTCGGGCAGGTCCAGCAGCACCAGCCCGTCCAGCTCCGGGTCCGGTCCCGGGCCCGGTCGCGGCAGCACGTGACGGCGGGGCACGTCGAGCCAGTCCAGCAGCGGGCCGGCGTCCTGCCCACCCCACACCACGGCGTGCGCGACCCCCGTGGTGGGCCGGCGCATCCCCACCGTCGACACCGCCTCGCCGGCCACCGCGTTGAACAGCGACGACTTGCCACCGCCGGTGGCCCCGGCCAGCGCCACCACGGTGTGGGCCGCGCCGAGGCGCAGCCGGGCCCCGGCCTTGTCCGCGATCCGCTCGGCGCGGGCCACCACGTCGTCGTCCAGCCGGCCCCGCGCCAGCCCCAGCACCTCGTCCAGGGCATCGAGGCGCTCCGCGATGCCGGTACCGGGCCGGCCGCGACGGCCGATCGCCGTGGTCACCGGGGCGATCACCGGCGCACGTCCGCGCCGGCCGGCCGCGGCCCGGTCAGGGACGGGGTGGCGCGCCGGGCACGCTCGAATTCGTCCAGCGCCGCGCGGAGCCCGATCGCCGCGCCGGCGTCCGGGGACGCCGCGTCGACCAGCTCGTCGAACGGGCGCCGCTCGGTGGCCAGCAGGTGCTCCACCCGCTCCATCAGGTCGGTGCGGGCCTGGGCCGCCAACGCCCGCACGGCGCTGTCCCCGAACACCGCCTCCAGCACCTTGTGCCCGGCCGCCGTGGTGCCACCGGCGATCAGCACCTCGGCGCCGCTCAGGCCACCCGTGGCGCTGAACACGGCGAGCATGGCCACCAGGCCGGCGCCGTTGGTGCCGAAGGTGGCCAGCCGGGCGCGGGTCCGCTTGGACGCGCCCTCCCGCGACACCAGCTCCAGCACCCGTCCCTGCCAGGCCCGGACCTCCCGCTCCAGCGCCGGCCGGAAGGCGTCGGAGGAGTGCCCCAGCGCGCGGGCCCGCTCACCCAGCAGCGCCCGGCCGGCCGGGCGCACCCGCCAGGAGTCCACGGTGCGTTCCGCCGCGCCGTCGGACGCGGCGCGGACCAGCGACTCCAGGCTGCTCTCCAGGGCCTGTTCGACCGCCTCGGCCGGGGCCGACCGACCGGTCAGGAAGGCGGTCACCCGGTCGCGGAGGTACCCGATCCGCTGCTCCAGGCCGCGGGTCAGCTCCCCGGTGCCGACGAACTCCTGCCAGCGGGCCAGCACCTCGCCGCGCAGCACGGTGCCGCTGCGGATGCCGTCGTCGACGTCCCGCGCCGCGTCGGCGTAGAACTCGTCCGCCTCGTCGCGCAGCACCGCCGCCGCCGCGAGCTGGTCGTCCACCTCCCGCGCCACCGCGGACACCCGCTGCCGCATGCTCCGCAGCGCGCCGTCCAGCGTCGTGCGGATCACCTCGCCGCGCGCCCCGGCGTCGCCGGCCAGGCCCACCAGCCAGCTGAGCAGCGGGGCGATGGCGGCATCCGGCAGCTGGTCGCTCTCGCCGGGGAGGGCGGTCTCCGGGATGGTGAACAGGGTGGCCCGGCGCAGGCCGTTGTCGGCCAGCATGGTGGCCAGGTGCGTGCCGATGTCGCGGACACCCTCCGGTGGCACCCGGTTGAGCACCACGGCCAGCGCGGTGCTGCGCTGCTGGGCCTGGCGCAGGAACTCCCAGGGCACGGCGTCGGCGTACCGGGCCGCCGTGGTGACGAAGATCCACAGGTCCGCGGCGGCCAGCAGCTGCGCGGCGAGCCGCCGGTTCCGCGTGACCACGGAGTCGATGTCCGGCGCGTCCAGCATCGCCAGCCCCACCGGCACGTGGGGGTGCGCCACCAGGTGCAGGGTGCCGCCGTCGCCCCGGCCGCCGTCACCGGTGACCCGCGCCAGCTCGGGCAGGATCCGGCCCTCGGCGAACCAGCGCTCGTCGGCCGGGTTGCACACCAGCACCGGACCCCGGGTCGTCGGCCGCAGCCACCCGGCCCTGGTGACGGCGTCGCCCACCAGCGTGTTGACCAGGGTGGACTTACCGGCCCCCGTCGAGCCACCGACCACCGCCAGCAGCGGCGCGTCGAGCTGGCGCAGCCTCGGCAGCAGGTAGTCGTCGACCTGCGCGATCAGTTCGTCCCGGGCACCGCGCGCGGCCTCCGCCCCGGGCGATGCCAGGTCGAGCCGCAACACCGCCACCCGGTCGCGGAGGGCGGCCAGCGCCCCTGCCAGGTCCGGAACCGTCACAGCCCCCGTATTCCCTGCGGCAGGGCACCTCAACCGCCCCTGACCCCGCCGGAGTGACGGGCGAGGCCGGGTTCGTCCACCGTGTTCGGTCTGCGACCCGGCGGGCGCCGGTCTAGAGTCGGCCTGGTCGCTCCGGACCTCGGTGACTCCATGTCGCCGACGAAGGACTCGACCCATGACCGCAGGAACCGTTCCTGACGTGCATCAGGACCATTCCCCCTCCGGCGGCAGCGACTTCGCCAGATTGACGCGAGAGCTGACCGCCGCCGGCCTGCTGGGCCGCCGCCGGGGCCACTACACGGTGCGCATGTCGATCAACGTGATGCTGCTGGCGCTGGGCGTCGCGGTGTTCGTGACGCTGGGGGAGTCGTGGTGGCAGCTGGCCAACGCGGCGTTCCTGGCGTTCGTGTTCACCCAGTTCGCGTTCGTCGGCCACGACGCCGGCCACCGGCAGATCTTCCGTCGCCACGCGAACAACGACCTGGTCGGCTACACGCACGGCGCCGTGACCGGCATCAGCTACCGGTGGTGGGTGAACAAGCACAACAAGCACCACGCGAACCCCAACCACGAGGATCACGACCCGGACATCGAGATCCCGGCCCTGGCGTTCAGTCGTGAGCAGGCGCGGTCCAAGCGCGGGCCGTACCGGTGGATCACCAGGCACCAGGCGTGGCTGTTCTTCCCGTTGCTCACGGTCGAGGCGGTCATGCTCAGGCTGTCGAGCCTGCGGGCGATCCGCCGCCGCGAGGTGCCGCGCCCGCGCCTGGAGGCCGTGCTGCAGGTCGTGCCGCTCGCGGGGTACGTGACGGCCCTGCTGATCGTGCTGTCGCCGTTGCAGGCGTTGCTGTTCGTCGTGGTCCACCAGGCGCTGATGGGCGTCTACCTCGGGTGCTCGTTCGCGCCGAACCACAAGGGCATGCCGGTCATCGAGGCCGGTGAGCGCCTCGACCACCTGCGCAAGCAGGTCCTCACCTCGCGCAACGTCAGCGGCGGACGCTGGGTGGACGGGCTGCTCGGCGGCCTCAACCACCAGATCGAGCACCACCTCTATCCGCACATGCCCCGGCCGAACCTCCGGCGCGCTCAGCCGATCGTGCAGAGCTTCTGCGAGAGGCAGGGCATCCCGTACAGCACGTGCGGCCTGCGGGCCTCGTACGCCGAGGTGCTGCGACACCTCCACGACGCCGGTGCCCCGCTGCGGCGGGCCGACGAGGCCGTGGCCCGGTCCGTCACGTCCTGAGCGGGGCGGGCCGCCGATGCCGAAGGAGAGAAGCCCGGATAGGGTCGGCGGGTCCGTCGGCGCCGGTCGGCCTCTCGGGCCCGGAGACCGGTCTCGAGGTGTTCCTCATGCGTGATTGCGTGCCCAGGTGGCGCGGTGGGCCACCGCGTCGCGTGGTGACGACCGGTGAATGATGCCGGTCCGGTCACCCGGGCCCTGCGGAACCTGGTCCACGACGGCGGTGGCGGCGAGGCGCTGGCGGCCGGCATCTGCTGCGCCTCCGTCGACGGCCTTGGCGTGACGGGGGCCGCCCTGTCGATGTGCCTGCCGCAGATCGCCCCCGCCCACGAGGTGCTGTACGCCACGAACGCCACGGCGGCGCACCTAGAGGAGCTCCAGTACACGCTGGGTGAAGGTCCGTCGCTGCAGGCCCTCGCCACCGGCCGGCCGGTGCTGGCTCCCGATCTGCGGGACGGTGCCGACGCCTGGCCGATCCTGCTGTCGGAGCTGCGGCAGCACGCGTCCGTCGGTGCCCTGTTCGGGCTGCCGCTGCGGTGGGGCGTGATCGATCTCGGCGCGCTCTGCCTGTATCGCACCACCGCCGGCGCCCTGGCGGGCGCGCAGCTCCGCGATCTGCTGGTCGCCGTCGACCTGGCGGCGGTGCTGCTCCTGGGCGCGCGGACCGACCTCGGCGACGGGCAGTGGTTGGACCAACTGGTCCGCGGCCGGGCCGAGATCCACCAGGCAACGGGCATGATGGTTGTTCAGCTCGGCGCGAGCGCGCTGGACGCCTTCGCCCGCCTGCGGGCTCACGCCTATGCCGAACGGCTGCCGCTGGCCGAGGTGGCGCACCAGGTCGTGACCCGCCGGTTGCGTTTCACGGCGGACACGTGACGAACCATCCGCCGTCCATGGAGGAGGCACCTGAATGAGTGGGCCGCGGTACGACCGGGAGCGGAAGCTCACGATGGCCTTCGTGGAACTGGCCGACACCCTGATCGACGACTACGACGTCATCGACCTGCTGGATCGGCTGGTGTCCTACTGCCTCGAACTCCGGCTGGCGGACGCCGCCGGCATCATGCTCGCCGATTCCCAGCAGATCCTGCGGCTGGCGGCGGCGTCGAGCGAGGAGAGCACGGTGCTGGAGCTGCTGCAGGTGCAGAGCGGCGAAGGTCCGTGCGTCGAGAGCTACCGCAACGCGTCGGCGGTCATGGTCGCGGACGTCACCGAGCTGAGCGGTGACGCCGGCCGGTGGCCGCGGTTCAGCGCAGCGGTGGCGCGCCAGGGCGCCTTCCGGTCGGTGCACGCGCTGCCGCTGCGACTGCGCGGCGAGGCGGTCGGGGCGCTGAACCTGTTCCACGGTTCACCGGGGACGTTGCCGGCGGCCGACCTGGCGCTGGCCCAGGCCCTGGCGGACGTCGCCACGATCGGCATCCTCCAGGAGCGCGCGGTCCACCGCGGTGAGCTCCTGGTGGGGCAGCTGCAGACCGCGCTCAACAGCCGCGTCGTGATCGAGCAGGCGAAAGGGGTGCTGGCGCAGGCCGGAGGGCTCACGATGGAGGCCGCCTTCGATCGGTTGCGCCGGTTCTCCCGGTCGGGAAATCACCGGCTCAGCGACGTCGCGCGTGAGGTCGTCAACGGTGACCTCGCAGGTCAGGTACTCGGCGTCTCCGCGGACCGTCCGTGATCGTGGTGTCCGGCGGCCGCCGCGGTGGCCAGGACGTCACAGCGGGATCGCGTCACCCCGTCGTACCGGGGTGAACAACGCGCTACTCTGAGCAGGTCGCTCCGGCCCCCGGTGACATCGGTCCCATCGGTCCCGGGAGAGCGGCGATGTCACAGTCCACCTCAAGGCCACCCCATGCAGGGCCGGACGGCCCGCCATTCCACACGCACGCGTGTCAGGTCGTCATGCTCACGGCCCAGGGTCGTGAGATCGAGGTGCTGAGCCTCGCCGGTGAGATCGACCTGCTGTCGTTCCCCGAGGTGAGCGGCGCGGTGGACGCCAGCCTGGGCCGGCGCCCGAGCCACCTCGTGATCGAGATGTCCGAGGTCAGCTTCTGCTCCGTGGCCGGCTTCGGGTTGCTGGCGCACGCGAGCGTCGTGTGCGGGGGCCGGGGCTGCGACCTGCTGCTCAGCGGCTGCCGGCCCGCCCAGCGGCGCCTGCTGTCCCTGATGTGGCCCACGGTGTCCTTCGTCCATCACCGTGGGCTGGCGGAAGCGTTCCACGCGATCGCCGGCCTCGGCGTACCCGCCCCGCGCAGCAGCGGGACGACGCGGGGGTAGGACGGCCCACCGCCGGCCGGGCGCGGTGGCCCGCCGCGGCGGCCGCCCGCCGGTCCCGCCGCTGAGAGCGCCGGGCGGCGCCCGTGCCCGCGCGGGGACCGGCGGTCCCGGAGACGTGCCCGGGTACGTGGTATCAGGCACCCGGTTCACCCGCTCCTCCACAGATGGTCGGCCTGCTGCCGGGTCCAGGGCGACGTGTTCCACCGGAAATCCGATCCGGTCCGAACACTGGCGGTCGTCATGCGGAACAACACCACCGAGAACGTCTTCCGTTTCCTGCAGCTGCGCCCGGTCCTGCCGGCCGGGCCGGACCCCGAGGGCGGTGGTGGTCCGGTCGATGTGGCCGGGACCGGCTTCGTCCACCGGCTGACCGCCGCGGCTCCGGCCGACCGGGCGGAGCTCGCGCGCCGGTTCCTGGAGCAGGACGCGCGCGCCGACGAGGTCCTCGCGTCCCCCCGTACCCGGCACCTCCTCGCCGCCGCCCGCCAGGTCCTGCGGCGCCGCGGCACGACCCAGGACCTGCTCGACGCCGTCGCCCGCGAACCCGTCGAACCCGGAGAACCCGTCGAGGCGGACGAAACCGCGAAGGCCGTCGAACCCGGCCAGGCAGGCCGCCCCGGCGAGGCCGTCGCCGGCGAGGCCCGGGGTTCGGCGGCGACCCGGTGGTACCGGGACGCCCGGGACGCGCTCTCCGACACCCTGCTGGCGCGCCGGGTGCTCGGTGCGACGCGGGAGCTGGTGCGGATCGAGCGGTTGTTCCGCCTCTGCGCCCTGGTGGCCGATGTCGGCCGGCGGCCGTCGACCGGTCTCCGCCGCTATCTGTACGTGCCCATCCGGCTCCCGGAGGCGCTCCGTCCCGCCATCACCCCGCCGGCCACCGGCCTGCGGCCACGGACGGCGAGGGAGCGCAGCGAGGCCGAGGACCGCGAGGCGACCCGGCCCGCGCCGGAGCCGCCGGCGAGCCGCCCGCCG
>DASWTI010000335.1:0-8221 GCA_036402215.1 Pseudonocardiaceae bacterium
CGGGCGGTGCCCCCGGCGGCGCCCCGGACGGCGCCGTCGGCGGTGCACCCGGCGGTGCCGCGGCCGGTGCCGTCGCGGCCGGGGACCCGCGGTCCCCCGTCATCGGGCCACCAGCTCGACCGGCAGGGCGGTGTACCCCCTGGTCATGAACTCCGGGAAACGCCGGGCGCCGGGTGCCGGGGCGAGCTCCCGGACCCGGTCGACGACGGCGCCGAGCAGGTACCGCAACGCCCGCCGGGACATGGCGGCGCCGAGACAGGAGTTGGCGCCGCGGCCGAAGGCCAGGTGCCGCGCCGCCGCGCGGACGTCGCGCGTGACGTCCAGTTCGTCGGCATGGCGCCACTGCGTGCCGTCGCGGTTCGCCGACCCGGTGAACAGCACCAGCAGGCTCCCGGCCGGCAGCACCCGGCCGCCCAGCCGGAGGGCCACCGGTGTCCGGCGGCCGAGCGCCTGGGTGGAGCTGTCGTGGCGCAGCCCCTCCTCCACCGCCCCTGCCAGGAGGTCACGACGGCGGCCCAGCAGGTGGTACTGATCGGGGCGGGCCAGCAGCGAGCCCAGCATCGTGCTGAAGCTCAGTACCAGCCCCTGGTGGGTCACCAGGGAGACCATCAGGCCGGTGGCCAGCACGAACTCCAGGTGCGCGCCCACGGTGGACCCGCCGGTCGACAGCACGCCCTCGCCGGCGGCCAGCCGCCCGACGAAGTCGTCCGCCGGGCACCGCAGGCGATCGACCGCCTGCCGGGCCAGCAGGTGCCGGACGTCACGCACGATCACGCGCATGGCCGGCTCGTCCAGGTCGTCGCGGTAGCCGCTCTCCGCCCACGCGCGGAACACCGGCCGGTCCCCCGGCGCCACCGCCATCAGGTCGGCGAGCAGGTCGGTGACGAGCGGGATCGCGTAGTCCCGCACCAGGTCCACCGGGCCACCGCGGTCCACCAGGTGCGCCGCGGCCGCCGCGCACGCCGCCGCGAAGGCCGGCCACAGCCGCTCCAGCCCGTCCGCGCCCAGCGCCAGCGCGGTGGTCCGCCGGCCCTGCAACCGCCGCTCCTCGTCCACCCCGATGCCGGCCGCCGGCCCGGTGCCCGGGAACGTGGGCAGCCGCCAGGTGCGCGCGCCCCTCGCCACCGACGCCTGGAGCATCCGCAGCAGCGGCTGCCCGGTGGCGTCCGCCCCGGCCGGCCCGGTGAGCACGTCGCGGCACAGGCCGTAGCGGGTGACCACCCAGCAGTCCCAGCGCGGCGCGTGGTGCAGGCCCCCGTCCGCGCGCAGCGCCGCGTACGCCGGGTAGGGGTCGCGGACCAGGCCGGGGTCCGCCAGGTCCAGGGGGTCCGCCAGGTCCGGGCGGGCCCGCGCGGCGGCGTCGGCGGACACCCTCAGCTCCGCCGGGTCATGCGGTACCAGGTGGGTCCGGCGTCCCAGCCGCGGCCGCGCTCGCTGCCCGGCTCCGCCGACACCAGCTCCCAGTGCGGCGCGAACCCGGCGTCGATCTCCGCGCGGGTCACGCTCAGCGGGCCCTTGGTGAACGCGAACAGGTACAGCGTCGCCCCCGGGGCCGCGACCTCCGCGACGCCGGCCGCGTACCGGGCCTTCGCGTCGTCGCGCAGGCTGTGCGCGCAGCCGAAGTCGAGCAGGAAGTCGAACGGGCCGCCCAGGTCGCGCGCCGGGTCGTCGAGCAGGTCGCACTCGACGAACCGGATGTCCAGGCCGGCCTCCAGCGCCCTGGTGCGTGCCCTGGCCAGCGCGTCCGGCGAGACGTCGACGCCGGTCACCTGCCACCCGCGTCGGGCGAGGTAGATCGACTTGGTGCCGGCCCCGCAGCCCAGGTCGACGGCCCGCCCGGGACGCAGCGCCCGGTCGCCCTCGATGAGGTCCACCAGCTCGGGCATCGGCGGCCCCAGGTCCCACGGGGTGAACCCGACCTTGTAGGCGGCGTTGTAGACCTTCGACACCCATTTCGAGGCCTGCGGCCGGCTGCTCATGACGACTCCTTCGGTGGCCTGCTTCGTTGCTGACGGTGGCGCCGGTGGCGCCGTGACGGACGCCGGCGGTGGGCGCGCCGGTGGGACGTCAGGCGTCGATGCGCACCGGCCGGTCGTCGGCGCGGACGCTGTCCTTGAGCTCGGACCAGGTGCGGGCCCGGTCGGCCACCGTGTTCAGCACCACCACGTAGCCGTCGGGGTCGGTGGCCTCGATCTCGATGGTGTTCCACGGCGTCGCCAGCGGGCCGTTCACCGAGCCCTGCGGCATGGTGCGGAGCCGGTCCGCGATGACTCGCATGGACTCCTCGGACTCGCTGATGACGGTGAAGCTGAGCCGCATGCCGCGCCCGAGCGGGCCGTCGAGGGGCTCGCGCACCGGCCGCAGCAGCAGGTCGCGGTACTGCGCCCGGCGCAGGTGCACCACGGCGAGCTGACCGTCCGGGCCGGTGAGGTGCTTCTCCACCCAGAAGCCGAGGCCGTCGGTGTACCACTGCACCGAGGCGTCGATGTCGCTGACGAGCAGGATCGCGAAGCTCGGCATGTCCGGGATGCTGTCGAAGTCCACGCCCTCCGGCGCCGCCTCGTGGCTGGGGTGGTTCATTCGTCCGTCCTCTCCTGGCAGTGGGGTCAGACCAGCACGGGCAGCGCCCGCGGGTAGTAGGTGAAGAGGTTGCTGGCGAGCACCACGTCGGTCAGCTCGCCGTCGGGGCGCAGGCCGGGGAACCGGGCCAGCAGGCGGCCGATGCCCTCCTGCAGCTCGGCCCTGGCCAGCGCGGCGCCCAGGCAGTAGTGCGGGCCGTTGCCGAAGGCGAGCTGGCGCTGCGCGCTGCGGCGGGCGAGGTCGAAGCGGTCGGCGTCCGGGCCGAACACGTCCTCGTCGCGGTTGGCCGAGCCCAGCGACAGGAACACGGTGGCCCCGGCCGGAATGGTGGCGCCGCCCAGCTCGATGTCCTCGGCGGCGAACTTGGCCACCGCGAACCCGGTGCCGAGCTGGGCGTACCGCAGCATCTCCTCGACGCCGGTCCCGATCAGCGAGGGCTCCGCCTTCAGCCGGGCCAGCTCGCCGGGGTGGTGGAACAGGGCGAAGAAGGCGTTGCCGAACTGCACGGCGGTGCTCTCGTAGCCCGCCATCAGCAGCAGCACCACGGTGGACACCAGCTCCTCGTTGGAGAGCTGGGAGTCGTCGTCGTCCCGCAGCCGGATCATCGTGCTGAGCAGGTCGTCACCCAGGTCCTTGCGCTTGCGGACGATGAGCCCGATGGCGTACCGGCCGATGCCGGACAGCGCCTCGCCGAACTCCGCGAACGAGGACTGGAGGTCGCGCCTGGTGAGCCTGGCGGCCAGCGCGGTGAACTCGGCGCGGTTGTCGCCGGGGATGCCGAGCAGCTCGCAGATGACCCGGATCGGCAGCTCGTAGGCGAAGTCGGCCATCAGGTCGAACCGGTCACCGGCCGCCTGGAGGGAGTCCAGGAGCTCCTCGGTGAGTTCACCGATCCTGGCCCGCATCGCGTTGGCCTGGCGCTGCGTGAAGGCGCGGTTCACGATGCGCCGCCACCGGGTGTGCCCGGCGCCCTCGGAGATCGACCCGCCGAAGCTGAACACCGGGCTGGCGGCGTCGGCGGCGAACCCGGTGTCCATCCGGGACCCGCCGTTCCCCTGCGGGCTGCGCCGGAACCGCGGGTCGGCGAGCGCGGCGCGCACGTCCTCGAAGCGGGTGACCAGCCACGCCGGGTCGCCGCTGGCGAGCTTCACCTCGGTGACCGGGGTGTGTGCCCGGATCCAGGCGAACTCCTCCGGCATCCGGAAGTGCTGCGTGCGCTCGAACGGATAGGTCCGCGCGGTCACGTCCATCGGTCCTCCTCGTCTCACGGGTCAGGTGACGGTGGCGAGCCGCTCCGCGCGGTGGCGCAGCAGATTCGGCAGCAGGTCGGGTGCGGGCTCCTGGCCGGCGCACGCGCTGAGCACGTGGTGGCCCAGGAACCCCAGGAACGCCTCGTGCTCCGGGGTGAGGCCGAGGCGGTTGTTGTGGGTGTGCAGGTAGCTCACCAGCAGCGCCCGGTGCCGGCGCTCGCGTGGCGCGTCGTCGCCCAGCAGCGTCACCGCCCCCAGCACCTCGCCGGCCGCCTCCCGCACCGCCGCGTCGGCGTCACCCACCGCGGCGGCGAACGGGTCGCCGGTGGTGCCGGGCATCGCGAGCACGGCCTCGGCGTGCGGGAGCAGCGTGGGGCGGCGGGCGGCCAGCAGGTCCGGCCAGGTCTCCAGGAACTGGTCGAAGACGTACGGCGACCACAGCACGCAGTAGTGGGCGAGGAACGCGGCCATCTCCGGCGCGGTCAGCCCGGCGGCACGCAGGCCGCGCAGCATCGCGCCGAACCCCGCGCCGAGCCGTCGGCCGGACACGCCGGCGACGGCGGGGAGCGCGGCGAGGACGACCGCGCTGCTGCGGTCGAAGAACTCCTCGGCGATCGCCACCCCCCGCGGCCCGCCGTACTTGCCGAGCTCCGGCTGGTACGGCGCCGCGCGAACGGTGTCCGGCGGGTGCACCGTCTCGGCGGCCGCCTCCTCCAGCGCGGCCAGGGTGGGCTGCGCGTCGCGGTGGAACCGCTCGGCGTCGAACGGCGCGTCGCCCGCGGCGCCGGCGAGCCAGCGGCGGAGCCGGCCCGCGACCTCGGCCGTCACGTCGTCCGCGGCGGCCGGGTCCAGCCGCAGCCGGACCCGCAGGTGCGGCCCGCCCTGCCAGTAGCGCAGGAAGAACGATCGCTGCAGCACGCCGGCCGCCCGCAGGTCCGCCAGCACCGGCGCGAGCCCGTTCACCAGGAAGGCGTCCTGGTCGGCATACCGGTGCACGTGCAGCGCGCGCCAGACCGTCACCGCTCCTCCTGGATCGTGTACTCGACGAAGAACTCCTCCGCGCTGGTGGGCCCGGCGCCGTCGGCGTAGGTGTCCGCCGCCGGCAGGCACTCCTGGAACACCACCGTGGCGTCCGGGGTGGCCGTGGCCTGCTTGGCCAGCACGTGCATCAGGAACGGGTTGCGGGCGTCCACGAAGTGCGGCTTGTGCAGCCGCGCGCTGCGGGCCGCGAGCGCCCAGCGCCGGGCCTCGTCCAGGACGTCGCGCGCGGAACCGTCCCCGCCGTCCCCGCCGGGCCCGGACGGCGGCGGTGCCAGCAGGCGGAAGAACGCCGTCCGGGGGACCCCGGCCGCCCGCCGCCAGCGGTCGAACTCGGCCAGCGCGCCCAGCTCCTGGCGCTCCAGGCCGTCCAGCGCGGGCAGCTCGGCCACCGGGAACCGCCAGGACCGCCGGTCGAGCACCAGGTCGCCGAGCCGCACCCGGGGACGGTGCCCGGCGACGGGACCCGCCCGGTCGAGCTGCTCCCACAGCCCGCCGCGGTAGGTGCGGGTCGGCGCGAACGCGCACAGGAACCGGTAGAGCATGGGCGCCGCCGCCGGGTAGAGGAAGTTCAACGGCACCAGGTCGATCGGCTCACCGTCCACTGTGGACACCAGCACCAGGCGGCGGCGCACCGGGTCGGGGCGGACCACCAGGTCGGCGAGGGTGAGCACGCCCTCGGCGCCGGCGCGCGCGACCGAGCCCGGGTAGACCAGCTCGAACGGGGTGAGCCGGGGGTGCAGGTTGAAGTTGAGGCCCAGCGCCGCGGTGATGTCGGTCTGCCGGGGGGTGGTCGCGGCGATGTGCGCCCGGACGGCCGCGCCGAGGTCCCAGCCGCCGTCGCCCTCGCCGGTGCCGCCCGCGTCATCGCCGGGGGCGAGCAGGTCGCAGAACCGGGAGAAGAACACGCCGTGGCCGGTGGTGACGCCGTTGACCACGATCAGCGGACGATCCCCCGAGTGGTCCAGCTGGACCCGGTAGGCCGTGGAACGCCACGGCGCCAGCACCTCGGGTGCGGAACGGACGAGCGCCCCCAGCCGCTCCGGGTCGAGCACCAGCTCCGCGGCGTCCGGGGCGTCGGCGAGGGCGCCACGCAGCAGGGCGAACACGCGCTCACGGGCGGCACGGACCCGCCGGACGTGCGGGTCACCCACCCCGGACATCACCGCGGCGGCCCGGTCGGGCGGCAGCTCGGCGAAGGCGCGGTACAGGTCCACCAGCGGCACGCCGTCCGGGCCGGCCCCGGCCTCCTCGGTGGCGAAGCGGTACAGGCCGAGCTTCTCGATCCCGGCGTCGTCGAGCATCGGCACGAGCCGCTGGAACAGCTCCACGTGCTCGCGGTTGCGCTCCAGCGGGCCGGGGTCCCAGCTCACGGCGCGGCCGCGGGTGCCGACGTCCTCGTACACCGGGGTGCGCATCGCGTCCTCGGCCGGCGGCCGGCAGCCGGTGGCCGCGACGAAGCGGGCCAGCAGCTCGCGCAGCTCGGCGAGCAGCTCGGTGCGCCGTGCCGCGGACGCCGCGGCGAAGCCGTCCTCGATCTCCTGGAACCGCTCCAGGATGCCGGCGCAGGCGTCGGCCTGGGCCGTCCCCGGCGCGCGCAACCTCGCGGCGAGCAGCCCGGCCGCGCCGACCGTCTGGTCCGGCAGGCCGACGCCGCGGTGGCACAGGCCCACCCGCACCAGCTTGTCCAGCGTGGTGGCGGCGTCGGCGGCGGGCAGCCCGGCGGCGGTGAGCCGGTCGAGCAGCTCGCGCTCGGTGCGCTCCTCGGCCAGCGCGGCCACCAGCAACCGGACGAGCTCGCTGTTGCGGGCCGTGACCACCCGGTCCGGGGCGAACGCCTCCGTGGCGCCCTCCAGCGGCCGGCTGACGAACACGGCGTGCTCCCCGCGCAGCCGCAGCGAGTTGTTCAGCCGCACCCGCACCAGGTCCGCCCCGCCGTCGACGCGCCGGAGCTGGTGGGCGAGCCAGGCCAGGAGCCCGATGTTCAGCCTGGTCCGCGCGACCCGGCGGCCCGGGCGCGGCCGGCCGGTGCCCGGCTCCGGCCAGGGCTGCGCGCCGATCTCGGTGAACGAGCCGAACGGCGACGGCTTGAACACCACGCGGTAGGCGTAGCTGGTGATGGTGCTCTCGGCGCGCCGTCGCCGGCTGGGTTTGCGGCGCCGGTCGAACGGGTCGCCGGCGTAGGCCATCACCTCACGGTGCAGGTCCTCGCCGGAGAGCTGCACCCCACGCCGGAAGTCCTCGTCGACGGCCACACCGGCGAGTGCCTTGCGCGCGGTGTCCAGCTCGGCGGCGTAGGCGGCCTCGGCCTCGGCGAGCACCGCGTCGCCGGCCGTCCGGGCCTCGGCCCAGCGGGTGAACGCCGCGCGGCACGGCGGTGGCAGCAGCGCCGCCGCCTCCGGGTGGGCCGAGGTGCGGTCGTTGTGCACGTCGCGGCGCAGCCGCAGCACGGCGCGCCGGTGCTCGGCCGGCAACGCCGGCACCACCTCGTGGATCGCGGCCGCCAGCTCGTCGGCGAGCGCGGCCCGCGCGGCCGTCAGGCGGTCCGCCTCGGCGAGCAGCTCCCAGGTGCGCGCGGGCACCAGGTCCGCCAGCGCCGGCAACCCCAAGGTGCCGCGCCGGAACAGCAGGTACGGGCTGAACGTCATGCCGGCACCACCGTGATCTCCCAGTCGAGGTCCGGGCGCACCGGCCCGATGCTCACCTGCGCGTGCACGCCGGTGCCGCTGCCCGGCAGGCCGTACGCCGCCTCCACGGGGCCGACGTCGAAGCCGAGCACCGGGTGACTGCCCAGGCCGACGGCCGTGGCCAGCAGCGTCAGCGCCTCCACCGCGGCGCCGACGGCGAGCTGCTGCTCGCGGTAGCCGCGGGCACCGCGCCCGCGCGGCCAGGCGTCCGCGTCCGCGCCGACGTGCACCGTGAACGCGGCGAGCTCGATGTTCACCGTGTCGGCGAACAGGGCGTCCTGCAGGGCGCGGCCGGTGGCGTCGTCCGCGCCGCGCCCGACCGGCAGCAGCGCCCCGTGCCCGGCACCACCGTGCACGTAGCGGTACCACCCGGCCGGGATGCCGCGCACGCGGTGCACCGCGCACAACAGCACGACGTCACCGCCGATGGTGCCGGCCGCCGCGTCGCGCAGCGCGGCCACCGACTCCGCCGTCCCGGCCAGCACCGCCGCCAGCGCCTCCGGCCGCGCCGGAGCGGGGCGGAACAACCGCCCGTTCGACGTCCGCCGGGCAATGGTCGCCGGGTCGAGCAGATCCACCGGATCGGCCCCCGGCAGCGGCACCACCGGCCCTGCCGGCACCGCCGGCCCCGCGGCGACCGGCGCGGCCCGGCGGACACCGGCGGAC
>DASWTI010000336.1:0-9539 GCA_036402215.1 Pseudonocardiaceae bacterium
CGGCCGGGCTGCGGGCGACCGCGGGCCGGGCCCAGGTGACGCTCGACTGGGAGCCGGTGCCGGACGCCGTGGGCTACCAGGTGTACCGGGGCGACGTCGACGGCGGAAAGGGCCTGGTGCCGCTCGACCACCACGGTGGCGACGTGCTCGCGGTGCCGCACCCGCCGTACGCCGACACCACCGGCGAGCCGGGCCGGGTCTACCGGTACGCGGTGAGCGCGCTCGCCGACGTCGGCGTGGAGGGCCCGCGCGGGGAGGTCGTGACGGCGGCCACGGCGGAAGCCGGCGCCGGTGATCAGGTGTCCGTCGTGGTGGACGCCGGGCGCGTGCTCGGGGAGCTCGCGCGGCCGTGGCGCGGCATGATCGGCTCCGAGCACCTGTCGCACCTGCTGAGCACGGACACCACGGGCGGCCGGCCGATCGGCGAGGAACTCACCGAGGCGCTGCGGCTGGCGCGCACCGAGCTGGGCGTGGACACCGTGCGCGCGCACGCCGTCCTGTGCGACGACCTCGGCGTCTACCGCGAGGTCGACGGCCGCGTGGTGCACGACTTCCGCGCCGTGGACGAGGTGTACGACCGGGTCCTCGCGCTCGGGCTGCGGCCGGTGGTGGAGCTGTCGTTCATGCCCCGCGACCTGGCCCGCGACCCCGGGCGCACGGTGTTCGCGTACGGCGCGATCATCTCGCCGCCGAAGGACTGGGGCCGCTGGTACGACCTGGTGCACGCGCTCACCGCGCACCTCGTGGACCGCTACGGGCTGGACGAGGTGCGCGACCGCTGGGCGTTCGAGGTGTGGAACGAGGCGAACCTGGAGGTGTTCTGGGCCGGCACCCGTGAGGAGTACGTGCGGCTCTACGACGTGGCGGCGACCGCGGTCAAGGACGTGCACCCGGACCTGCGGGTGGGCGGCCCAGCGTCGGCGGCCGGGGGCTGGATGGGCGACTTCCTGCGCGAGGCCACGGCGCCCGTCGACTTCGTGTCCACGCACACCTACGGCAGCCCGCCGCTGGACTTCCGGCCGCTGTGCGCGCGGCTGGGGTACCCCGGCCTGGACGTGCTGTGGACCGAGTGGGGCATCACGCCCACGCACTTCAACCCGGTGTGCGACGGGGTGTTCGCCGCGGCCTTCCTGCTGCGCGGCATGCGCTCCGCCGCGGGACGCATCCCGGCGCTGGCCTACTGGGTGGTGTCCGACCACTTCGAGGAGCTGGGCCGCCCGCCGGCGCTGCTGCACGGCGGCTTCGGGCTGCTCACCGTGGGGAACCTGCGCAAGCCGCGGTACTGGGCGCTCGCGCTCGCCGAGCGGCTGGGTACCGGCGAGCTGGCGGTGCGGCTGGACGGCGACGGCGCCGGCTCGCTGGTCGAGGCCTGGGCGGCGCGGCGCCCGGACGGCACGGTGACCGTGCTGCTCTGGAACGGCACGCTCGACCAGTCGAAGGCCGGCGGGCACGCGCCGCTGGACCGCCAGGTCCGGCTCACCGTGGACGGCCTCGACGGCCCGCACTTCGTCCGGCACTGGCGGGTGGACGCGACCCACTCCAACGTGGCCGCCACCTGGGCCGCGCTCGGCGGCGGCGACTGGCCGGACGAGGAGCAGTGGGCGCTGCTGCGTTCCCGCGACGTGCTGGACGAGTACGAGCCCGGCCGCGTCGTGCACGGGCCGGCCGAGCTGGACTTCCCGCTGCCCATGCCCGGCATCTCCTACCTGGAGCTGAGCCCCGAGCGGCCGGCGTGAGCCTGCCGGCGGCCGGCCGCCCGGCCGTCAGTCGCGGTCGAGCCAGCCGGCGGCCTCGACGGCCCAGTAGGTGAGCACCAGGTCGGCGCCGGCGCGGCGGATGCCGGTGAGGGCCTCCAGGATCGCGCGGTCGCGGTCGATCCAGCCGTTGGCGGCGGCCGCCTCGATCATGGCGTACTCGCCGGACACCTGGTACGCGGCGACCGGCACGTCCGCGGTCTCGGCGACGGCGCGCACCACGTCCAGGTAGGACATGGCGGGCTTCACCATCACCAGGTCCGCGCCCTCGGCCAGGTCCAGCGCCAGCTCGCGCAGCGCCTCGCGCACGTTCGCCGGGTCCTGCTGGTAGGTCTTGCGGTCGCCGGAGAGCTGCGACTCCACGGCGTCGCGGAACGGGCCGTAGAACGCCGACGCGTACTTGGCGGTGTAGGCGAGGATGCCGGTGGCGCCGTGGCCGGCGCCGTCCAGCGCCTCCCGGATCACCGCCACCTGGCCGTCCATCATGCCGCTCGGGCCGATCAGGTGCGCCCCGGCGTCCGCCTGGGCCACGGCCATCTGCGCGTACAGGGCGAGCGTGGCGTCGTTGTCCACGCCGCCGTGCTCGTCCAGCACGCCGCAGTGCCCGTGGTCGGTGAACTCGTCCAGGCAGCAGTCCGCCATCAGCACGGTCGCGTCGCCCAGCTCGGACCGCAGGTCGCGCAGCGCCGCGTTGAGGACCCCGTCCGGGTCCACCCCGCCGGAGCCCGTGGCGTCCCGCCGCGCGGGCACGCCGAACAGCATGAGCCCGCCGACGCCCGCCTGCACCGCCTCGGTGGCGGCCTTGAGCAGCGACTCGCGGCTGTGCTGCACCACGCCCGGCATGGAGGCCACGGGCACCGGATGGGCGGCGCCCTCCTTGACGAACATCGGCAGCACCAGCTGGCGCGGCCGCACCGTCGTCTCGCTCACCAACCGGCGCATCGCCGGCGTGGTCCGCAGCCTGCGTGGCCTCTGACTCGGAAACATCGACTCTCTCCTCGTCCCCAGGGACGGTGGCCAAAAGGCGCCTTCAGTGGGGTGAACCCGCTGAAGGCGCCTTTCAGTCATGACACGTGGTTCAGCGGCGGCGGCCCTTGGCCTTGCGAGGCGGGGGCAGGGCACCCTCGGCGCGCAGCCGGGCGGCGTGCTCGGCGAGCGCCTCGACGAGCGAGGACACCTGTGCGTGCTCAGGCTGCACGTCCACCCTCAAGCCGAACTCGACGGCGGTCGCGGCGGTCTGCGGGCCGATCACCGCGACGATGCTGCGGGCGTGCGGCTTGCCGGCGATGCCGACCAGGTTGCGCACCGTCGACGACGAGGTGAAGCACACCGCGTCGAAGCCACCGGTCTTGATCATCTCGCGGATGTCGGCCGATGGCGGCGCGGCGCGCACCGTGCGGTACGCGGTGACGTCGTCGATCTCCCAGCCGCGCTCGCGCAGGCCGGCGGCCAGCGTCTCGGTGGCGATGTCGGCGCGGGGGAGCAGCACCCGGTCGACCGGGTCCAGGATGTCGTCGTACGGCGGGAACTCCTCCAGCAGGCCCTCGGAGGACTGCTCGCCGGACGGCACCAGCTCCGGGTTGATGCCGAACGAGCGCACCTTCTCCGCGGTGGCCTCGCCCACGCAGGCGATCTTCACGCCGGAGAACGCCCGGGCGTCCAGGCCGAACTCGCGGAACTTCTCCCACACGGCGCGCACCGCGTTGGTCGAGGTGAAGATGACCCACTGGTAGCGGCCGTCCACCAGGCCCTTGACCGCGCGCTCCATCTGCGCCGGGGAGCGCGGCGGCTCCACGGAGATGGTGGGCACCTCGATCGGGATGGCGCCGTGCGCGCGCAGCCGGTCGCTCATCGCCCCGGCCTGGTCCTTGGTGCGCGGCACCAGCACCTTCCAGCCGTACAGCGCCCGCGACTCCCACCAGGAGAGCTTGGCGCGCTGCGCGACGGCGGCGCCGATGGTCAGCACCAGCGGCCCGGTCAGCTCGCGGCCCGCGCTGGCCAGCTCGGCCAGCGTGGTGTCCACGGTGGCCTGGGCGGCCGTGGTGCCGTGCACCGTGACCGCCACCGGCGTCTGCGCGGCCAGGCCGTGCTCCACCAGCGCGGACGCGGTGTCCGCCAGGTGCGAGGCGGTCGCGTGCAGCACCAGGGTGCCGGGCGCCGCGGCGAGCGCGGCCCAGTCCACCTCGGAGCGCACGTCGACCTCGGTGCGGGCGCCGCCCAGCGCCACGCCGGCGTAGGCCGGCACCGCGGTGCCGGGGGCCACGCCGGGCACCACGTCGAACGGCACGGTCGTCCGGGCCACGGCGAGCGCCTCGCGCACGACGGCCTCGGCGGTCATCGGGTCGCCCGACACCAGCCGCACGACGCCGCGCCCGGTGCGCGCCTCGGTCACCAGGTCCTTGGCCACGTCCGCCGGCTCACCGACGGCCGGGCGCACCTCGGCGCCCTCCGGCGCCAGCGCCTGCAGGTCGGCGGGCACGTCGGGGTCGGTCACCACCAGCGACGCGGTGGTGAGCAGCGAATGCGCCCGTACGGTCAGCAACCCGGCATCGCCGGGGCCGGTGCCGACGAAGGCGATCCGCCCAGGGGTCTTACGTGCTCGGCTCATCAGGCACTTCCCATCCCACGTTCACCCCGGTGGCCCGCCATGCCGGCGTCCCCGGGGTCATGCTCGAGCCCACTGACGGCTCTCCTGAGGTCGAGCAGCTCGGCTGCGAGCTCGCGCCCGAGCTGCTCGGCTTGCTGAATGTCCGCGACGGCGGACGCGCGGACGAGCGCTCCCGCCGCGGCGCCGGCCACCCCTCGCAGGGACAGCCGGTCCACCACGGATCCGTTGTCGTCGAGGTCCTCCACCACCTCGGCGAGCGCGCCCACCGGGGCGTCACAGCCGGCCTCCAGGGCGGCCAGCATGGCCCGCTCCGCGGTGGCGGTGGCCCGCGTCGCCGCGTCGTCCACGGCGGTCCGCAGCAGGTGCTCGACGGCCAGGTCGTCGGCCCGGCACTCGACGGCCAGCGCGCCCTGCGCCGGCGCCGGGAGCATCTGCAACGGGTCGATCACCTCGGTGATCGCGTCCAGCCGGCCGAGGCGGGCGAGCCCGGCCCTGGCCAGCACGACGGCGTCCACCGTGCCACTCGTGACGAGACCGAGGCGGGTGTCCACGTTGCCGCGGACCGGCACCACCTCCAGGCCCAGCCCGAGGGCGTGCAGCTGCGCCGCGCGGCGCGGTGAGCCGGTGCCCACCGTGGAGCCGGCCGGCAGCTCGCCCAGGGTCAGGCCGTCGCGGGCGCACAGCGCGTCCCGCGGGTCCTCGCGCCGCGGCACCCCGGCCAGCGTGAGCCGCGGGTCCGGCGCCGTCGGCAGGTCCTTGTAGGAGTGCACGGCCACGTCGACCTCACCGGCCGCCAGGGCGTCCCGCAGCGCCGAGGTGAACACCCCGACGCCGATCTCGGACACCGGCCGGTCGGTGAACCGGTCCCCGTCGGTGGTGATCACCACCAGCTCCACCTCGGCGCCCCGCGCCCGCAGCGCGTCCGCGACGGTGCCGGTCTGCGCGAGCGCGAGCTTGCTGCCCCGCGTGCCGATGCGCACGGTGCTCATCGCGCCTCACCTCCGGTCTCCTCCGGCGGGCGCGCGGCGCTCACCGCGGTCGGCATCGCCGGGTCCAGGTCGAACAGGGCGCGCAGCGCGTCGGCGTACGCCGGGCCACCGGGCTCGGCGGCGAACTTCTTCACGCGCACCGTCGGCGTGTGCAGCAGCTTGTCCACCACGCGGTGCACGGTGCGCTCCAGCTCCAGGCGCACGGCGTCGTCCACGTCCGGCAGCCGCGTGGTCAGCCGGTCCAGCTCGGTGGTCACCACGTCGGCGGCCAGCCGGCGCAGCGCGGTGATCGTCGGGGTGACGGCGGCCGAGCGCTGCGCGGCCAGGAAGCCGGCGACCTCCTCGGCCACGATGTCCTCGGCGAGCGCCACCTCGGCGGTGCCGCCGGGCTGCCGGCCGTCGGCCAGCCGCCGCTGCAACGTCGCCAGGTCCACCACGCGCACCCCGGGCAGCTCGGCCACGCCGGGCTCGACGTCACGCGGCAGCCCCAGGTCACACACCACGAGCGGCCGCGCGCCGCCGCGGCGGGCCAGCCGCACGGTGGCCACGTCCACCACGGGCCGCGCCGAGCCGGTGCAGGACACCAGCACGTCGGCCGCGGTCAGCACCTCGGCGAGGTCGTCCAGCGTGGCGGCGCGGGCCGGCACACCGTCCGCGACGGAGGTCTCGGCGAGCCGCCGCGCGGACTCCTCGCTGCGGTTCACCACGACCAGCTCGCCCACCCCGGCGCGCCGCAGGTGGGCGGCGGCCAGCGCGCCCATCGAGCCGGCGCCGACCAGCACCGCCCGGCACCCGGTGAGGTCACCCGCGTCGGCCAGCGCCTCGCTCACCACGGAGGCCCCGGCGGCGTCGATCGCGGTGTCGGTGTGCACCCGCTTGCCGACCCGCAGCGCCTGCTGGGCCAGCTCGTGCAGGGTGCGCCCGGCGGCGCCGTGCTCGGCGGCCACGGCGTACGCGACGCGCAGCTGGCCGAGGATCTGCGACTCGCCGACGACCATCGAGTCCAGCCCGGCGGCCACGGTGAACACGTGCTCGACGGCGGCGCCGGCGTAGCGCACGTACAGGTGGTCGGCGAGCTCCCGGCCGGCGTGCCCGGTGAGCACGTCCACCACGTCGGCCATGCCGCCGTGGAAGCTCTCCACGACCGCGAACACCTCGACGCGGTTGCAGGTGGACAGCACGAGCGCCTCGGTGACCTCGGCGGACGCGGTGAGCGCGCCGAGCAGCTCGGGCGCGTGCTCCGCCGTGACGGCGGCGCGCTCCAGCAGTGACACCGGCGCGGTGCGGTGGGACAGGCCCACGACCAGCAGGTTCATGGCCGGACCACCACCTCGCCCAGCTCCGTGAGGTCGGCGATCGGCTCCTCCGCGAGCTCGCGGCGGGACACGTGGAACGACAGGATCTGCAGCTCGACGGCCAGGTCGACCTTGCGCACCTCGACGTGCTCCGGCACCTGGAGCACCACGGGCGCGAAGTTGAGGATGCAGCGCACGCCGGCCTTCACCAGCAGGTCGCACACCTCCTGGGCGCCCTCGCCGGGGGTGGCGATGACGCCGATGGTGACGTCCAGCTCGGCGCACACCTCGGGGATGCGCGACAGGTGGTGCACCTCGATGCCGGCGATCCGGATGCCGATCAGGTCCTCGTCCACGTCGAACAGCGCGGTCACCGGGAAGCCGCGGCTGGAGAACCCGCCGTAGCCGGCCAGCGCGTGCCCGAGGTTGCCGACCCCGACCACGGCCACCGAGTGCTTGCGGGTGAGGCCCAGCGTGCGCTCGATCTGGCCGACCAGGATGTCCACGTCGTAGCCGACGCCGCGGGTGCCGTAGGAGCCCAGGTAGGACAGGTCCTTGCGCAGCTTCGCGGAGTTGACGCCGGCCGCGGCGGCCAGCTCCTCGCTGGACAGCGTGGCGACACCCTCCTCGGCGCGGCCGATCAGGACCCGCAGGTACACCGCGAGGCGGGCCACCGTAGCCTCGGGGATCGCGCGGGCGCGCTCCCGGGCCGCGGGGACGTCCACGGTCGGCACCGCGTTGTCCACCGGCGGCTCGATTCCGTCGGGCTGTGCCGTCACGCGGACGCGCCTCCTCGATGGTCGAACGTGGCCGGGAACGGGCGGCGATCGGCGACTGCGACACGCGGAACGTGAGGGTCGAACGAGACGCCCGGCGGCGTGACAAGCACACGGTAGCCGCTTGTGAACGCAGGCACAAAGTCGCTGGAAACGCGCCCTCGACGGCCCTCACCTGCCCGTACCCGGAATACGCGAGAGGGCCCCTCCGTCGCCGGAGGGGCCCTCGGGGTGGCGCGGGCCGCGTCAGCCGGTGGGCATCATCACGGTGTCGATGACGAACACGGTGGCGTTGGCCGTGGGGATGTTGCCGCAGAGCACGTTCGCACCGTTGACCGTGATCGCGTCGCCGGAGCCGGCCACGGTCAGGGTGCGGCCCTCCAGAGTGGTGAGCGTCCTGGCCTCCAGGATGCCGTCCTTGTCGAGGCGCTCGGGCACCACGTGGTAGGTCAGGATCGTGGTGAGCTGCGCCTTGTCGGCGAGCACGGCGTTCAGATCGGCCGGCGGGATCTTGGCGAACGCCGGGTCGGCCGGCGCGAACACGGTGATCGCCTCCTGGCTGTTCAGGGTGTCGCCCAGGCCGGCCGCGCCGACGGCGCTGACCAGGGTCTTGAGCAGCGGGTTGTTGCTGGCGGCGGTGGCCACCGGGTCGTCCACCATGCCGTCGAGCGAGCCCTCGCCGCTGGTCGGCACGCTCGCGCACGCCGAGCCGAACACGTCGTCGGCGGTGGTCATGCCGTCGCCCATCGCCTCCTCCGTGGTGGTGGCGGCGGAGCCGGTGGTGGTGGACGCGCCGCCGGCGCTGCCGGTCGCCGGTTCCTCGTCGCTCGCGCAGGCGGTCATCGTCACGGTGAACACGGCCAGGGCGCCGATCGCGGCCAGTCGCTGGATCTTCCTCACGGGTGCTGCCTCCTCGGGATGGCCCGGTCGGTCCGGGCCGTACACCGGTCCTTCGGTGCCGCGAGGAAGGTGGTTCGGTCACCTCTCATAACGTTTCGGTCACGCAGGGTGAGCGATGGGCATGGCTGTACGCCGGAGGCGGCCCCTGCCTCCGGCGTACCGGCGCCCGCGCCGCGCCGGCCTAGCCGACCGTGAAGAACGCGCTGTGCCAGCCGGTCGCGCCGTCCGGGACCGGCTCGGCGCGCTCCGGGGTCTGGGTGTAGCCGGAGCGGTCGGTGGCCCGCGCCTCCACGGTGTGCCCGCCCGGCCGCAGGTCCAGCTCCACGCGCCACATGCGCCACGTGTCGAGGTTCACCTCGGTGGCGAGCGTCGCGGGCACCCACGGGCCGCCGTCCACGCGCACCTCGACCGCCTCGATGCCGGTGTGCTGCGCCCACGCCACACCGGCCACCACGACCGGTCCGGCCGGCACCTTCTGGAAGCCGGTGGGCCGGTCGATGCGGGCCATGGTCTTGATCGGCGCCTTCTTCGCCCAGCCGCGCCGGGCCCAGTAGGGGTCGAAGGCGTCGAACGTGGTGAGCTCCAGGTCCACCAGCCACTTGGTGGCGGACACGTAGCCGTACAGGCCGGGGATCACCATGCGCACCGGGAAGCCGTGCTCGGCGGGCAGCGGCTCCCCGTTCATGGCGATGGCCAGCAGTGCGTCCCTGGTCGGCTCCATGGCGACCTCGGTGGGCGTGCCGCAGCTCCAGCCGTCGCTGCTGCGGCTGACGAGCTGGTCCGCGCCGGCGCGCACGCCGGCCTCCAGGAGCACGTCACGCAGCCGTACGCCCACGAAGTTCGCGGTGGACACGTACTGCCCGCCGACCTCGTTGGAGACGCAGGTCAGGGTGATCGTCCGCTCGACCAGCTCGCGGGAGCGCAGGTTCTCGTAGTCGATGGTCAGCTCGCGGTCGACCATGCCGTGCACCCGCAGCCTCCAGTCCTCGGCACGCAGCCGGGGGACCACGAGCGCGGTGTCGATCCGGTAGAAGTCCCGGTTCGGCGTGAGGAACGCCGGGGTGCCGTCGGCGGTGAAGGCGGCACCCTCGGGGATCGGCGGTGCCGCCACCGCCGGCCGCAGGTCGCCGACCGCGCGCCGGGAGGCCTGCACGTCCACCCGCCGGTTGAGCAGCTGCCCACCGAGGCCGGAGGCGACCGCGGCGGCCACCGTGGCG
>DASWTI010000337.1:0-9466 GCA_036402215.1 Pseudonocardiaceae bacterium
CGGTACCCGCGGCGGCGGCAGCGGCGCCGTCGGGGCCATCGGGGCGGCCCGGGTACCAGAGCTCGACGTCCACGTCGTGGTTGGCGACATCGTTGCCGCCGGCGTAGTACGGGCTGGCCTCGTAGACGACGGGGACCTTCATGCCCAGTTCGGTGGCGCGCGGCCGTACGACGACGACATGGACCTCGTCGTCACGGCCGTCGCCGTCGGAGTCGACGGGTGCTCGCACCCAGCGCTCCTCGCGGATGACGTCGGCCGGGTCGAACACCGGCTGCGCCATGCCGCCGGAGAACACCGGCGCGGGCGGAGTGGCCACAGCCGTGCCGGTGGCGACAACGAGGCCGGATCCGACGAGAGCGAGGAGCGAGGCGGCGACAAGGGCGCGACGAATCATGGGCGCGACACCTTCCGTGGTCGAAGACCGGACCACAGCCACCGACCGTGGTCCCTCGACCCTGTCCGCACCCGACCAGGCGGTCAAGACGGCAGCCGGACCACCCGACAGGGCCACACGGGTGGTACCCGCCGTGATCCACTTGCCGTCCGTGACGATCGCAGGTCTCGGTGGGCGGGCCTGCGACGACCCGGGTCTCCCCGGACCGCGCATTGACACCCCCGGCGGCGGGCCGGAACGCTCGCCACCGGACGAGAGCGCTCTCACGTGGTGGGCGGCCGTCACTGGGAGGCAGCGGTGCCGGGTCAGGTGGCGGACGAGCAGCTGCACGCCGGGCAGGCACAGGCCGGGCGGGCCGAAGCAGCGCAGACCGGGCCGGCCGAGGGAGGACGGGGCAGGCCGGCGCAGACCGGGCAGGTCGACGCCGGCCCGGCGCGGGCCGGGCGGGTGGCGCACCGGGTGGAGTTCGGCGGGGAGGGGTCGGAGCCGTTCCCCCTGACGTGGTCCCAGCGGCACATCGCGGACATCGTGGGGATGGTCGGCGGCTCGGCCGTGCTCAATCTCAGCCACCGGGTCGACGTGCCGCCGGGCGTGCCGGCACAGGCGGTGCTGGAAGCGGTGCGGGGCCTGGTCGAGGAGCACGAGGCGCTACGGACGACGGTCACCGGTGGCTCGCAGCGGGTCCTGGCCGGCGGCGTGCTGACCGTCGAGGAGCACGAGCTGGCGGAGACCGACGTCGAGAGGTTCGCCTTGGAGGTGGTGTTCACGGAGCTGGGTGAGGACGGTGCGCCGCCATGCCGGTTCGACCTGGTCACCCGGGCCGGTGAGCCGCGGACGCTGGTGTGCTCGTTCAGCCACCTGGCGGTGGACGGTGGCAGCCTGCCGGTGATCACGGCCGAGCTGGCGGGTCGGATGCTGGGCACGTACGTCCGGCGTGAGACCACGACCGCGCGGGCACGAGCGGCCTACGAGGCCACGGAGGCGGGACAGGCCCGGAGCCGGCGGTCGCTGCGGTTCGCCGAGCGGCAGCTGGCGGAGGCGCCGACCGTGCTGTTCCCGCCGCGGCCCTGGCTGCGTGACGCCGGGTCGCGGTACTGGGTCGGCCACCTGAGGTCGCCGGCGCTGGATGCGGCGGCGCGGGCGATGCCGGTGGTGCGATCGACGCCGGCCACGCCGGCGGTGGTCGGGGTGCTGGCGGCGCTGCTCGCGGGACGGGCGGGCCTGCCGGCGGCGGACTTCCTGTTGCTGTGTGGCAACCGCTTCGCCCGCGACATGCACCACTACGTGGGCACCGCGTTCATGCCGGTGCCGGTGACGATTCCGCTGCCTGTCGCGGCCGCCGAGGCGGCGCCGAGTGCCAGAGCCGACGCCGGGACCCAGGCCGCCCCGGGGACCGAGGCCACCCCGGGGACTGAGACCACCCCGAGGGCCGAGACCACCCCGAGGGCCGAGACCGTCGCGGGCACCGAGAACGCCGGGGACGTACCGACGCGGCCCGCCGAGGTGGGCCGGGAGGGCGTGCTGGCGGTGGTGGCGGAGAGCCGGACGCGGGTGATGCGGGCGCACCTGTCCGGCGAGTACGACCCTGCGGCGCTGCGGGAGCTGGAGCGGCTGGAGAGTGAGCGCCGGGGAACAGCGCCGGGAGTGCCGGCGGTGGTGAACGTGCACGAGGTGCCGCCGCCGGACGAGGCGGACTCCGGCGAGGTGGAGGAGCGAGTGGCGCGGGCGGCGGCGCTGGTGGGCACGACCATGGTGGACTGGCGGGCGCTCGGGGACAACGACGCGGTGCCGAAGTTCTACCTGGACGTCCTGCGCGGGGACGGCGCGCTCGACCTGTTCCTGCGGGTGGACACCGAGCTGCTGGACCGGGCGAGCGCGGAGGCCGTGCTGCGTGGGCTGGAGGCGGTGTTCGTCGCGCTGCTGGAGCGTGACCTCGCGGTCGCGGAGGCGCTTGAGCTGGCCGGGCTCGCCGTGACCTGACGACAGGCCGACGACGGCGCGACGGCCGCGGGTGGCCCGGCGACGGCGCCCGCCGGGTGGCCCCGGCGACGGGCCTCGCCGGGTGGCACGGCGACCGTGCTCGCCAGGCGCCGGGCCGGGCGCTGGCCGGGGCCTACGCTGTCGCCATGACGCACGACTACGACCTGCTGGTGCTCGGATCCGGGCCGGGCGGGCAGAAGGCGGCCATCGCGGCCGCCAAGCTGGGCAAGCGGGTCGCCATCGTGGAGAAGCACGGCGCCGTCGGCGGGGTCTGTGTGAATACGGGCACGATTCCGTCGAAGACGATGCGGGAGGCAGTGCTCTACCTGACCGGCATGAGCCAGCGCGAGATGTACGGCGCGAGCTACCGGGTGAAGCAGGACATCACGGTGGCCGACCTGCTGTCCCGGACGCAGCACGTGGTCGGCCGTGAGGTCGAGGTGGTGCGCGCGCAGTTACAGCGCAACCGGGTGGACCTGCTGACCGGCGTTGCCCGGTTCGTGGAGCCGCACGTGGTGGCCGTCGACGGCCGGCACCGGGGGGAGCACACGACGGTGAGCGCGGCGAAGATCGTGATCGCCACCGGCACCAGCCCGGCGCGGCCGTCGCACGTGCAGTTCGACGACCGGCGGGTGCTGGACTCCGACGGCATCCTGTCGCTGGACTCGATCCCGTCGTCCATGGTGGTGGTCGGCGCGGGGGTCATCGGCATCGAGTACGCCTCGATGTTCGCCGCGCTGGGCAGCCGGGTCACCGTGGTCGAGCAGCGCGACCGGATGCTGGAGTTCTGCGACCCCGAGGTGGTGGAGTCGCTCAAGTTCCACCTGCGGGACCTGGCGGTGACCTTCCGGTTCGGCGAGAAGGTGACCGAGGTGGCGATCGGCGAGCGTGGCACGGTGACCACGCTGGCCAGCGGCAAGCGCATCCCGGCCGAGACCGTCATGTACTCCGCCGGGCGGCAGGGCATGACGGAGGAGCTGCGCCTGGAGAAGGCCGGGCTGACCGCCGACGGGCGCGGGCGGATCAGCGTGGACGAGCACTTCCGCACCACGGTCGAGCACATCTACGCGGTGGGCGACGTGATCGGCTTCCCGGCGCTCGCCGCCACGTCGATGGACCAGGGGCGGCTCGCCGCGTACCACGCGTTCGGCGAGCCGGCGGCCGGGCTGACGGCGCTGCAGCCGATCGGCATCTACACGATCCCCGAGGTGTCCTACGTGGGGCAGACCGAGGTCGAGCTGACCTCGTCGGCCGTGCCCTACGAGGTGGGCATCGCACGCTACCGGGAGCTGGCCCGCGGCCAGATCGCCGGTGACTCGTACGGGATGCTCAAGCTGCTGGTGTCCACGGCGGACCGCACGCTGCTCGGCGTGCACGTCTTCGGCACCGGCGCGACCGATCTGGTGCACATCGGCCAGGCGGTCATGGGCTGCGGCGGCACCGTCGACTACCTGGTGGACGCGGTGTTCAACTACCCGACGCTCTCCGAGGCCTACAAGGTCGCCGCCCTGGACGCCACCAACAAGATCCGCGCCCTGTCCCAGTTCACCTGACGGCGGCGGGCAGTACTCTCGGGGCTACCGCGCGTCACAGTGGGCGGGACCACACCGAGCACGAGGGGGCACGCATGATCCGTCGCGTCGTCGTCACGGCCCTGGCCACGGCCGGGCTGGCACTGGCCCTGTCTCCCGCGCCCGCCAGCGCCCTGCCGTACTGCAAGGTCGGCTACCAGTGCACCTACGAGTGGCTCTCGGAGGACGGTGCCATCGTCGGCGTCCTCATCCGCAACTACGGCTGCACGGGCACCACGTACTCGGAGGGCGTCCGAACCACGCGCCTGCGGTACTCCGAGGCCGCCTGCAACTAGGACGACCGCCCGCGCAGGGCCTCCAGTGCGCTGTCGGCGTGGCTGTTCATCCTGAACTCGCTGCGGATCTCGGTGAGCAGCGTGCGGTCGGTGTCGATGACGAACGTGCGGCGCCGGGTGCGCAGGGGGCCGAACGAGCGGCGGGTGCCGAACATCCGCGCGACCGTGCCGTCCGGGTCGGAGAGCAGCGGGAAGCCGAAGCCGCCGTGGGCGGCGGAGAACGCCTGCTGTTTGCCCACGTCGTCCGGGCTGATGCCGACCGGCCGCGCGCCGAGCTCGGCGAACTCGCCGGCCAGGTCCCGGAAGTGGCAGCTCTGCGCGGTGCAGCCGGTGGTCATCGCGGCCGGGTAGAAGAACAGTACGACCGGTCCGGCGGCGAGCAGCTCGCTCAGCCGGCGGGGGGTGCCCGTCTCGTCCGGCAGCTCGAAGTCGTCAACGGTGTCGCCAGGCTTCATCGGACGGCGCCCTTCTTCGGCGGGAGGGAAGGAACCCGCTGATGCGGGCCATGTGGTCGGCACAACCGGAGCGGCGCGCGGACGTGCCTTTCTCCAGCGGCGCCGCGCCACCCACCCGGGTCATGTGACCATCCCAGCAGGCCGCGGGCCGAGCGGGTCCACCCGGTCCCGCGGCAGGCCGGAACGGCCGTCGGCCGTAGCCCTCGGCGGCGGCCGTCAGCCCGCGGGCACGGCGCCGAGCAGCCGGTCGGCCGCCTCGGCCAGGGAGAAGTCCGGGTCCACCTGCGCGGCCAGGTCGGCGCCCGCCCGGCCGTTCGCCCACGCCGCGGCGTTGCGCAGGTGGAACAGGATGCCCTGGGACTGGTAGGTGTCCCAGTCCCTGGTGGTGCCGTCGAGCAGGTCGTGCAGCCGGGTCAGCGCGGTGCGGTTCTCCGGCTCCAGGTAACCGATCGGCCGGATCTCGCCGCGCTCGGTGGCCCGCACGTGGGCGGAGCGGCCGACCCAGCCCAGCAGGTCGTCGCCCACGTGGTCGCGCAGGAACCGCACGTCTTCGGCGTCGCACACCTTGTTGCCGAGCACCGCGACGCGCACGCCGTACTCCCGGGCGTGGCCGAGGTACTGCCGGTACACGGCAACGCTGCGCAGCGTCGGCTCGCACACCAGCGCGGTCACGTCGAACCGCGTGAAGAGCCCCGAGGCGAACGAGTCGGCGCCGGCGGTCATGTCCATCACCACGTACTCGCCGGGGCCGTCGACCAGGTGGTTCAGCAGCAGCTCGGCGGCGCCGACCTTGGAGTGGTAGCACGCGACGCCGAGGTCGTCCTCGCCGAACGGCCCGGTCACCGCGAGCCGCACCCCGCCGACCTCGCGGACGCAGGCGCGGTACACGGGGTTGTCCTCGACCACCCTCAGCAGCCGCGAGCCGCGCCCCGGCGGGGTGGTCTTGATCATGGCGCCGGACTCGAACCGCGGATTGTCACCGCGCAGGTACTCCTTCACGGCCGGCAGGTGCTCGCCGAGCGCCGGCAGCCCCGCGGCCTCCGCCTCGGTGGCGCCGAGCGCCGTCGCCAGGTGCTGGTTGATGTCCGCGTCGATGGCGAGCACCGGACGGCCCGCCGCGGCCAGGTGAGCGACGAACAACGAGCTCAGCGTCGTCTTGCCGCTGCCGCCCTTGCCCACGAACGCGATCCTCACTCGTGCACTCCAGTTCTCCTCGTCGCCGGGCACCTCCCCGCCGTAGGTCGCTATTGATATCGGTTCTCATTACCGATGGCCAACTCGCCCCACCCGGACGAGCGACGCCACCGGCCCGGCGGTCATGGAGCCGCCGTCGCCCGCACCGCCGTCCGGTGGCACGCCGGCGAGGCCGCCGCCGGAGCGCACCCCGATGACGGCCTCCCGGAACGGACGACCGGCGGCACCCGCCGACGATCAGCAGTCGCGCAGCTCCGGTGTCTGGTTCAGCACCTGCGCGCGGGCCGACGTGAACTCACGGTGGCTCGCGCCGCCCACCGCCCCCGGCCGGTAGGCGCGGGTGCTGTGGCAGTTCTGGAAGGCCAGCCGCACCCCGAAGTGCCGTTCCAACGCGCCCCGGATGGCGTCGCTGGCGAGCGCCCGCAGCAACTGCCCCCGCGCTCCCTCGTCCGGCGGCGACACCGCGTGCTCCGCGTACTCCGCCTCCGGCCGGGTGCCCAGGTCCCCCACCACGGTCGTCACCACATGCCACGCGTACGGCAACGAATCCCGCACCACCCCCACGAACTCGGCGTCGTCCACCTCCCCGCGCTCCGCCGCCTCGACCATCGCCACCGGAACCTCCAACGACATGCCCAACCCCTTACGCCTCAACGGATCCAACTAACGAAAACGATAGTCGTCACCAACATGGGCACGCCATAGCCGGATGGGGTGGCGCCGAGGTCGCGCCCATCCGGACGCACGCCATGCCGGCAGATGCCGGGTCACGGCGTCGTACCAAGCACGACCCGAGTCCGGCACCGCTGGTGCCCGTGGACGCACCTCGGACGACGCGAGGGGCGTCGGCCGAAGCCCACGCCCCTCGCGTTCATACCTGCGGCTGGTCAACCACTCCGCAGGACTGCGGCGTTCCCCAGGGCCGTGAGGCGGTCTCGGCACCGATCAGGACACGCGGTGCACGTCCCGCTCGTAGTGGAAGCTGAGGAAACAGGACGCCGGGCCATCAAGACTCCAGTCGTGGAAGGACGTGGTGGCCGCCGACCGCGGCCACCGGTGAACCGGCTCGGTCGCGATCGGCGGGCCTGTTGATCACGGTCAGCTGCACCCCGAGGTGGAGCCGCAGCCCTCGCAGACGTAGCAGGAGCCGGCGGGGCGCATCTTGGTGCCGCAGGTGAGGCAGAGCGGCGCGTCGGCGGCCTTGCCCATCTGCAGTTCCAGGAGCTCGGTGGAGCTGCCGGCCGGGCGCGCCGAAGTGCCGGCCGCGGAGCCCGGCTTGGCCTCGATGCCGGAGCGGATGTCCTCCAGGTCGACCGGCGGCGCGGCGCCGTAGCCGCTGTCGACGGCGGCGGTGCGCTCCTCGGCGGTGTAGATGCCGAGCTGGGCGCGCTTGTCGTACGGCAGGTAGTCGAGCGCCAGCCGGCGGAACAGGTAGTCGACGACGCTGGTGGCGATGCGGACGTCGGGGTCGTCGGTCATGCCGGCGGGCTCGAAGCGCGAGTTCTGGAACTTGGACACGTAGAACTCGAGCGGGATGCCGTACTGCAGGCCGACGGAGATGGACATCGAGAAGGCGTCCATCACGCCGGCCAGGGTGGAGCCCTGCTTGCCGAGCTTGACGAAGATCTCGCCAAGGCCGTCGTCGGGGTAGGAGCCGGCGTGCAGGTAGCCCTCGGCGCCACCGACGGTGAAGGACACGGTCTGGCTGGGGCGCTTCTTGGGCAGGCGCTTGCGGACCGGCTGGCGCTCCACGACGACCTCGGGGGCCGGGGTGGCGGCCTTGGCCCTGGCGTTGGACAGCGGCTGGCCGACCTTGCAGTTGTCGCGGTAGATGGCCAGCGCCTTGAGGCCGAGCTTCCAGCCCTGGAAGTAGATGTCCTCGACGTCCTCGACGGTGGCGGTCTCGGGCATGTTGACCGTCTTGGAGATGGCGCCGGAAATGAACGGCTGCACCGCGGCCATCATCCGCACGTGCCCGACGGGGGCGATCGAACGCTCGCCCATCGCACAGTCGAACACCTCGTAGTGCTCCGGCCGCAGGCCCGGCGCGTCCACCACGTGCCCGTGCTCGGACACGTACTCGACGATCGCCTCGATCTGCTCGGCCTGGTAGCCGAGGGACCTGAGCGCCCGCGGCACCGTCTGGTTGACGATCTGCATGGAGCCGCCGCCGACGAGCTTCTTGAACTTCACCAGCGCCAGGTCCGGCTCCACGCCCGTGGTGTCGCAGTCCATCATCAGGCCGATGGTGCCGGTGGGCGCGAGCACGCTGGCCTGGGCGTTGCGCCAGCCGTTGCGCTCGCCGATCTTGAGGCCGTCCTGCCAGACGGTGGTGGCGAGCTTGTGCACCGCGGCGTCGCTGGCGTGGTACGTGCGGATCAGGTCGTTCGCCGCGGCGTGCTTGCGCATCACGCGCTGGTGCGGCTCGGCGTTGCGGGCGTAGCCGTCGTACGGGCCGACAATGCCGGCCAGCTCGGCGGAACGCCGGTAGGCGGCGCCGGTCATGAGCGAGGTGATGGACGCGGCCAGCGCGCGGCCGCCCTCGGAGTCGTAGGCGTGACCGGTGGCCATGAGCAGCGCGCCGAGGTTGGCGTAGCCGATGCCGAGCTGGCGGAAGCGGCGTGAGGTGTCGGCAATGCGCTCGGTCGGGTAGTCGGCCCGGCCGACCAGGATCTCCTGGGCGGTGAAGACCACCTCGACGGCGTGCTTGAACGCCTCGACGTCGAACACCGCGTCCTCGTCGTGGAACTTGAGCAGGTTGAGGCTGGCCAGGTTGCACGCCGAGTTGTCGAGGTGCATGTACTCCGAGCACGGGTTCGAGGCGGTGATGCGGCCCGTCTCCGGGTTCGTGTGCCAGTCGTTGATGGTGTCGTCGTACTGCAGACCAGGGTCGGCGCACTCCCACGCCGCCTGGCTGATCTTGCGGAACAGCTCGCGGGCGTCGACCTCCTCGATCACCTCGCCGGTCTTGCGGGCGCGGAGGCCGAAGGACGTGCCCTCCTCGACGGCGCGCATGAACTCGTCGGAGACGCGGACCGAGTTGTTGGCGTTCTGGTACTGCACCGAGGTGATGTCCTGGCCGCCGAGGTCCATGTCGAACCCGGCGTCGCGCAACGCGCGGATCTTGTCCTCCTCGCGCGCCTTGGTCTGGACGAACTCCTCGATGTCGGGGTGGTCCACGTCGAGCACGACCATCTTGGCCGCGCGACGAGTCGCACCGCCCGACTTGATCGTCCCCGCGGACGCGTCGGCGCCGCGCATGAAGGACACCGGGCCGGACGCCGTACCGCCGCTGGACAGCAGCTCCTTGGACGACCGGATCCGGGAGAGGTTCAGGCCGGCGCCGGAGCCGCCCTTGAAGATGAAGCCCTCTTCCTTGTACCAGTTCAGGATCGAGTCCATCGAGTCGTCGACGGAGAGGATGAAGCACGCGGAGACCTGCTGCGGGGACGCCGTACCGACGTTGAACCAGACCGGGGAGTTGAAGCTGAACACCTGGTGCAGCAGCATCCAGGTCAGCTCGTGGGCGAAGACCTCGGCGTCGGCCTCGGTGGCGAAGTAGCCGTTGTCGAGCCC
>DASWTI010000338.1:0-3118 GCA_036402215.1 Pseudonocardiaceae bacterium
CGCCCGCTCCTGCCGCGCCCGCGGCCGCGCCACCCGCCGCGCCACCTGCCGCGCCCGCGCTCGCCCGGGTGTCGGCCCCGCCCTCGAATCGCGCCGTGCCGGCGTGGGTGGTGTTCCTGCCCTCTCGTCTAATGGCACCGCCGCCACGCGGCGAACGGTGGTCCTGCGCTGCCCGATGCGGCTCATTCGCGATTGAGCCGTTCAGTCGTAACCACTCACGAATAACTTGTTGTAACAACTTCCAGAACGATAACGCGGCATCCGTGAGTTCGCATTGATCATTTTCGCGAAACCGGTCGCCGACCTGCGGCGGAACGGCGGTCCGAGATCATCCGCCCAGCTCGGCCCCGGAACGGGGTGGACGCTTTCCGTCGCGGAGCGGTCACCTTTCGTGTAAGTAGTTCTCTGCCCGGCGGCGCATGGGGGCTGCCCACGGGATCCGTTTTCACCTCGGCTTCGGTGGCAGGGAGCGCGCATGGGTCGGCGGCACAGGACCGGATCTCGCCCGCCGCGCTGGTCATTGATGGTGTCCGGCGTGCTGATCGGCGTCCTCGCCACGACCACCGTGGTGCTCACCCAGCGGCCGATCCAGGGTCACCCGATGGCCATGGGTTCCGACCTGGCCGGCGTCGCCTGTACGGAGCGCTCGGCGCTCACCGTGGTGGCCCCGCCGGTGCTGGAGCCGCTGGTGCGCGCCGCCGCCGAGCGTCGCTGCGTGACCCTCGACCTGCGCTCGGCCGGCGGCCGGGAGGGCGTGGTGGCCTCGCTGGACAAGGCCGACGTCTGGGTCACCGACAGCCGGCTGTGGGTGATGGCGCGCGGCCGGCTCGACCCGGCGAGTGGCGTCAGCGTGGCGTCCAGCCCGATCGTCATGCTGGCCGGGCCCGGGGTGATGCAGGCCGCCAGGCTGAGCGCCCCGGGCGCGAGCTGGGGCCTGGTGCTCAAGCGGGCGCAGGTGCCCGGCCTGCGGCTCGGCATCCAGGACCCGGCCGGCACCGCCGTCGGCCTGCTCGCCGGCCAGGGCGTGTTCGCCACCGCCAAGGCCGCGCTGCCGGACGACTTCACCGCGCTCTCCGCGACGGCCGCCGGGTTGCAGCAGCCGCGCCTGCTCGACGCCGTGACGCTCGGCCCGGTCGACCCGGCGGAGCTGGTGTTCGCGGCGGAGTACGCGGCGCACACGGCCTCCGGCGCGACCGTGTTGCGCGGCGCGGAGGGCGAGCCGGCGCTCGACTTCCCGGCGTACGCCCTGACCACCGATCCCGCCCGGGCCGCGGCGGCCACCGCCCTGGTGGAGGCGCTGCGGGCGCCGGAGCTGGCCACGGTGCGCGCCCGCTCGATGTTGCGGGAGCCCGGCGGCGAGGCGAGCTTCCCCGCGGCGGTGGCGCCGCTCGGCCCGCGGATGCCGCTGGCCGACCCGGCGACGGCGCTGCGGCTGTTCGGCCTGGCGCAGTCCGGCTCGGTGCCCGGCCGCAACCTGGTCACGGTGGACGTCAGCGGCTCGATGGCCGCCCAGCAGGCCAACGGCGAGACGCTCATGGACGTGGTGCGACGCTCCGGGCTGGTGGCGCTCACCGCCTTGTCGGACCGGTCGTCGATGGGGCTGTGGGAGTTCGCCTCGCGGCTCGACGGCGAGCGCGACCACCGTGAGCTGGTGCCGATCACGCCGCTCGGCCAGGGCCGCGCCGCCACCATGCAGGCGGTGCGCGACCTGGCGGTCGTGCCGGACGGCGCGACCGGGCTGTACGACACGGTGTTCGCCGCGTACCAGCGGCTGCAACGGGACTACGACCCGGCCGCGCAGCAGTACCTGGTGGTGCTCACCGACGGCAAGAACGAGAACGACTCCGGGCTCGACCTCGACGGCCTGCTGTCGTCGATCCGCGACGTGCAGGATCCGGCCCGGCCGATCTCGCTCATCGCCATCGGCTACGGCAAGGCCGACACCGCGCTGTTGCAGCGCATCGCGGACGTGATGGGCGGCAGCGTGTACTCGGTGTCGGCGGCGGAGCAGATCGTCGGCGTGCTCATCGACGCGATCGGCCGCGCCCACACGAGCTGACGCCGGTGGCGGCGTCCCACCGGCGGCCTCCGGTTGACGGCGGTCGGTCGGGTGCGGCTCGCCGCGGGCCGCGCGGAGGGTAGGACCGGTTCGTACCATTGCGGCTTGACCGATCGGGCGGCGTTGGCCGCTGAGCTGTACGCGCTGGTGCTACGGCGGCAGCGGGCGGCCGGTGGTGCGCTGAAACGGGCGACCCTCGCGCGGGCGATCGGGGTGTCGCAGAGCAGCCTGTACGCCTACCTCAACGGCACCACGCTGCCGCCTCCCGAGGTGCTGGACCGGCTGCTCGTCGCCCTCGACGTGCCGGCCGCCGAGCACCGTCGGCTGGCCACCGCCCGCGACCGGGCCGAGGCGGCCACGGCCGCCCAGGAGCCGGCCGCTCCCGGAACCGGCCCGCCTCCGACCGCACCGGCAGCCACCGGACCGCCGAGGCCGGTGCCGCGTCAGCTCCCCGCCGACGCGCGGCGGTTCACCGGACGCGCCACCCAGCTCGCCGAGCTGGACGCCGTGCTGACCCAGGACTCCGCCGTGGTCACGGTCACCGGCGGCGGGGGCATTGGCAAGACGGCGCTCGCCCTGCGCTGGGCGCACCGCAACGCCGACCGCTTCCCCGACGGCCAGCTCTACGCCGACCTGCGCGGCTTCGACCCGTCCGCGGAGCCGCTCGACCCGGCCGTGGCCGTGGCCCGGTTCCTGGACGCCCTCGGCGTCGCGCCGTCCGCCGTCCCGGCCGACCCGGAGGCGCAGGTCGCGCTCTACCGCAGCCTGCTCGCCGGACGGCGGCTGCTGATCGTGCTGGACAACGCGCGCGACGCCGCCCAGGTGGCGCCGTTGCTGCCCGGCGCGCCGCCGGCCGCCGCGATCGTGACCAGCCGCAACAGCCTGAACGGGCTGGTCGCCACGCACGACGCGCACCCGCTGCGGCTCGGCGTGCTCGCCGAGTCGCGGGAGCTGCTGGAGCGGCACCTCGGGGCCCGCCGGGTGGCCGCCGAGCCGCGCGCCGTGGACGAGCTGCTCGACGTGTGCGCGGGGCTGCCGCTGGCCGTGGCCATCGTGGCC
>DASWTI010000339.1:0-1589 GCA_036402215.1 Pseudonocardiaceae bacterium
CGGACCGCGCGGCCGGCCATGGCGAGCAGCAGGTCCGCGGCCGGCCCGGCGACCAGGGGGCCGTCGCCGTGCGTCCAGCCGGTGTCGGTGGCGTGCAGCCGCAGGCCGGCGAGCCGGGCTCCCATGGTGAACCCGGGCGACGGCCGCACGGCCAGGTGCTGGAACGCCACCCACAGCCGGTCCTCCGCCGCCTGCCCGGGCAGCCCCAGCGGCCGCCGCACGTCCAGCTCGTGCAGCACCACGTCGGCGAGCGCCGGGTCGTACCCGGAGCGCGGGATCGTCAGCCGCGAGCCGGCGCCGCGGCGCAGCATCGACACCAGCGTCGGCGACGGCAGCCGGGCGTACCGCCGGGTCAGGATCAGGTTCATCCGGTCCAGGTCGGCCGCGGTGGCCACCAGCCCGGCGTACAGCTTCGCCCGGCCCAGCCGCAGGTAGCTCACCAGGTGCGCGGCCACGTCGTGCACCGTCCAGGCGCCGCACAGCGTGGGGGAGCGCCACTGCGGCCCGGTCAGCCCGTCCAGCAGGTCCGCGGCGCGCAGCCGCTCGGCCACCACCATGTCGTACACCCGCACCGTCCCAGCGTAGGAACGGCTGCCGCCCGCCGCTTCTCGCCGCATGCCGGGTGGTTATCCGGCCGCCTCCAGCGCCAGCAGCCGCGTCTTGGCCGCGGCGCCGCCCCGGTAGCCGCCGGGTGCCCCGTCGGCGCGCACCACGCGGTGGCACGGGACCACGATCGGCACCGGGTTCGTCGCGCACGCCGTGCCCACCGCCCGCACCGCGCGCGGGCTGCCGGCGAGGGCCGCGACCGCCGCGTAGCTCGCCGTCCGCCCGTACCCGATGTCCGGCAGCCGGTCCAGCACCCGGCGGCGGAACCCGCTCGCCAGCCGCAGGTCCAGCGGCACGTCGAACGCCGTGCGCCGTCCCGCGAAGTACTCGTCCAGCTCCCGGGCCACGGGGTCCAGCCGGCCCGGCGCGCGCAGCACTCGCGGGCTCACCGTCCCGGCCAGCCCCGCCAGCACGGCGTCGTGGTCCTCCACGTCCTCGAACGCCACGCGCACCAGCCCCCGCTCGGTGGCGGCCAGCAGCAGCGGTCCGACCGGCGAGTCCACCGTGGCGTGCGCGACGTCCAGCAGGCCGTGCGCCTCGGCCTCGGCGGCCAGCCGGCGTCGCAGGTGCTCGGGCAGCGGGGCCGTCCCGGGCGTCGTCAGCTCGGTCAGGTTCATGGCGTCTCCTCCAGTGGGTACCGGGTGCGCAGCGTCCTGATGCCGTCCGCGGCGGCGCGCCGGGCGGCCGCCTCGGTGCCGCCGGAGATCTCGGCCACGCCGGCGTACGGCAGGCCGGCCAGGTAGTGGTACGCCACCGCCTGCCGCTGCTTCGGCGGCAGCGCGGCGAGCGCGTCCCACAGGTCCAGGTCCGGCTCCACCGGCGCGACTGCACCACCGATGCCACCGGCACCGGCGTCCGGGCCGCCCCGGGCCGCCGGGCCGTCGCCGTCGCCGCCGACCGCCGCGCCCACCGGCACCGCCCGCCGCGCCCGCGCCCGGTGCTGGTCGTTCGCCTTGCGGTGCGCGATGGTCACCAGCCACGCC
>DASWTI010000340.1:0-2863 GCA_036402215.1 Pseudonocardiaceae bacterium
CGGCGCCCAGCCCGGCCACCACTCCGCCCCGGGAGCCCAGCCCGGGCAGCACAGCGGCCCCGGAGTCCAACCCGGCCAGCCCGGGCACCACAGCGGCCCCCAGCCCGGATACCACAGCGGCCCGGGAGCCCAGCCCGGGCAGCACGGCAACCCCGGCGCGCCACTGGGGCAGCACGGGCCGGGCGGGCAGCACGGCCACGGGCAGTACGGCCCGCCCGGGCAGCACTCCGGCCCGTCCGGCCCCGGTGGCCTCTCGATCGCCGGCCCGCCGTCCGGGCCGTCCCTGGCGCAGCCGCACCCGGGGCAGGGCCGGCCCGGCCACTCGATGCCGTTCGGCGCGCCCTACGGGCCGCAGCAGCCGTACCCCGGGCACCCGGGCCCCTACGGCCCGTACCCGCCCCGGCAGCGGCGCGGGAACGCCGGGCGGACGGTGGCGATCGTCGCCGCCGTGCTGGTGCCGCTGCTGGTGCTCGGCGTGGCGCTGACCCGGCCGTGGAACTGGGGCAGCCTGGAGGTCGGCGCGGACACCGGGGTGGCCCGGCTGACGGTGCCGCGCGCCTGGGCGGCGCAGCTCGCCACCTCGAACTGGGACCCGTCGGCGCTCGGCGTGGTGGCCGACCCGCAGCGCGCCCTGCTGGTCGCCGCGTCGGTCAAGGACTACCCGGACACCGCCGACACCCGGCCCGGCGCCTTCGTCGGCCTGCTGCCGGCCGGCACCGAGCCGGACGCCGGCACGTTCCGCATCCTGGTCGGGCGCGCCGGCTGCACCGAGGTGAAGGGCGCGCCCTCACACCCGGACGCCGAGGCCAGCCTGCGTCAGCGCTGCGGCGACGTGGTGCTCGACGACATCCTCATCGACCGCGACGGCAGCCGTGCCTGGGTGCAGATCAAGCAGCCCTACTCGTCCGCCGAGGACGCCTCGAACGTGCTCGCCTCGGTCCGCCTCACAGGCCGGGGCTGACCGCCCGCCGGGTCAGCCGTAGCAGTGCTGCTCGCGGGCCTCCAGCGTCATGCCGTGCAGCACGTCGTCCTCGCCGAACTGCATCCGGTAGACGGCCGTCGGGTCGTCCGGCGTCTGGATCAGCGCGCCGTTGGCCATCTGCGCGTCGGCCACGGCGAACTTCGGGTAGGCCAGCGCGACGTCCTCGGCCGCGTCGCCGAGCCCGACGCCCTCCGGGGTGCTCAGCAGCACCCGCTCCTCCTTGACCAGCAACGCCATCAGCCCGAGGTCGGCGCTCACCACGGCCTCCACCGGCACCGCCTCCGGGGTGGACCAGCTGACGCAGGCACCCGGCTCCGGGTCCGGCGTCTCCAGGAAGAGCCCGGTGTCCCGCGCCGTCGCAAGGTCCATCCGCAGGGTCAGCGGCCCCCAGCCGGCCGGCCCGAGCACCGTGTCCGCGGCCTCCTCGGCCGACCCGCCCTGGTCCTCGCCGTCGTCGGCGGTGTCGTCGGCGGTGTCATCCGCGGCGGTCTCCTCGGTGCTCGTCCCCTGCGCGGCGGTCACCGGCGCCGCCGTACCTCCCTCGGTAGGTCCGCCGCAGCCCACCGCGGCGACCACCAGAACGCCCGCCAGCAACACCCGCCTCACGATCATGCGGCACGTTGTACCGCACCCGGCCCGGGCGGCCGTCACCCGGCCGGGCGGCGGCCGGGCAGGCCGGGGCGGAAGGCGCCGGGAACACGGAACGGGCCGGGACCACGAGGGTCCCGGCCCGTCCGCCGGTATGTGACGTGCTACGGACTCAGAAGTCCATGTCCCCGCCGCCGGGGCCGGCCGGGGCGGCCGCGTTCTTCTCCGGCTTGTCCGCGACCACGGCCTCCGTGGTCAGGAACAGCGCGGCGATCGACGCGGCGTTCTGCAGCGCCGAGCGGGTGACCTTGGCGGGCTCGACGATGCCGGTCTTGATCATGTCGACGTACTCGCCGGTGGCGGCGTTCAGGCCGTGACCCGTCTCCAGGTTCTTGACCTTCTCCGCCACGACGCCGCCCTCGAGGCCGGCGTTGATCGCGATCTGCTTGAGCGGGGCCTCCAGCGCGACCTTGACGATGTTGGCACCGGTGGCCTCGTCGCCCTCCAGGTCCAGCTTGTCGAACGCCGTGGACAGCGCGTTCACCAGGGCCACGCCACCGCCGGGCACGATGCCCTCCTCGACGGCCGCCTTCGCGTTGCGAACGGCGTCCTCGATGCGGTGCTTGCGCTCCTTGAGCTCGACCTCGGTCGCCGCGCCGGCCTTGATGACGGCGACGCCGCCGGCCAGCTTGGCGAGGCGCTCCTGCAGCTTCTCGCGGTCGTAGTCGGAGTCCGCCTTCTCGATCTCGGCGCGGATCTGGTTGACCCGGCCGGCGATCGCCTCGGAGTCACCGGCGCCCTCGACGACGGTGGTCTCGTCCTTGGTGACCACGAACTTGCGGGCGCGGCCCAGCAGCTCGATGCCGGCGTTCTCCAGCTTGAGGCCGACCTCCTCGCTGATGACCTGGCCGCCGGTGAGGGTGGCCATGTCCTGCATCATCGCCTTGCGGCGGTCACCGAAGCCCGGGGCCTTGACGGCGACGGACTTGAAGGTGCCGCGGATCTTGTTGACGACCAGGGTGGCCAGGGCCTCGCCCTCGACGTCCTCGGCGATCACGGCGAGCGGCTTGCCGGTCTGCATGACCTTCTCCAGCAGCGGGAGCAGGTCCTTGACCGTCGAGATCTTCGAGGAGACGAGCAGGACGTACGGGTCCTCGAGCTCGGCCTCCATGCGCTCGGCGTCGGTCACGAAGTAGGGCGAGATGTAGCCCTTGTCGAAGCGCATGCCCTCGGTGAGCTCGAGCTCGAGCCCGAAGGTGTTGCTCTCCTCGACGGTGATGACGCCTTCCTTGC
>DASWTI010000341.1:0-2429 GCA_036402215.1 Pseudonocardiaceae bacterium
GCGGCCCGCACCTCGGCCGGCCGGGTCACGGCCGTCGGCACCAGCACCGAGCGGGCACCCGCGGCCCGTGCCGCGGCCACGTCGGAGCCGATGTCGCCGATCAGCACCACGTCGGCCGGCGCCACCCCGAGCTCGGCCGCCGCCGAGATCACCATGCCGGGCGCCGGTTTGCGGCAGCCGCAGCCCTCGCCCGGCGCGTGCGGGCACACCCGCCACACGTCGAACGGCCCCAGCAGCGCCGCGAGCCGCTCGTGCACGGCGGCCAGCTGGTGCGGCCGGATCAGGCCGCGGGCCACGCCCGACTGGTTGGTCACCACGCCCACCGGCAGCCCGGCCGCCCGCAGCGCGTCGAGCGCCGCGCGCGCCCCCGGCACCGGCCGCACCGCCTCCGGGTCCGCGTTGTAGGGCACGTCGTGCACCAGGGTTCCGTCGCGGTCCAGCAGCACCGCCCGGACGGGTGGATGGGTCACTCCGTCAAGGTGCTCGCCCCGGCGCCCGGCCAAACCCGGGGTTTGGGCGGCGTCCCGCCGGACACTTCATCCGGGTGAGCGGGATGCGGGTGCTGTGCTGGCACGTCCACGGGTCGTGGTCCACCGCCTTCGTGCGCGGCGGCCACCGCTACCTGCTGCCGACCCGGCCGGACGGCACCGGCGGGCGGCCCCGGGCCTGGGACTGGCCGGACAGCGCGGTCGAGGTCGAGCTCGGCGCGCTGCGGCCGGCCGACGTGGACGTCGCCGTGGTGCAGCGGCCGGAGGAGCTGGACGAGCTGCGCGCCGTGGGGCTGGACCCGCCGGTCGTCTACCTGGAGCACAACACGCCGCGCGGCGACCCGCCGGGCACCCGTCATCCGATGGCCGACCGCGACGACCTGACCGTGGTGCACGTGACCCACTTCAACGACCTCATGTGGGACTGCGGCCGCACCCGCACGGTGGTCGTCCCGCACGGCATCCCGGACCCCGGCCACCGGTACACCGGTGAGCTGGCCCGCGCCGCCGTCGTGGTCAACGAGCCGGTGCGCCGCGGCCGGGTGACGGGCACCGACCTGCTGCCGCGCTTCGCCGCCGCCGCGCCGCTCGACGTGTTCGGCATGGGCCTGGACGGCCTCGGCGCGCACCTGGGGCTGCGCCCGGAGCGGTTGCGGCCGATCGGCGACCTGCCGCAGCCGCTGCTGCACGAGGAACTGGCCCGGCGGCGGGTGTACGTACACCCGATGCGCTGGACGTCGCTCGGCCTGTCGCTGCTGGAGGCCATGGCGCTCGGCATGCCGGTGGTCGCGCTCGCCACCACCGAGGCCGTCACCGCCGTGCCGCCCGGCGCCGGGGTGCTGGACACCGACGTGGACGCCCTGGTGGCGGCCGCGGCGGAGCGGCGGGCCGACCCGGCGGCGGCCGCCCGGATGGGCCGCGCCGCCCGCGAGGCCGTGCTCGAATCGTTCGGGCTCAAGGAGTTCCTGACCCGCTGGGATCGGCTGCTGATGGAGGTGACCGCATGAACCAGGGAGACGTGGTCGTGGTGACCGGAGGATCGTCCGGGCTCGGCCTCGCAGTGGTCACCGCGCTGGCCAAGGCCGGTGCGGTGCCCGTGGTGCTGGACGTGCGGCCGCCGCCGTCCGGGCCGGAACACGTGCCCGTCGACCTGGCCGACACCGCGGCCGAGGCGGCGGTGGACGCCGTGGCGGCCCGCCACGGCGGGCTGCACGCCGTGGTGTGCGCGGCCGGCATCGACCGGTGCGGCGCGCTGGACGCCGTGCCGGCCGAGGACTGGGAGCTCGTGGTGCGGGTGAACCTGTTCGGCACCGCCGCCGTGGTGCGCGCCGCGCTGCCGCACCTGGCCCGGGTGGTCACGGTGGCCTCCACCCTCGGCCTGCGCGCGCTGCCGGACGCCACCGCGTACTGCGCCTCCAAGTTCGGCGTGGTCGGGTTCAGCCGGGCGCTCGCCGCCGAGCAGGCCGGGCGGGTCGGCGTGACGATGCTGATCCCGGGCGGCATGAGCACCGCGTTCTTCGACGATCGGCCCGATCAGTACCGGCCGGGGCCGGACGCGCGGCTCAACGCGCCCGAGGACGTCGCCGAGGCGGTGCTGTTCGCGCTGGCTCAGCCGGCCGGCTGTGAGGTGCGCGAGCTCGTGGTGTGTCCCTCCGAGGAGCCCTCCTGGCCGTGACCGGCGGCGGTCCGGCCGGGACCGGCCGCGAGGCGCTCCCGGCACGCGGCGAGCGCCTCGTCCACCGTGACGGCCAGCAGCGCCGGGTCCGGGTCGTCGGCGAACGGCTCGCCCCGGCGTAGCTCCGCGTGGGTCAGCACGGTGTGCGGGCCCTCGGGCGGCGGTCCCCACCGCCGCGGCTCGGCGGGCCCGAACAGCACCACCGACGGCGTCCGGCAGGCCGACGCCAGGTGCGCCACGCCGGTGTCGGCGCTGAGCACCAGCCG
>DASWTI010000342.1:0-13426 GCA_036402215.1 Pseudonocardiaceae bacterium
GGGGGGCCCTGGTGGTCCGGGTGGCCGCCGCGGGCAGATGCGCTACCAGGACCCGGCTACCGCCACGCCGAAGCCGCCGACGCTCGCCGAGCAGCGCGCCCGGCAGGCCGCGGAGCGCCAGCAGCGCGAGCGCGCCGAGGCCGCCTTCGCCGACGCCGAGCGCCGCCGCAAGGTGCGCCGCCGGTTCCTCATCGGCGGTGGCGTCACCGTGGGCGTGGTGGCCATCGTCTCGGTCTGGTACGCCGTGGGCTCGGCCGAAGAGGACGAGGTCACCGCCTACTGCGTGGCCGACGACGACATCGTGCAGGAAGACGACTACTGCGACGAGAACTACGTCCGGACCAGCGGCGGCTACCACAGCGGCGGGTTCTTCTTCGTGGGCGGCCGCCAGTACCACTACTACTACGGCGGCAACCGGGCCTCGCTCGGCCAGAAGGTGTCCGGCGGCAGCACCATCAGGCCGCAGAACGCCAACATCACCACCCGGTCCGGCAAGTCCATCCAGCGCGGTGGCTTCGGCATCCGCGGTGGCTCGGGGAAGAGCTCGGGTTCCTGACACATGCGCCGTGAGCACTCCACGCCCCGGCCCGACTGGCAGCGGCGCGTGACCGAACAGGGCCTGGTGTTCGGCACGCCCGCGCGCGGGACCGGCGGCGTGGAACGTCCCTACTGGGACGAGTCCGTGCACTACGTGTTCGAGCTGGACGAGGTGCTCTCCCTGGAGGCCGACGTCGAGCTGCTCGCGTCCATGTGCCTGGACGCCGTGGACATGGTGGTGACGGCGGAGCGCTACCGGGAGTTCGGCATCCCGGAGTGGGTCGGCCCGGCGATCAAGGAGTCCTGGCGCCGCTCCGACCCGCACCTGTACGGGCGGTTCGACCTGCGCTACGACGGCGGCGGCCCGGCCAAGCTCCTGGAGTACAACGCGGACACGCCGACCTCGCTCATCGAGGCGGCCGTCGTGCAGTGGCACTGGCTGCAGGACACCCACCCCGGCGACGACCAGTGGAACTCGGTGCACGAGAAGCTGGTCGAGCGCTGGGGCCAGATCGCCGACCGGCTGCCGGCCGGCGAGGTGCACTTCACGTGGTCCGCTGCCGATCCCACCGGCGAGGACCACGTGACGGCGGCCTACCTGCAGGAGACGGCGGCCGAGGCCGGCCTGAACACCGTCGGCCTGGCCATCGAGGAGATCGGCTGGGACGACACGCTGCGCCGCTTCGTCGACCTCGAGGAGGTCGCGATGTCCTGCGTGGCGAAGCTCTACCCGTGGGAGTGGATCGTCGACGACCCCTTCGGCAGGCACGCCGTCGAGACGCTCCCCGGCACGCTCTGGATCGAGCCGCTCTGGAAGATGATCCTGTCCAACAAGGCGCTGCTCGCGGTCCTGTGGGAGATGTACCCGGGCCACCCCAACCTGTTGCCGGCGTTCATCGACGATCCCGGCTTCCTCACCGAGTACGTGCGCAAACCGCGGCTGGGGCGTGAGGGCGCCAACATCCGCATCGTGGCGCCGGGCATGGAGCACGAGACCGGCGGCACCTACGGCGCCGAGGGGTTCGTGTACCAGCTCTTCGACCCGCTGCCCGAGTTCGACGGATTCCGCCCGGCGCTCGGCGCCTGGGTGGTCGGCGATCACTCCGCCGGCCTGGGCATCCGGGAGACCGTGGGGCTGGTCACCGATGACGGGGCGGCCTTCGTCCCGCACCGGATACCGTCCTGACCCGTTCGATAGTCCACTGTGGACAGTTCACTTCGGAGGAACACGTGACCTCGCTGCTCGCGGCGATCGACGCCAACTACTTCAAGGCCATCGGCGAGGGCATCGGCGCGATCGTGCTGTACGCGATCGTCGGTGTCGTGCTGATGCTGGTCGGCTTCTACGCCGTCGACATCACCACGCCGGGCAAGCTCAACGAGCTGGTGAAGGCGGGTGCGCCGAACGCCGTGGCGGTCACCGCCGCCGGCATGGTGAGCATGGCGTTCATCATCGTCACCGCGATCTGGGTGTCCGGCGGGCGGCTGTCCGAGGGTCTGCTCAACGCGCTCATCTACGGCCTCATCGGCATCGTGGTCCAGGTCGTCGGCGTCCGCGTGCTGGAGTTCGTGACCGGCATCGACATCGGCGCCGTGCTGCGCGCCGACCAGCGCGTCGCCGCGACGAACGTGGTGTGCGCCGCGCACATCGCGCTCGGCCTCGTCGTCGCCGTCGCCATCATCTGAGTCGTATCCGTTCGCGCGGTGACCTCCGCGCGAACGGGACGGGCCGCGGTGTGACGCTCCGGTGACGGACGTCGCGCGGACCCCGCGGTGCCCGCCGCGGTCCGTACCCTGGCGAGAGTGCAGAGACCTGGCCTCGTCGCCTGCGACATCGACGGAACGCTGCTCGACGCCACCACGCGGGCGAGCCGGCGGACCGTCGACGTGGTCGCGCGCGTGGTGGCGGCCGGGGTGCCGTTCGTGCTGGTCACCGGCCGCCCACCGCGCTGGGTGCCGCCGGTGGTCGGCGAGATCGGGCACGCCGGGCTGGCCGTGTGCGCGAACGGCGCCGTGCTCTACGACGCGGCCGCCGACCGGGTGCTCGCCGCCAGCACGCTCGACCCGGTGACCCTGCGTGACCTGGCCACGGCGCTCGCGTCCGCGCTGCCCGGCGCCATGCTCGCCGCCGAGCGCATCGGGGCCACCGCGCTGCCGCGGGACGAGGAGTTCCTCGCCGAGACCGGCTACGCGCACCCCTGGCCGAGCCCGGAGACGCCGTTCGCCCCGCGCGACGAGCTGCTGGGCCATCCCGCCGTGAAGCTGCTGGTGCGCCACCCCGGCATGACCAGCGAGGCGATGGCCGAGGCGGCGAACGCGGTGCTGGCCGGCGAGGTAGGCATCACCTTCTCCACCAGCAAGGGCCTGCTGGAGCTGTCCGCCCCCGGCGTGTCCAAGGCGACCGGCCTGGCCGGCGTGGCCGAGCGGTTCGGCGTCGCGCAGGAGGACGTCATCGCGTTCGGCGACATGCCCAACGACCTGCCGATGCTGAGCTGGGCCGGGCACGGCGTGGCCATGGCGAACGCCCATCCGTCGGTGCTGGACGGCGCCGACGAGGTGACCGCGCCGAACTCCGAGGACGGCGTCGCGCTCGTTCTCGAACGCTGGTTCTCCCCCTGATCGGAACGCCTCGTACTCTCACGCGTCCTGGGGGCAGTAATCCGTTCGTGTGAGGGAGGCCACCGTGCCGATCACCGTGCGGCGCGCGCTCCGCGGAGGCGTGGCCGCGATCACCCTGCTCCTGGCCGCCGGCCCGGTGGCCGCCGCCGCGGAGGCCGCCCAGGCACCGGACGTCCGGGTGTCCGTGAGCTGGGACGACCGTGAGTACCTGGTCGGCGAGGAGGTGCCGATCGAGGTCACCATCGCCAACCACGGCGGGGCGGCCGAGCAGGTCGGCGGCGCCACCATGGGCGCCGGGCTGGTGGTGCCACCCGAACCGTGGGGTCCGTACCAGGGCTTCGGGGCCACGCTCGGCGCCGGTGAGACCGTGGTCGTGGACCTGCGGGTGCAGACCGACGGCGCGGCCCCCGGCAGCACCGTGGACCTGATCATCTCGGTGTTCGCCGCGCTCGACCCGTTGCACGACAACACGGTGACCGTGCCGATCCGGTTCGTGGGCGGCGACGTGGTGGGCGACGTGGACGGCGTGGTGTACGCCGACCGGAACGGCGACGGCGCGTACGGCCCCGGCGAGGGCCTGCCGAACGTCCGGGTCTCCCTCACCCCGTCCGCCCTGGTCACGCACACCGACAGCGGCGGCCGGTTCGTGTTCGAGGACGTGCCCGCCCGCCGCTACACGCTCGTGTTCGACGAGGTGCCGGGCGCCTGGTACCCGCCGGACCCGGTGACCGTGGACGTCACCGGTGAGCCGATGGCCCAGGTGCACGCCCTGGCCCGGCCGTTGCCCGGCCGCGGCCTCGCGGCCTCGCTGCGCTTCGACGCCGACCGCTACCGGCCCGGCGGCACCGTCACCATGACGCTGGAGCTCAGCGCCGCCGGCGAGGACCTGGTGGACCTGCGGGCGGTGTGCCCGGCGATCGAGGGCGTGCCGACGGTCGTGCCGGGCGCCGGCTGGGCGGAGCTGACCGGCCCGGGCATCGACCTGGCGGCCGGCACCACGCGGCGGCTGGCGCTCACCGGCACGGTGCCCACGGTGACGGCGCATGACGGCTGGGTGCAGCTGGAGTGCTTCTTCTCCGCGGCCGGCGACTCCGTGCCGCTGGTGAGCGCGGACGATCACGCGGCGGTGCTCGGCGGCCTCACGTCCGACGTGCGCGGCCTGGTCTTCCACGACCGCAACGGCAACCTGCTGCGCGACGCCGGCGAGGAGGTCGTGCCGAACACCGGCCTCGGGCTGTACGACATCTACAGCGGCGCGCTGGTCGTCAAGGTCCGCGTCGGCCCGGACGGCCGGTTCCTGGCGCGCGGCATCCCGAACGGCCGCTACCAGGCCCGGGTGTACGGACCGTGGGCGTTCGCCGGCATCGAGGCCGGTCGGGTGTTCGCCGGCAGCTGCGTGGAGTGCGGCGGCGACCAGCTGCTCGGCGTGGTCCCCGGCCCGGTCGTGCCCGAGGACCCCGGTCCGTACCAGCCGCCGCCGCAGGGCTCCCCGCCGCCGGGCGGTGGCCTGGCGGACACCGGCGCGAGCGTCGTCGCGCTCGGGGTGAGCGGCCTGCTGCTCGTGGCGCTGGGCGGGACCGCGGTCGTGCTGGCCCGGCGCTCCTCGCGGCGCGGTGTCGCCGGGGGCCACGGGCCGTCCCCCGAGTAGGCCGAACGCGCGGGCAGCGGCCCGTTCGTGACCCTGGGTGGGTCGTTCACCGGGACGACCTTCCCGGGGATCGCCTGTTCGGGTCAACGATCTGCGAGGATCGCCCCATGCTGGGGGTGCAGGTGCGAACTGCCGTGAGGGTGGTGCTGGCCGACGACGAGGAGCTCGTGCGGCACGGGCTGCGGTCCGTCCTGGAGTCGGCGGAGGACATCCGCGTCGTCGGGGCCGCCGCCGACGGTGCGGAGCTGGTACGGGTGGTGAGCACCACGCCGTGCGACGTGGTGCTGGTGGACGTGCGAATGCCGGGGACCGACGGGCTCACGGCGTTGCGCCGGCTGGTCCGCGCGGGGGCCGCGCCGGCCATCGCCGTGCTGACCACGTTCGACCTCGACGAGTACGTCAACGACGCGCTCGACGCCGGCGCCATGGGCTTCCTGCTCAAGGACGCCAGCCCCGAGTTCCTGCGCCGCTCGGTGCACGACCTGGCGGCCGGCGGCGCCGTGCTCGACCCGCGGATCATCGCCCGGCTGCTGCCGCGCCTGCGGGTGTCCGCCGGTGGCGCGGCGGCCGAGCGCGCGTTCGGCCTGCTCTCGCAACGTGAGCGCCAGGTGCTCGACCTCATCGGCGATGGCGCCTCCAACGGCGAGATCGCCGCGCGGCTGCGGATCGCCGAGTCCACGGTGAAGGGCTACGTGTCCGCCGTGCTCACCAAGCTCGGCGCCGCGAACCGGGTACAGGCCGCCCTGGTGGCCAAGCGACTGCGGATGGCCCAGGAATGACCACCGGCCGGCCCGTGGACGCCACGCCCTCGCCGCAGCCGCCGTCCTCGCAGCCGCCGTCCCCGCAGTCCGCCGCCGATCCGACGGCCGCCGGCCCGGTGCCGCCGGACCCGGCCGTTCGCCGGGGAGCAGCGGGGCGGATGCCGGCCTGGGCCTGGGACGTCGTGGTCGACGCCGGCGTGGCCGTGGTGGGGACGCTGCCGAGCGGGCACGAGCCGCGCTGGGCCTACCCGGCGGCCGTGCTCGGCGGCGTGGCCCTGCTGGCCCGGCGGCGTCTGCCGGTGCTGGTGCTGCTGGCGAGCTTCCCGGCGCTGATCGGCGGCCTCGGCACCATGGCCGCCGGCGCCGCCCTGTACGCGTTCGGCAAGGTGCGGCCGCGCACCCGCGTCGTGCTGCCCTGGCTGCTGCTGACCGTCGTCGTGACCATGGCGCCCGTGGTGTGGACCTACCGTCAGACCGGGTTCGGCCCGCGCGCCTGGGGCGACTGGGTGGTCACCGTGCTCGTCGTGCTGCTCGTGACGGCCGGCCCGGCCGCGGCCGGCGCGCTCACCGCCATCCGCGCGCAGCTCGCCGCGAGCCTGGCCACGCTGCGCGCCGCCGAGGCCGACCGGGACGCCGCCGTCACCGCGAAGGCGCGCGCCGAGGAGCGCAACCGCATCGCCCGCGAGGTGCACGACATCGTCGGCCACTACGCCGCGCTCATCGCCGTCCAGGCCGGGGCGCTGGAGGCCCGCGCGCCCGACGGGCCGACCCGGGAGACCGCCGTGCGGCTGCGCGAGCTGTCCAGCGGCGCGCTCGAGGAGATGCGCACGGCCGTGGCCCTCTGGCGCCGCGCCGGGGACGGCCCCGCGGACTCCCGCGAGTGGGTGTCCTGGGTGCTGCAACCCGCCGTCGTGGCCCGCGAGTCCGGCGTGCGCCTCACCGTGACCCGCGCCGACGGCCTGCCCGGGGCGGTGTCCGAGGCCGTGCTCCGGGTGCTCCGGCGCGCCGTCCAGGAGGGCGTCGCCAACGCCGTCCGCCACGGCCCCGGGGCTCCCGTCACGGTCGACCTGGCCGGCGCCGCGGGCACCGTCGGTGTCACCGTCCGCAACCCCGCGCCGTCCGCCGAACCCCGGGAGGGTGGCAACGGCCTCACCGGACTGCGGGAGCGCGTGCGCCGCCTCGGCGGCAGCGTGGAGGCCGGCCGGGCCGGCGGGGAGTGGGTGCTCGCCGTGACCGTGCCGCCCGGGACGGGCCCGGTGGATGCGGAGGCCGTCGCGGCCGGGTCGTAGGCTCGCGGTCATGCACGTCGTGGTGATCGGTGGCGGAATCATCGGCCTCGCGGTGGCGCACGAGCTGGCCGCGCGCGGCCACCGGCCCACCGTGCTGGAGAAGGAGACCGCCTGGGCGCGGCACCAGACGGGCCGCAACAGCGGGGTGATCCACGCCGGGCTGTACTACAAGCCGGGCAGCCTCAAGGCCCGCCTGTGCACGGCGGGCACCGCGTCCATGACGGCGTTCGCGCGGGACAACGGCGTGCCGTTCGAGGTGTGCGGCAAGCTCGTCGTCGCCACCGCCGAGGAGGAGCTGCCGCGGCTGCACGAGCTCGCACGGCGGGCTGAGGCGAACGGCGTGCCGGCCAAGCTGGTCGAGCCCGCGCAGGCCCGCGAGTACGAGCCCGAGGTGTCCTGCGTCGCCGCCCTGCACGTCGAGTCCACCGGCATCGTCGACTACACCGCCGTGTGCGAGGTCCTCGTGCGGCGGCTGCGCGCCGCCGGCGCCGATCTGCGCCTCGGCGCCGAGGTCACCGCCATCACCGGCGTCACGTCCGCCGTCCGCGTCATCACCACCACCGGCGAGTTCGAGGCCGACGCCGTCGTCAACTGCGCCGGCCTGCACAGCGACCACGTCGCCCGCCTCGCCGGCCTCACCCCCGAGGCACGCATCGTGCCGTTTCGCGGCGAGTACTACGAGCTCACCCCGGACGCCGCCCACCTGGTGCGCGGCCTGATCTACCCGGTGCCCGACCCCGCCTTCCCGTTCCTCGGCGTGCACCTCACCCGCGGCATCGACGGCGGCGTGCACGCCGGCCCCAACGCCGTGCTCGCCCTGCGCCGCGAGGGCTACCGCTGGCGTGACGTCCAGCCCCGCGAGCTGGCCGACACCCTCACGTTCCCCGGCTTCTGGCGCCTGGCCCGCAAGAACGTCGTCACCGGCGCCGGCGAGATCGGCCGCTCGCTCTCCAGGACCCGCTTCGCCCGCGCCCTGGCCCGCCTCGTCCCCGCCGTCCGCCCCGAACACCTCGTCCGCGCCCCCGCCGGCGTCCGCGCCCAGGCCATGCGCCGCGACGGCTCCCTCGTCGACGACTTCCTGTTCCACACCGCCCCGCGCCAGGTCCACGTCCTCAACGCCCCGTCCCCCGGCGCCACCGCCAGCCTGGAAATCGCCAAGCGCATCGCCGACGAACTCACCACCGCCACCCCCTGACACGGCCCTCGAACTCGAATCCCCCGCACCTCACCCAGCCTGAGCCCCGACCTCCCTCAGCTCTGAGTACTCGCCCGCCCAGGTGACCCCAGAGCCGCCGCTCCGGCCCCGCCGCCCCACCCACGCCCCGGACCATCCGCCGCCCTGCTTCCGTATGTACTCAGAGCAAAGTAGGCCGGCAGCAAGGCGGCGCGCGCAACAAACCCCCAGGTCAGCGCTATGTACTCAGAGCAAAGGCGCCGGGGGCGACCGCGCGGTGGGGCGCGGTGCCGGTGCGGAGGGGAGAGCCGTCAGGCGGAGGTTCGCCGTAGCGCCCGGACGCCGGATGCTGCGGCGACCGAGGCGGCGAGGACGTCGGCCACGGTGAGGATCAGCCGTGAGGTCAGCGCCAGGCCGAGGGCGATGCCGGGGCTCACGTACACCGACAGCGCGGCGACGAGGACACCTTCACGGACGCCGATGCCGGACGGGGCCACCACGGCGATCAGGCCGGCCGTCATGGCGATGGAGAAGGCACCGATGCAGCGGATCCAGCCGTCGAGCCCCGGGCCCGTGAAACCACCGGCGAGCAGGGCCAGCTGCGTACCGAAGAAGAACCAGGCCGCCAGCGACCACAGCGTCACACGCCCCGTGTCGGACCAGCCGAGCTGGCGGCTGAGCGACCCACGGCGCAGAACCCTGAAGACCAGGGTGAGCAGGCGGGACAGCACCGGCGGCAGGGCGCAGACGATGGCGAGTGGTACCAGGGCCAGCACCAGCCAGGGCACGATGCCGCCGACCGACAGCAAGGCCGGGAGACCCAGGAGACCGACCACCAGCGAGGTGGCCGTCGCGATGCCCACCGTGATCAGGGCGCCGGCGAAGCCGACCGCTCGCGGGATGCCGGCGCGCTTCATGAGCTCCATCTGGAGCACGAACGCCCACACGCTGCCCGGCAGGTACTTGCCGAGCTGCCCCACCAGGAAGAACCGGCCCGCTTCGACCGTACGGACCGGCTGGCCCAGGCCGCGCAGCACGTCCCGGCCGGCCATGACGTTGCAGGTGATGCCGAGCAGGGCGGCGCCGAGGGCCATGACGAGGGATTGCGGCGGGATCGACGTGACCGTGGAGCGGACGTCCTCCCACTGGGACACCAGGGCGTAGCCGACGGCAGCGAGCAGGGTGAGGGTGACGAGGATGCGCGCGGCGGTGAGGAGGCGGCGCTTCGCGGCGCTGGAAGTGGCCGGGGCCGGCGAGGAGTCGACGGCGCTGTCGGGGGGTGCCACCACATCCGAGCCGGCGGGTACGGTCACGGGCCTCTCCTGTAGCGCTCGGGGACGGGTCAGGTTATCAGCGTCCTTCACCATCCGCTCACACGAGCGGACGTTGCGGATCCGCCTCGCCCCACCAGGTGAAGGCCTCGGCGGCCACGTCGGCGAGCCCGCCGGGGTCCGGCAGCCGGTGCTCGGCGTACGCCGATCCCACCGTCTCGATCGTCTCGTCGGCCACGCCCGCCCGGGACATGCCCACCCTGTTGACGCCTCGCAACCGGGCGGGGTTGCCGTGCACGGTGCCGAACGGCGGCACGTCGCGCGTGACCACCGAGCCCATGCCGACCATCGCCCCCGGCCCCACCACGCGGAACTGGTGCACGGTCGCGCCCATGCCGAGGTTGGCCCGCGGCCCGACCCGTACGTGCCCGCCGAGCGTCGCGGTGGACGCCATGGTCACGTTGTCCGCGATCCGGCAGTCGTGCGCGATGTAGACCTTGTTCATCAGGTAGCAGCCGGCGCCCAGCACGGTGGCCTCGGCCTTCCAGCCGCGGTGCACCATCGAGCCCTCGCGCAGGATGGTCCCGGCGCCGATCACCACGCCGGGCAGGCCGGGCGCGGCGTCCTCGGAGCTCCAGCCCGCCTCGTGGGTGATGCCGGCCACCTCGGGCGGTGTGCCGATGACCACACCGGGCCCGATCCAGCAGTCGTCGCCGACGACGCAGTTGCCGACGAGCACGGCGTGCGGGCCGATCGCCACCCGCTCGCCGAGCCGCACGTCAGGGCCGATCACGGCGGTGGGGTGCACCAGGGGCATCGCTCGTCTCCGTCCGCTGTCCAGGGGTGACGCAGGTCATCGTGGCCGGTCGGGGCCACGGGGAGGCTATCCGCGGTGGTCGGCGACCCCCCGGCCGCGTTGCTACCCTGCTCCGCGGCCAGGCCTCAGCGGAGTCGCCCCAGGCATCCCAGCGTCGAGAAGCCGTGAAGGAGCGCAGTGATCCCCATTTCCGTCGTCGACCTCGGCCCCGAGGTCGAGCAGCAGGTTCTCGAGGTACTGCGGTCCGGGATCATCGCGCAGGGCCCCAAGGTCGCCGAGCTGGAGGCCCGGTTCGCCGAGCTGGTGGGCGTGCAGCACGCGGTGGCCGTCAACAACGGCACCACCGCGCTCGTCGCCGCCCTGCAGGTGCTGGACCTGCGGCCGGGCGACGAGGTCGTCACCTCGCCGTTCACCTTCATCGCCACGCTGAACGCGATCCTGGAGGCCGGCGCGACGGCCCGCTTCGCGGACATCTCGGTGGACGACTTCAACCTGGACCCGGCCACGGTGGCCGCCGCGGTCACGGACCGCACCAGGGTCCTCATGCCGGTGCACCTCTACGGGCAGACGGCGGACATGGGCAAGCTCGCGCCGCTCGCCGCGGAGCACGGGCTGCACCTCGTGGAGGACGCCGCGCAGGCGCACGGGGCGCGCCACGAGGGCCGCGGCGCCGGGAGCTTCGGCATCGGCTGCTTCTCGTTCTACGCCACCAAGAACCTCACCACCGGTGAGGGCGGCATGATCACCACCGACGACGCCGAGCTCGCCGGGCGGCTGCGCGTGCTGCGCAACCAGGGCATGCGGCAGCGGTACCAGTACGAGATGGCCGGCCACAACTACCGGCTGACGGACCTGCAGGCCGCCGTGGCGCTGCCGGCGCTGTCCCGCTACGAGGAGCAGGTGGCGCGCCGCCGGGCCAACGCCGCGGCGCTGTCCGCCCGGCTCGGGGAGAGCCCCGCGCTGCGGGTGCCGGCCGCGCTGCCCGGCCGCGACCACGTGTGGCACCAGTACACGGTGCTGGTCACCGAGGAGTCCGCGGTGAGCCGCGACGAGCTGGCCGCCGCCCTCACCGAGCGCGGCATCGGCAACGGCATCTACTACCCGAAGACCGTGTACGACTACGAGTGCTACGCCGCGCACCCGCGGGTCGTGGTGTCCGGGACGCCGGTGGCGACCGACGTCGCGAGCCGCTGCCTCTCGCTGCCGGTGCACGCGAAGCTCACCGACGACGAGGTGCAGCAGGTGGCCGACGCGGTGCTCGCGGTGGTGTCGAAGTGAGCGCCACCAACGGCATGCCGCCGGCGCGGCCGCGGGTCGCCCTGGTGGGCGCCGGCTCGATGGGCTCGCTGCACGCCCGCGTCATCTCGCAGTCCCCCCGCTGCGACCTGGCCCGCGTCGTCGACCCGGTGGAGCGCACCGGCCGCGCGGTGGCCAACCGGTGGGGCGTGGACTGGGCGCCGGAGCTCGACCTGTCCGGCGTGGACGCCGTGGTGCTCGCGTCCGCCACCGAGACCCACCACGGCCTCGCCCTGCGGGTGCTGGAGGCCGACCTGCCGCTGCTGGTGGAGAAGCCGGTGTGCGCCGACCTGGCGGCCACCGAGGAGGTCATCGCGCTCGCCGAGACCCGCGGGCTGCCGCTCATGTGCGGCCTGGTGGAGCGCTACAACCCGGCCGTGCTCACCGCGCTCGCGCTGATCAGCGACCCGGTACACGTCTCGGCCGCGCGGCACTCGCCGTACGCGCCGCGAATCCGCACCGGCGTGGGCTGGGACCTGCTGGTGCACGACGTGGACCTCGCGGTGCGCTGCTTCGGCGGCGCGCAGCCGCAGCGGGTGAGCTCGGGCGTCGGCTTCTTCCACCCGGACTCGGTGTCCGGCGCGGAGGACGTGGTGGAAACGGTGCTCGGCTTCCCGGGCGGCGGGCTGGCCACGGTGTCCGCCAGCCGCATCGGCCAGCGCAAGGTGCGTGAGCTGACCATCGCCGAGGTGGACCGCTCGGTGGAGGTGGACCTGCTGCGCCGCGCGGTGACCATCTACCGGCACGTGTCCGGCGACGCCGCGGACGCCGACGGCCGGGGCTATCGGCAGCAGACCATCATCGAGATCCCCGAGCTGGTGACCGCCGCGGAGCCGCTCGCCGCGCAACTCGACCGATTCCTGGACCTGGTGGCCGGCACGGCCGACGCCGCCGAGGAGCGCGCCTCCGTGCTGCCCGCGCACCGCGTGGTCTCCGAGGTCCTGGTGAACAGCCGCGCGCTGAGCGCCTGACGACGGCCGGTTCCGCGGCGCGGCACGCGACGGCCGCTGGAACCGGAATGCCATGTCCTGGACGAAAGGGCGCCCGTCCTGGTGGGACGGGCGCCCTTCCGTATTCGGTGCCGACCGTGGATCAGGTGATGATGTCGTTCACGGTCCAGCCGTAGCCGAGCAGCGACGGCGACTGCAGCGAGCCGTACGGGTTGGTGGTGTCCCAGGTGCCGCTGTGCGTGTAGGCGACCAGGTTCCCGTTGGCGCCGTTGCGGGCCAGGACGTCGGTGTAGCCGTTGCCGTCGACGTCCATCAGCAGCAGCCGGTCGTTGATGTTCCAGCCGTAGCCGACGTAGTAGTTCTGGCCCTCCGGCCCCGGCGTGCCCGGGTCGGAGTCGACCAGGAAGTCGTACACGCCGAGGAAGCCGTCCACGTCCTTGTAGACGAGGTCGGTCACGCCGTCGCCGGTGAAGTCGCCGAACGCCTGCCACACGTCCAGCTCCGCGCCGGTCAGTACGAGCCCCGCCGAGGGGTACGTGCTGGTGCCGTTGAACGTGCCGCTGTGCTGGTACAGGTAGACGTCGCCGGTGCCGGCGCGGCGGCCGAGGATGTCGTCGTAGCCGTCGGCGTTCCAGTCGTCGACCGTGATCAGGTCGTTGATGCCCCAGCCGTAGCCGAGGACGGTCGGCGGCGTGATGACCGGGTAGTTCGCCAGCGAGCCGCTGTGCGGGTAGACCAGCAGCCGGCCGTCCGCCGCCCTGGCGATGACGTCGATCGCGTTGTCCGCGGTGACGTAACCGGTGCCGAGCCAGGTCATGCCGCCCCAGCCGTAGCTGGTGGACTGCACGGTCGGGAACGTCTGCAGGCCGTTGTACGAGCCGCTGTGCGCGTACAGGTTGAGGTGGCCGGTGTTCCGGTTGCGGGCCACGATGTCCGGGATGCCGTCGAGCGACAGGTCGCCCGCCCGGCCGGACGCGTTCGCGGTGCCGATCCCCCCGGTGCCCGCCGACGTGGCCTGCTTGGCCGGGACGCCGTCGGCGACCGTGCGGCCGCCGAGCGGAGCG
>DASWTI010000343.1:0-8460 GCA_036402215.1 Pseudonocardiaceae bacterium
GGTGACCCGCCAGCGGTCGGCGACCACGACGCTCAGCCGGGCCGCGCCGCCACGCCCGAAGCGCACGGTCTGGCCGGGGCCGCAGAGCAACCCGCCCAGGTCGTCGACCAGGGGCCGCCGCGCGTCCACCGAGAAGAACGACAGCTGTCGCACCGGGCACACGATAGAACACTCGTTCGATACCCCACCAGGACACGCCCGTGGCCGGACGGCACGACGCCCCCGCCGCCGGGGTGGCGGTGGGGGCGTCGCGGCCTACGACGGGTCAGGTCGTGGTGGTCGGCGCGGGGGCGCCGCCGGTGAGCTTCTGGCAGCTCGGGGCCTGGTTGGCGGCCACCGAGACCTCGGTGTTGTTGGCGATGCCCTCCAGGGCGGTGCCGAACTCCTCGCCGCCGGCGGCCAGGCCGCTCAGCGCCTGCAGCATGGCGGCCTGCAGCGCCTGCGGGTCGGCGGTGTTCGCCGAGGCGACCGTGGTGCGCGTCGACTCGTAGGTCGTCTTCAGCGTCTCCAGGCCGGACACCAGCGCGGCCACGGCCTCGTCACCGCCCTCGAAGGGCGACGGGCCGAGGTCCTTCAGCCCGGCGATCGTGTCCTCCACGATGCCGATGTTCGTGCCGATGTACTCGTCGAACTCCTTGAGCGCCGTGGCCGGGTCGGCGCCCTGCAGGTCCGGCGGCGAGGCGGTCTGGGCGTCGGTCATGGTCACGATCTCGGTGCACGCCTTGTCGACCCAGGCGACCTTGTCGTCGGACGGAGCGGGCACGCCGCCGCTCGTGGTGGCGGCCGAGCCGGAGGTCGAGTTCGACGTGCTGGTCGTGTTGTCGCCGCCGCACGCGGCGATGGGCAGCACGGCGGTCAGCACCGCGGCCGCCAGGAGGCTGCGCCTCATCGGATACGTCCTCTCACGGGGTGTGTTCAGATCGCCCCGACCCTATCCGGGTGACCGGCCGATCACCCCGCCGGGGGATTGCGCATACCACCCCTCGCATGCCACCGGGCCGCCGGGAGCGAACTCCCGACGGCCCGGTGGGTACCGCGTGGAACGTCAGCCGGTGACCTGCTGGGCGGCCGGCGTGTCGGTGATGGCGCTGGTGCGCCGCTTGGACACGACCACCGCGGCGACGATCACGGCCACCGCGACCACCGCGATGGCGGCGCGGACCGGGCCGGAGGCGTCGTCGCCCACCGAGAAGGTCACGATCGCCGGGGCGATCAGCACGCTGACCAGGTTCATCACCTTGATGAGCGGGTTGATGGCCGGGCCGGCGGTGTCCTTGAACGGGTCACCCACGGTGTCACCGATGACGGTGGCGGAGTGCGCCTCGGAGCCCTTGCCGCCGTGGTTGCCGTCCTCGACGAGCTTCTTGGCGTTGTCCCAGGCGCCACCCGAGTTGGCCAGGAACACGGCCATCAGGGTGCCGCAGGCGATGGCACCGGCCAGGTAGCCGGCCAGCGGACCGACGCCGAGGCCGAAGCCGACCGCGATCGGCGCCATCACGGCGAGCAGACCGGGGGTGGCCAGCTCCCGCAGCGAGTCGCGGGTGCAGATGTCCACGACCTTGCCGTACTCCGGGCGGCTGGTGCCGGCCATGATGCCCGGGTCGTCGCGGAACTGGCGGCGCACCTCGAACACGATGGCGCCGGCGGCGCGGGTCACCGCGTTGATCGCCAGGCCGGAGAACATGAACACCACCGCCGCGCCGATCACGATGCCGACCAGCACGTTCGGGGTGAACACCAGGTTGCTGAACGCCACCGGCAACTCACCGGTGACCTGCAGCTTGGCGAGCTGCTGCTCGATGGCGTCGCGGTACGAGCCGAACAGCGCCGTGGCGGCGAGCACCGCGGTGGCGATGGCGATGCCCTTGGTGATGGCCTTGGTGGTGTTGCCCACCGCGTCCAGCTCGGTCAGGATCGCCGCGCCCTCGCCGTGCACGTCACCGGACATCTCGGCGACGCCCTGCGCGTTGTCGGAGACCGGGCCGAAGGTGTCCATGGCCACGATCACGCCGACCGTGGTGAGCAGGCCGCAGCCGGCCAGCGCGACCGCGAACAGCGCGATGCCGATGCTGGACGACAGCAGGAACGCCCCGTACACCGCCGCGCCGATGACCAGCGCGGTGTAGACGGCCGACTCGAAGCCGACCGAGATGCCGGACAGGATGACCGTCGCCGGGCCGGTGCGGGAGGTCTCGCCGACGTCCTTGACCGGGCGGTACTCGGTGCCGGTGTAGTAGCCGGTGAGCCACAGGATGGCGCCGGCCAGCACGATGCCGATGATCACGGCCACCGCGGCGATGAGCGCCGGGTTGCCGGACTCCTGCAGGTACTGGCTGCCCTCCGGCAGGGTCAGCTCGGAGAAGCTGCCCGGCAGGTAGACGAAGGCGGCCACCGTGCACAGCACGGCCGAGATGCCGGCCGAGATGTAGAAGGAGCGGTTGATCGCGCGCAGGCCGTTCTCGCCGGCGCGGGCCCGGGTGATGTAGACGCCGATGACCGCGGTGATCACGCCGAGGGCCGGCACGATCAGCGGGAACAGCAGGCCCTGCACGCCGAAGGCCACGGAACCCAGGATGAGCGACGCGACCAGCATGACCGCGTAGGACTCGAACAGGTCGGCCGCCATGCCGGCGCAGTCGCCGACGTTGTCACCGACGTTGTCGGCGATGGTGGCCGCATTGCGCGGGTCGTCCTCCGGGATGCCCTGCTCGACCTTGCCGACCAGGTCGGCGCCGACGTCGGCGGCCTTGGTGAAGATGCCGCCGCCGACACGCATGAACATCGCGAGCAGCGCGGCGCCGAAGCCGAAGCCCTCCAGCACCTTGGGCGCCTGACCGGCGTAGGCCATCACGACCAGCGCGGCACCGAACAGGCCGAGGCCGACGGTGGCCATGCCGACCACGCCACCGGTGCGGAAGCCGATGCGCATGGCCTTCTCACGACCGCCCGCGCCCTCGTTGGCCGCGGCGGCCACGCGCACGTTGGCGCGCGTCGAGAGCCACATGCCCAGGTAGCCGATGGAGGCGGAGAACACCGCGCCCACGATGAAGAACAAGGAGCGGCCGATGCGCTCCGCGGCGTCGTCGGCCGGCAGCAGGAAGAGCAGCCCGAAGACGACCACGACGAACACACCGAGGGTGCGGAACTGGCGGTTGAGGTACGCCGCCGCGCCCTCCTGTACGGCCTTGGAGATGTCCTGCATCTTCGGGGTGCCCTGGCCGGCGGCCAGCACCTCCCGGAGCAGGACATACCCGACGGCGAGGGCCGCGAGTGCGACCACGGCGACCACGGCCACCAGGCCGCGGTCACCTCCGGAGAGCTCCAATGAGCTCGCCGCGAGGGTGAGCCGGGACATCAGTCCTCCTGCGGATTCGACTGCTGCGCACCCGTGGGGCGCGCGGGAAGTACGCCGTCCCAGGTCGGGCGGCGAGACGGAGCGGGAGTGTACCCACCGCTATCAGCGGCGTTTCGGTCGAGGCTTACCTGAACGGGCGGCATAGGCTCACCGCGTGAGCACGGAGCGGGGTGGGCGACTGCTGCACCGGGTCCTGGCCGGTGTCCCGTCCGGGGAATCCCCGCTCACGCACAGCGAGGTGCTGCCGGCCCGCGAGGCCGTGTTCGCCGACTGGCCGTCCTGGGCGCCCGAGCCCGTCGTCGCCGCCCTGCGGTCCTCCGGCGTCAAACGCCCCTGGTCCCACCAGGTCGAGGCCGCCTCCCTGGTGCGGGACGGCTCCCACGTGGTGATCGCCACCGGGACCGCCTCCGGCAAGTCCCTCGCCTACCAGCTGCCCGTGCTGACCGCGCTCGCCGCCGACCCCCGCGCCACCGCGTTGTACCTGTCGCCGACCAAGGCGCTCGCCGCCGACCAGCTCCGCTCGCTGTCGGCGCTCGGGGTCCCGGGTCTGCGGGCCGCCACCTTCGACGGCGACACGCCGCTGGCCGAGCGCGACTGGGTGCGGGCGCACGCACGCTGGATCTTCACCAACCCCGACATGCTGCACCGGTCGATCCTCCCCGGCCACGCCCGCTGGTCGTCCTGGCTGCGGCGGCTGCGGTACGTGGTCGTGGACGAGTGCCACGCGTACCGCGGTGTGTTCGGCTCGCACGTCGCCCTGCTCCTGCGGCGCCTGCGCCGGGTCGCCGCCCGCTGCGGCACCGACCCCGTCTTCGTCCTCGCCTCCGCCACCGTCGCCGACCCCGCCGCCTCCGCCGCCGCCCTCATCGGCCTCCCGGTGGTCGCCGTCACCGAGGACGGCTCACCACGCGGCCCCCGCACAGTGGCCCTCTGGGAGCCACCCCTCCTCGACCCCACCGGCACCCCGGTCCCCAGCTCCGGTACCAGCAGCCGCAGCACCACCACCTCCGGCGGCTCCGGTGGTTCCACCCGCTCCACCGGCTCCACCAGTGGCAGCGGCAGCAGCACCAGCAGCGGCACCAGCGGCACCCCTCGCACCACCGACACCACTACCCCTGGCAGTACCACCAACACCACTGGCACCACCGGCACCGCCGTGGCCACCGCCCCGGCCGGCACAGGAGCCGTGGTCGCGGCTGAGGTGCGGGGCTCGGCGCGGCGGGGGGCGGGGAGTGCCGTCGTCGGGGAGAACGGGGCGCCGGTGCGGCGGTCGGCGGGGGCGGAGGCGAGCCGGATCCTGGCGGACCTTGTGGTGGAGGGGGCGCGGACCATCGCGTTCGTGCGCTCGCGGCGCGGTGCCGAGCTGACCGCCCTGGGCGCCAAACGGCACCTGGCCGAGGTCGACTCCGAGCTGGCCAGGCAGGTGGCGGCGTACCGGGCGGGCTACCTGCCGGAGGAGCGGCGCGAGCTGGAGCGCGCGCTCTCGTCCGGCGCGCTGCTCGGCGTGGCGTCCACCAACGCGCTCGAGCTCGGCATGGACATCGCCGGGCTGGACGCCGTGGTGGTGGCCGGCTACCCGGGGACCGTGGCCTCGTTCTGGCAGCAGGCCGGGCGCGCGGGCCGCTCCGGCGAGGGTGCGCTCGTGGTGTTCGTGGCGCGCGACGACCCGCTGGACACCTACCTGGCGCACCATCCGGCGGCGCTGCTCGGCCGGCCCCTCGAGTCGTGCGTGCTGGACCCGACCAACCCGTACGTGCTCGAGCCGCAGCTCGCCTGCGCCGCCGCCGAGCTGCCGATCGGCGTCGGCGAGGCCGAGGCCGTGTTCGGGCCGGCGGCACGCGCCGCGCTGGATTCCTTGGTGGAGCAAGGTTTCCTACGGCGGCGGCCGAACGGCTGGTTCTGGGCCGTGGCCTCGGAGCGACCGCACCCCGGCGTGGACATCCGCGGCTCCGGCGGCGAGCAGATCGTGGTCGTCGAGTCCGACACCGGCCGCATGCTGGGCACCGTCGACTCCGGCTCGGCGCACACCCACGTGCACCCCGGCGCCGTCTACCTGCACCAGGGGCGGTCGTACGTGGTGGACGCCCTGGAGCTGGACGAGTCCCTCGCCCTCGTGCACGCCGAGGAGCCCTCGTGGAGCACCTCCGCCCGCGAGGTCGTCGACATCGCCGTGCGCTCCGTCGGCACCACCGTGCGCCACGGCGAGGTCCGGGTCACCCTCGGCGAGGTGGACGTGACGTCCCAGGTCGTCGGCTACCTCCGCCGCCTGCCGTCCGGCGCCGTGCTCGACTCGGTGCCGCTCGACCTGCCGCAACGCACCCTGCGCACCAAGGCCGTCTGGTACACGGTGTCCGAGGAACTGCTGGCGGACGCCGGCATCGACCCGGCCCGCGTCCCCGGCGCCCTGCACGCCGCCGAGCACGCCGCGATCGGCCTGCTGCCGCTGTTCGCCGTGTGCGACCGCTGGGACATCGGCGGCGTGTCCACCGCCCTGCACCCCGACACCGGCGCCGCCACCGTCTTCGTCCACGACGGCCACCCCGGCGGGGCCGGTTTCGCCGACCGGGGCTACGCCGCCCTGCGCCCGTGGCTCGCCGCCACCCGCGGCGCCATCGCCGCCTGCGAGTGCCCCGCCGGATGCCCCTCGTGCGTCCAGTCACCCAAGTGCGGCAACGGCAATGACCCCCTCGACAAGCCGGCCGCAGTCGCCGTCCTCGACGCCGTCCTGTCGTACCTGCCGGCCTGAGAACCACCGCGCGGCTCCGTCGCGCGATGCTCCGTGATCGAACAATTGATCGAGGTCGCGGACCACGATCGCATTCGCAACCATATGAACGGTGCGTGACGAAACAGACGTTCCAATAAGCGGGGCGTTACCGATCAACGTTCGTGATCGACACCCGTAAATGGCGACGCGGCCGGCGCGGCGGGGGAAATCGACGCCATTTCGGCGGACTCACCCCGCTGCGCCGGCCGCGGACACGCAGCTTCGGTGCGCTGGAAGAGCGGCTACCTGTTCATCGATCGCTGCGTGTCGTGCCGGCGAGCACAGCGGTGCCCGCCGCGGTGGGCCGCACGGCGTACAGGGCGTCCAGAACCGCCTGCTGCACGTCGGACGAGCGCGGCACGTGCCAGCCGGAGACCTCCGGCTTGACTCGCCAGTGCACGACCCCGTGCACGAACGGCGAGGGCGGCAGCGGAACCCAACTTCCGCGTCCGTGCAGCACCACCTCTGGGTGGGTGGCGAGGTCCGCGCAGAGCGGCTCGCCGGTCACCACCGGGAAAAGCCAACGGCCGGTCGGAGTGGCCGCGATCGGTGCCGGGAGCCCGATGTTCCGCAGCTCGGCGGCGGTGCGCCGCCCCAGCTCGGCGGACAGGTCGAGCACGTCGTACACCAGCCCGGTGGCCAGCAGCAGGGAGAAGGGACGACCCGACCAGAGCGACGCGGTGCGGTCGGCACCGGCGCCGGCGAGCTCCAGCCAGTTGTCGTGAATGGGCAGCGGACCGTCCTGCGGGGCGCCCGGGACACCGACCCACACCGCGTCCTCCGGGTACGTGCCCGGGACGACGGTCCAGCCGTGGTAGGCGAGACCGATGGCCTCCGCCCGCAGCTCCGTGCGGAAGGCGTTACGCCAGGTCTGGGTCCAGTCCATCTTTCTCGTCTCCATGCGCTGCTGTTTCGTTGCTCACATAGGTTCGACCACCGCCGCCACCGACGGAATAGCTGTGAAGCCCCCGCTCGGTGGTCGGCCGTTGGAGCGCGATGAGCGCGCATATGCACTGCCGCTGAACCGATAGCCATCGCCCTGATGAGCGATCGAGACGCAGTTCGATCACGCCCAGGTCGCGATTCGGTCGTTCATCGCGGCTCACCGACCGCTCGTCGTGGACAGCCCGCCCTACCTCACACCGCCGAGCGCAGGACCCGCACGAGCGGTAGCACGAGGGACCCCCAGACGGACCAACAGAGGCGGCGGCACGCCCTCCACGTGCACGACGACATGCCAGCCGTCAAGTTCGCACCGCGTCATGCGGGCCGCCATCCGGCTCGCCACCCGACCGGCCGTCGCGCACGCCTGCTCCGCACCCGTCAGCAGCCGGCTCGCCGCGGTGAGCGCCGCGAGGTCCGCCGCGGCCTCCGTCCGGTGCCGGGCCGCGGTGGCCGCCACGAGGTACAGCGCGGACGTGAACGCGAGCAGCACGACGGCCGCCGCCGCGAGCCCCATGATCGTGGCCGAGCCCCGTTCGTCGCGCAGCACGCCGAGCACGCCCGGCCGAGCGCTCATCCGGTCACCCCCGGTTCGAGCACCGCCACGGCCTCCGAGCCGATCCGCAGGCCGGGCACGAGCTCCGAGGCCGGCCGCCAGTCCACCCGGACCACCACCTCGTCGCCGGTGACCGTGATGGAGACGGTGGCCCCGGCCGGAGCCACGCTCGTGGCCACCTCGGTGGCGCGGCCCTGCTCGCCCCGGGCGGTGAGCCGGGCCGCCTCCCGCGCGGCGTCCACGCAGCGAACCTGTCCGTGGGCAGCTACGAAGCCGACGAGACCGATGGCGGTGACGAGCGTGATGACGCACACCGCGATAGCGGTCTCGACCGTCGTCGCACCACGATCACCGGCCACGGGCCGCAGGAGCGCCCGGCAGCGGTGGAGCACGCGGAGCGGGCGAGCAGGGCCGGCCATCAGAACGGCACCGTCAGCGCGCGGCGGATGGTGCTGCCGATGGCCGACACGATGTCGTCGCCGGTGACCACCGAGAACAGGACGCCGCCGAACGCGGCGGCGACGATGGCCACGATCGCGTACTCCGCGGTCACCAGGCCCTCGTCGGCGGCGAGCACCCGGCGGACGCGGCGGACTCCGTTGCGGATCATGGTGAAACTCCTTCCTGCGCCGGACCTCCGGCGCGTCGTGTCCGTCCCTTGTGGACGGATCACCACTGGTCGAACAGGTGCGCGGCGAGCCCGGCCACCACCGGGAGCACCCCGAGGCAGAAGAAGGCCGGCAGGAAGCACAGCCCGAGCGGCGCCGTGATCAGCACGCCGGCCCGCTGGGCACGCTCCTCGGCCCGGTCGGCCGCGACGGCGCGCAGCTCGGCGGCGAG
>DASWTI010000344.1:0-19658 GCA_036402215.1 Pseudonocardiaceae bacterium
ACCTCGGACCGCGGAGCGGGCCGCTGCCTCCGCTGCGTCCCAGGCCCCCGCGAGCGGGCCCCAGGCCGCCGCTGAGGCGCCGGCCGTCGCCGAGCCGGCCTCGGGTGCCGCCGGGCGTACGGGCGGCGTGGCGGCTCCTGAGACCTCCGCCGTGACGGCCGCGGCTCGTCCGGCCACCTCCGGCGAAGGGGAGCAGGACACGGACGACGGGGCGGATCTCGACACCCCGGCGCTCGGGTTCGCCCTGCCGCGGTCCGCGGACGACGGGTTCGCCGGGAACGCGGACGACACCGTGGTCCTGGACGCCGACGTGGCGGCTGGCCGCACCGCAGCCGCGCCGGACGGCGTTGCCGCACCGGACGCCGTCGCGGCGCCGTACCCCGGCGCGGCCCTCCCGCTGCCCGGCGGCGGCGCACCGAAGGGCCACGGCATCAAGGCACTGGTGGACCCGATGCTCTACCACGCGCCCAACTCCCCGGCCTACGCGCAGACCGTCGCCGAGGTCTGGTTCCGCACCGAGGACGACGCCGAGGAGGCCGGCTTCCGGCCGTGGAACTGGCGCGCCCGCCGCACCGGCAGCATCCCCCGTCTCGACGCCGACGGCCACCCCGTCACCCCGGCCGCCGTCACCCCGGCCGCCGCCACAACCGCCGAAGCCCCCGAAGCTCCTGCCGCCGAGGAGCCCGTCGCGCCCGAGCACACCGAGGCCGCCGCCGGGCCGGGCCCCGTACAGGTGCCCGAGTTGGAGGACCTCCCCGAGCTACCCACGGCCTCCAGCGGCACGCCGGGCGGCGCCGTCACGCCGGTCGAGGAGTCGCGGTACGGCCCGGGCTCGGCCGCCCCGCTGCCGGACGGCTCCGCGCCCTCGGCGGAGTACCGGATCAAGGGCAACGGCGGCTCGATGCTCTACCACACGATGGACTCGCCGTACTACGGCCGGACCCGGGCCGTGGCCTGGTTCCGCACCGAGGAGGACGCGCAGCGGGCCGGGTTCGAGGCCTGGAACCGCCGTGCCCGGCAGACCGCGCGCGCGGCCCGGGCGGCGATGGAGGAGGGCCGCTACGAGGACGGCCCGTACCCCGGCTCGGCCCGCCCCACCCGCAGCGGCGCCGCGCCCACCGCGGAGTTCACCGTCAAGGCGAGCGAGGACTCCAAGCTCTACCACACCGCGGAGTCACCGCTGTTCGGCATCACGCGCGCCGAGGTCTGGTTCCGCAGCGAGGCCGACGCGCTGCGCGCCGGCTTCGCCGCGTGGCGGACGAAGGTCCGTACCTAGGCGACCGTCCAGGTGTCGCGGCCGCGCAGGAGCTTCCCCAGGTCGCCGGGCTGTGCCTCGCGCACGCCGGCGACCTGGGCCCGCACCGCGTCGTCGTAGGTCGGCCGCGACACCGAGCGGAAGACGCCGGTGACGGCGTGCGTCAGGTCCTGGTCGGACAGCCGGGACAGCGCGAACGCGAGCTGCAGGTCCGCCGGGTCGTGCACCACGACCTCGGACTCGGCGACCTCGTCGGACTTGGCCACCCGCAACCCGAAGCCCTCGCGGACCACGGACAGCGCGCCGTCCTTGCCGAACCGGATCGGCGCGCCGGCCTCCAGCGGGATCAGCCGGGACTCGGCGTCCTCGCCGCGGCGCAGCACGTCGAACGAGCCGTCGTTGAAGATCGGGCAGTCCTGGTAGATCTCCACCAGCGCGGTGCCCCGGTGCCGGGCCGCGGCGCGCAGCACGGCGGACAGCCCGCGACGGTCGGAGTCCAGCGCCCGCGCGACGAACGTGGCCTCCGCGCCGAGCGCCAGCGACACCGGGTTGAACGGGTGGTCGAGCGACCCGAACGGCGTCGACTTGGTGCGCTTGCCGACCTCGGAGGTGGGCGAGTACTGGCCCTTGGTGAGGCCGTAGATCCGGTTGTTGAACAGCAGGATCTTGAGGTTCACGTTACGCCGCAACGCATGCATCAGGTGGTTGCCGCCGATGGACAGCGCGTCGCCGTCACCGGTCACCACCCACACCGACAGGTCCGGCCGCGACACCGAGAGCCCGGTGGCGATGGCCGGCGCCCGCCCGTGGATGGAGTGCATGCCGTACGTGTCGAGGTAGTACGGGAAGCGCGACGAGCAGCCGATGCCGGAAACGAACACGATGTTCTCCCGGCGCAGCCCGAGCTCCGGCAGGAACCCGCGCATGGTCGCCAGGATCGCGTAGTCGCCGCAGCCCGGGCACCAGCGCACCTCCTGGTCGGAGGTGAAGTCCTTCGCGGTCTGCTTCTGGTCCGTGGTCGGCACGCCGTCCAGCGCGCCGATGGCGGGCAGACCCAGCTCGACAGCGGTCATCGCTCCACTCCCTGCACGATGTCGGTCAGCACACCCTGCAGCTCCTCCGCCTTGAACGGCAGCCCGGCGACCTTGGTGTACGAGATGGCGTCCACCAGGAAGCGGGCCCGCAGCAGCAGCGCGAGCTGGCCCAGGTTCATCTCCGGGATCACCACGCGGCGGTAGGAGCGCAGCACCTCGCCGAGGTTCGCCGGGAACGGGTTGAGATGGCGCAGGTGCGCCTGGGCGATGTTCAGCCCGGCGCGCCGCACCCGGCGGCAGCCGGCGCCGATCGGCCCGTACGTGGAGCCCCAGCCGAGCACCAGCACGTCGGCCTCGCCGCTCGGGTCGTCCACCACGAGGTCCGGCACCACGACGCCGTCGACCTTGGCCTGGCGCAGCCGCACCATGCGGTCGTGGTTGTCCGGCTCGTAGGAGATGTTCCCCTTGCCGTCGCCCTTCTCCAGGCCGCCGATGCGGTGCTCCAGGCCCGCGGTGCCGGGCACCGCCCACGGCCGGGCCAGCGTTTCGGGGTCCCGCAGGTACGGCCAGAACTCACCGGAGCCGTCGGGAGCGTTGGCCGCCGTGGCGAACTCCACCGAGAGGTCCGGCAGCTCGTCGACGGACGGGACCAGCCACGGCTCGGAGCCGTTGGCCAGCGCGCCGTCGGAGAGCAGCAGCACCGGGGTGCGGTACGTGAGCGCGATCCGCACGGCGTCCAGCGTGGCCCCGAAGCAGTCGCCGGGGGACTGCGGCGCGATCACCGGCACCGGGCACTCGCCGTTGCGGCCGAACATGGCCTGCAACAGGTCCGACTGCTCGGTCTTGGTGGGCAGGCCGGTCGACGGGCCGCCGCGCTGCACGTCCACCACGAGCAGCGGCAGCTCCAGCGTCACCGCCAGGCCGATCGTCTCGGACTTGAGCGCGATGCCCGGCCCGGACGTGGTGGTGACGCCGATGGCGCCGCCGAACGAGGCGCCGAGGGCCGCGCCGATGCCGGCGATCTCGTCCTCGGCCTGGAACGTCGTGATGCCGAAGCCCTTGTGCCTGCTCAGCTCGTGCAGGATGTCGCTGGCCGGCGTGATCGGGTACGAACCGAGGAAGACCGGCAGCCCGGAGCGCTCACCGGCGGCCACGATGCCGTAGGCCAGCGCCGCGTTCCCGGTGATCTGCCGGTACGTGCCGGGGGCCAGCTTGGCCGGCGCCACCTGGTACGTCGTGGCGAAGCTCTCCGTGGTCTCGCCGTAGTTCCAGCCCGCCCGGAAGGCCAGCACGTTGGCCTCGGCGATCGCCGGCTTGGAGGCGAACTTCTCGCGCAGGAAGCGCTCGGTGCCCTCGGTGGGCCGGTGGTACATCCAGGACAGCAGGCCGAGGGCGAACATGTTCTTGGCCCGCTCGGCGTCCTTCTTGGACACCTCCAGCTCCGGCCGCGCGTCCACCGCGCCGCGGGTGAGGGAGGTCATCGCCACCTTGTGCACCGTGAAGGCGTCCAGCGAGCCGTCCTGCAGCGGGTCGCCGTCGTAGCCGACCTTCGTCAGGTTCCGCCTGGTGAACTCGTCGGTGTTGACGATGAGCGTGCCGCCGCGGGGCAGGTCGGCGACGTTGGCCTTGAGCGCCGCCGGGTTCATCGCCACCAGCACGTCCGGCCGGTCGCCCGGCGTCAGGATGTCGTAGTCGGCGAAGTGCAGCTGGAAGCTCGACACCCCGGGCAGCGTGCCCTGGGGGGCGCGGATCTCGGCGGGGAAGTTGGGCAGGGTGGCGAGGTCGTTGCCGAACGCGGCCGCCTCGGAGGTGAACCGGTCACCGGTCAGCTGCATGCCGTCACCGGAGTCACCGGCGAACCGGATCACCACGCGGTCCAGCTTGTGGACCGCGCGTCCCGTCGCTGCCGAACTGTCGACGCTCATAATGGCCACGTTCCTCATCCGTGCGGGGCTGTCGAGATCCACTCGCGAGGCGACGCGGCGCCCGATATCGAGCGTATCCGGCCGCGGTCGAGAACTGACCCTCCATCTCGCTCAGTGGGGCATCGTCGCAGGTCAAACACGTTACAGGTGGCCAAGCTCACAACGCTTCTCCCATGATGCGAGAAGGCATCGACGAGGGTCGTCGGGGCGCCGCCGAACGGCGTCAGCGACGGGTACGAGTGGCCGCCAGCCGTTCGGCGAAACGCGCCGAACCCACCGACTCGACCTGCGGGCCGAGCTCCAGATGGACCGCGTCGGAGTGCTCGATCGGCCCGGCCGTCGCGCGCATCGTGCGCTTGGTGGCGAGCACCAGGTCACGATCCGTGACGGCGGCCGTCGCGGCCAGCTCCCGGGCGGCCGCCACCGGGTCGTCGGCCACGCGGTGCACCAGGCCGAGCCGCAGCGCCTCGCCGGCGTCCAGGATCTCGCCGAACAGCGCCATCGCGCGCGCGGTCTGTGGCCCGACGGCGCGCTGCGCGAGCCATGTCATGCCGCCCCCGGGGTGCAGTCCGAGCTTCAGGAACCGCGCGTCGAACCGCGCGCCCGGCCCGGCCAGCCGCACGTCGCAGGCCAGCGCCAGGTTCAGCCCGGCACCCACCGCGGCGCCGCCCACCGCGGCGATCGTCGGCAGCGGTGAGTCCGCCACCGCCAGGAACCCGGCGTAGATGGCCCGCAGGCCGTGCTCGCGCTCGGCGGGGTCCGCGCCCGCCCCCAGCTGCGAGAGGTCGGCGCCCGCGCAGAACGCCGGCGCCGCGCCGGTCACCACCAGGACGTTGACCGACTCGTCCTCGCCCAGCTCCCGCACCCGGTCCGCCAGCCGCAGCGACAGCTCCGGCGACAGGGCGTTGCGCCGCGCCGGATCGGAGACGGTGACCACGGCGATCCGGTCGTTGACCTCGACGATGATGTCGGCTGCGCTCATGCCGCCGGACCTTACGGCGTGGGAGCGGGAGACCGCTCCAGCAGTGTGGAGAGCACCACGGTGGACACCGTGCGGTCCACGAAGTCCACCGCGCGCAGCCGCTCCAGCGCGGTCTCCAGGTGCGCGATGTCCGCCGCCCGCAGGTGCACGATGGCGTCGGCCGAGCCGGACACCGTGTAGGCGGCCACCACCTCGGCCAGCGGCTCCAGCCCGGCCCGCAGGTGCCCGGGCGCGATGTTGCCGCGGCAGTGCACCTCGACGAACGCCTCGGTGCCCCAGCCGAGCGCCTCGGGGTCCACCACCGCGGTGAAGCCGCGCAGCACGCCGGAGTCCAGCAGCTTGTCCACCCGCCGCTTCACCGCCGGCGCGGACAGGCCCACCCGGGCCCCGATCTCGGCGTAGCTCGACCGTGCATCCGCGACGAGGCGCGACACGATCTGATGGTCCAGGCGATCCATACGCAACATAATGCCGCACGAAATGCACAGCACCCTCGTTGAAGGCCGCGCCTCGGCGCCCTTACGCTCGAATCATGTCGATCGCACTCGAAGCGCCCGTGGATCTCGTGCCGGAGCGCACGCCCACCGGCCGCCGCTACCTGATGTGCCCGCCGCGGTACTTCGCGGTCGAGTACTCGATCAATCCGTGGATGGACCCGAGCAAGCCGGTCGACGTCGACCTCGCCATGCGGCAGTGGACCGAGCTGCGTGACACCTACCGGCGCCTCGGCCACGACGTGCAGGAGATCGAGCCGCAGCCGGGCCTGCCGGACATGGTGTTCGCGGCCAACTCCGGCACCGTCGTCGACGGGCACGTGCTGGGCTCGCGGTTCCGCGCGCCGCAGCGTGAACCGGAGGCCGAGCACTTCCGCCGCTGGTTCATCGAGCACGGCTACCGCGACGTGGTCATGCCCTCACGGATCAACGAGGCCGAGGGCGACTTCGTGTGGACCGGCCGCTACCTGCTGGCCGGGACCGGGTTCCGCACCGATCCCGGCGCGCACGCCGAGGCACAGGAGGCACTCGGCGTGCCCGTCGTCTCGTTGCAGCTCGTGGACCCGCGCTACTACCACCTGGACGTCGCGCTCGTGGTGCTCGACGACACCCCCGGGCGGCCCGTGGTGGCGTACTACCCGGACGCGTTCTCCCGCGGGTCGCTGCGGGTCCTGCGGCGGTTGTTCCCGGACGCCGTGATCGCCGACGCCGCCGACGCCGAGTGCCTCGGCCTGAACGCCGTGTGCGACGGCCGGCACGTGATCCTGCCCGTGGAGGCCACGAACCTGGCCCGGCAGGTGGCCGCGCTGGGCTTCGAGCCGCTGTTCGTGGACATCTCCGAGCTGCGGAAGTCCGGTGGCGGCCCCAAGTGCTGCACCATGGAGTTGCGCGGCCCCACGCCGCGCTGATCACGGCCCGGCGGGCGGGCGCACGGAACTCGTCCGCCCGCCGGCTCGTTGAACCGAGGGCTCACGGGGTCGTCGGACGGAGGTTCGGGGTGCACGTCCCCTGCAACGTGCTGAGGACGGTGGTGCTGCTCGGCGGCACCAGCGCCGTGGTGGTGCTCACCGGCTCGGCGTTCGGGCGCGACGGTCTGGTGGTGGCCGTGCTGCTGGCCGTGGGCCTGAACGGGTACGTGTACCTGAACTCGGACCGGCTCGCGCTGCGCGCCATGCACGCCCGCCCGGTGTCCGAGGCGGAGCAGCCCGCGCTCTACCGGATCGTGCGCGAGCTCGCCTCCGCCGCGCGCCGGCCGGTGCCGCGCCTCTACCTGTGCCCGACCACCGCGCCCAACGCCTTCGCCACCGGCCGCGGCCCGCGCAGCGCCACCGTCTGCTGCACCGTCGGCATGCTGGAGCTGCTCGACGAGGACGAGCTGCGCGGCGTGCTCGGCCACGAGCTGGCCCACGTGTACCACCGCGACACCCTGCTCTCCTCCTCCGCCGCCGCCCTCGCGTCCTCGGTGAGCGTCCTCACCGGCCTCGCCGCCGCCATCGTGCGCCTCGCCGTCCCCTCGTCCCGCGAGTACGACGCCGACCGCCGCGCCGCCGAGCTCACCGGCAACCCCCTGGCGCTCGCGTCCGCGCTGCGCAAGCTGGAGCTCGGCACCCGCTGCGCGCCGCTGCCCGCCGCCCCCGAGCTGATCGCCCGCTCGCACCTCCTCATCACATCGCCGTTCCATCCGACGGCCCGCCGCCACGACACCCACCCCCCGATCGCCGAACGCATCCGCCGCCTCGAATCCATGGCCGCATGACGGCTGCTCCGCAACGGCGTGCGGTCGTGCCGCATCATTTCTCCGGTGACGGGGAGCTGGTGGCGGGCGGCGCGGCGCGGAGTGCCGTCCCTGGAAGGCCTCTCGGCGGACGGGTTCCGCCTGGTGCGGATGTTGGCCCAGCTCGCCCCCGCCCCGGTCCCGCGGGTGGTGCTGACGGCGATGGCCGGACGCCCCGCCGCCCAGGTGTCCGCGGCCCTCGACGAGCTGTGCCGCCGCCACCTCACCGAGCTGCCGGCCCCCGCGTCCACCGGTGGCGTGCCGGCCGTGGCCCTCACCTCACCGGCCCGCGTCGCCATCGCAGCTCTGTCCGCGACCACCACTCCTGAGGACGTGGCCGTCGCCGTGACGGCCGCCCTGGTCGCCACCGTCGCGGACGTCGCCGCCGCCGGTCGGGAGGGCTGGGCCACCGCGGTCCTGCTGGCGCCGCACGTGTCCGGGCTGCCACTGACCGAGGCGTACCGCCATACCCGCACCACCCTCGCCGAGCTCCTCGCCGACGCCGGCCGCCACCACGCCGCCCTGCCCCTGCGCCGGTCCGCCCTCGCCATCACCGAGCACGAGCTGGGCCCCGATCACGAGCACACCCTGTCCAGCCGCGACGACGTCGCCACCACGCTCGTGCTCGGCGGCCGGTACCAGGAGGCGAGGGTGTTGTGGCAGGAGAACCTGGCCGGCTGCCTGCGCACCCTGGGCCCGGACCATGAGCACACCCTGTCCGGTCGCGGTGACCTGGCCTCGGTCGACGCTCTGCTCGGCCGCCGCGAGGAGGCGGCCACGGCGCTGGGCGAGATCCTCGCCGACTGCGAACGGATCCTGGGTGCCGAGCATCTCGTGACCTCGGTGTGCCGCAACAACCTCGCCCAGCTGCTGGACGAGCTCGGTCGCCCCGGCGAGGCGATCCCGCTGCACCGGCGGACCATCGCCGTCCTCGAACGAACCTCCGGCCCTGAGCACCAGGACACCCTGATCAGCCGGTCCAACCTCGCCCTGGCGCTGCTCGGCGCCGGTGATCACGACCAGGCGCTCGCCCTGCACCGCGAGGTGCTCGCCGTCCGCCTGCGCCTCCTCGGCGCCGAGCACCCGGACACGCTCACCAGCTCCCACGGTCTCGCCCTGACCCTCGCCGGCGCCGGCCGGTACGAGGAATCCGCTGCCCTGCACCGGGAAGTGCTCGCCGCCCGCGAGCGGGTGCTCGGTCCCGATCACCCCTACACCCTGGCCAGCCGCCACAACCTGGCCAACGCCCTGGCCGGACAGGGACTGGCCGAGGAGTCCATCGCCCTGCACCGCGCAAGCGTCGCGGCCACCGAACGGATCCACGGCCCGGAGCACCCCGACACCAGGGCCGCCAGGGCGGCCCTCGCCCACGTCTCCGGATCGCGCCGCCGCTGACCGCACGAGAACGGCCCCTGACCGTGTTTCTGCTGGTCAGGGGCCGTTCTCGCTGGAGTGGCAGGTGAAGGATTCGAACCTTCGTAGGCTAAGCCGACGGATTTACAGACTCCTAGCCACACGCCATCTGAGCTGCGCAAACGCTGCGGCAGCGCTTGATCTGGGCGTGCCCTTGGCGCCAATCGGGCCTGAGGGGCTCTGTGAGGCCGCATCTGGTGGCTCGGCCGTGGTCACCTGGCTGCCTGTCAGATCTTGGACGTACGCCGCTATCGGCTGGTCCGTCTGAGTAGCAGGTGGTGCCCCGGAGTCGTTCGCCGTAGGCCGGGCGCGACGACAGGGGTTCGCGTGGTGCTGCTGCGGCTGGGTGGGGCGAGGGGTCGGGTGCTGCGGTCTCGGAAGCTGCGGTCGGGCGGGGTCGCCGTCGTGGTGGTGCGGTGGCGGCGGTGTTGACGAACGCAGCCCCGGAACACCTGTCGGCGTGGCTGGACGATCCGGTTCGGAACTGCTTGCTGCCGGCGGTCGTCCTGACCCGAGCATGAGCCCGGGCGCGAATCGACGCCGCTTCGGGCCGTGCCCTCGAGCGTGGTCGATGGCGCCCGGGCGGTGGGGTCGTTGCGGGTGTCGGCGGTGGATCGCCCGCCCGTGGTCGGGGCGCCGAGTTGGGTTCGTTGCGCGGGTTGAGCCGTGAGCCGGGTGGGCGGTTCGTGGTGTTGTCCGGGGCGGGTGGGATGGGTGAAGACCACGCCGGCCAGAAGTTCGCCCATGCACCAGCGTCGCCGTCACCTCTCGTGCACCGTCGTGGGCCTCGGTCGGAGCCGTCAGTGCACACGTCGGGTGTCATTCGAAGACGCCCTAACCTCGTCCGGTTAGACGGGAAACGGCTTCCTCAATGGAGGGGAAGTGCTGGGCTCTACGCTTGCCGTCTGATCGAAGACCCCAGATGGTGTATCCATCCGGGCTAAGCTTCTGGATATCGCCGTCCCATTCACCGGGAGTTACAAACTTGATCTGAAGGTTGACAGGTACGTCGTTGCGCGGCTGCACCATGAGCAACTTACGTCCAGCTTCACCGTGCAATATGTGTGGCCCCTTCGTATCGATGCAGAGTACGGAACCATCCGCCCATATTACAAAGTCTGGGTAGAACATCTCGTTATCACCGATTGAGACGAGCGGAATTCCGTAACCGGACCGTGGAGGGTTGCGGAACCACGTAAAACCTGTCTTGTCCAGCGCTCGAGCGAAGGTTGCCTCAAGGGGGTTCAGTCCCTCGTACCCCTCATGTAGAGAATTACTGAAGTGCTCGACATCGTCCTCTCGCGCGAGAATTGGCCCTACGATGAAGGGATTCGGCTTCCGCTGTGTTAGTGTCACATTTTCGATGTATGCATGAACCACCCTATGTGCGAGGTCTGCAATTTGACTATACGCTGGGCTGCCAATGCCCACTTTTACGTCGAAACGCGGGTCTGCGGTGTTCGCGATGTTCAGGGCTCGTGCATAGAGACGCTGCACCTCGCGATGGAAAACCCAGCGTGCGGCAACCTTGTTCGACTGCTCGAAGTCCTCCCAGCCTTCGGCCTCTCTGGGTACCTCCCCAACCCGTTGTTGTACTACCTGCTTGCTGCCGATGCCGACTGTATTCGTCGTGTCACCGCTGAAGTCGATCATTCCGTTGAGCAAGCGCTCGATGGGGGCAACGGCGTCACGGCCGTCCAGGCCGGTCCGAGGTATCTCGCGATGTTCCTTAACCGAATAGCTCCTCGGTCTATTCGGACCAGGCGCGCTTGCTACGATGCGAATCTCTGGGGCATCTGTTCCTAGGCGCTGCGCGACGTCATTGAGCACTTCATTGAACGTTTCGTTCTTGTCCACCCGGACATAGAAGTGCGCCGTATTGAGCCGTTCAGCCGGATAATGGATAGCGCCCGGCTGTCTAAGAACGCGGCCAATGACCTGTGTTATTTGAACGTTGGACTCCATGCTCTTGTCTACGTACGCAAAGTAGACCTCGGGGTCATCCCACCCCTCTTGAAGGGTTAGATTGAAGATGACATGCCGATACTTCCCGGCCATAAAGCGATCGTAGTCTCGATCTCCACCGCCGTAGAGTATAAAATCGGCGGGTAGTGGATAGTCCTTATTGGTGTCTAGGTTTGCGTAGACTGCAATCTCGGCAGGGTCGACCCCGCACTGCTCGACCAGATAACGCCAGATGAGGATCGGTGGAGCTTGACGTTGCACGAAGGGCTGCTTCGGGTCATCTCGGCGATATGCATCGTGCGCGACAACGTTAGTATTGCATACGTATATGGCCTTCGGATAAATCTCCGCACCGTACGTTACTGCGTCCCGTTCCGCATCGGCGAAGTCAGTGAGCATCGTGGAGATCGTTTCCTCCATCGGACTCTTGTACCCGCCTAGCGTCAAGGTGCTCTTCACTAGGCCGGCGGTGACCACTGAAGATGAGCGAACGGAAGTGACGAGCCAGTCATTGCTCCTGCCGCCGCGCTTCAGCCGGTCAACTTCCTCTGCGAGGGAGTTTGGCAGCTTCATTGTGGCGCTGGCGACCAGAAAGGCATCAGGTTCTTGAGTCAGCAGCAAATCTACTTGTTGATCGGAAAGATTCTGAGCCTCGTCGTACACGACCAAGAGGGGGCGACGGTTCCCATCGTTGTCGTTACGTTGCTGTAGGGCATCCCAGGTCGATTGCTCCGTGGTATCGAGATCTGATCGGTAGATGTGAAGACGACCGGCCTCCATCTCCTTGTGATTGAATGTTCCCACCGTCGCGAAGAACAGCAATGGGCACGAGGCTAGCTGCACTTCCTCCGGATTGTAGTTTGCAAGAGGCTTGACGATGGCATTGTTGAGGAGGTGGTTATACTTGCCGCCCGGTGCGATATTCGCATACGACTGCTCGACAACTACCTTGCCTTTGGACAGCCATAGGATTACTGGGGAAACGGGCATAGTAGCCGCTATCTGGGCTACAGCCTCGGCAAGAATTACAGTCTTGCCGGCACCCGTGAGTGCAGCAAGAGCTTGGAAGAATGGAACGGTGCGCAGGCGCTTGGCGGAGCCTTTTACCTCGGGATCGGCGTGATAGTCAATGAACCTGTCCGCGATCTGAGTAGCGGCTTCTCGCTGAAACTGGAACAGCTCCATCACGGGTTCGTGGCCTCCATGTACGCCTCGGTGCGCAGGTCGAGCCCAAAGTCAATGAGAATTTGGTCCGGTATCCGATAGAACCGAACGTCTTCCGTTCCGAACAGATTGTATCGAGCGTATACGTGATAGACGGGTTCAAGCTTGGCTTTCTGTCCCTCCTCTACGCACGCCTCATAAACGTCCTCTGTGAGGTCCGTGTTCTGCTCTGGGCCGTCCCATACCAGGTAAAAACCATGACCGTCGGCATTGCGTGCAACGAGGTATCGGAATGATGAATCTTCTATTCTTACGAGCGACGACCCGCGCCGCCGGTTGGCGTCATGATGACTCGCAATTACGGTGTCGACCATCTCATCCCGCTCCATTTGGAGGACGACTTTCGCATCGACGGCCTTGGTGAGAGCTTTGAAGCAGTACCCGCCTCTGATTGGATGACCTTTCTTGCTAACCCAATTTCCCGTAATTGCGCGCTTGAGTCGATCGGCAGTGAGTGTGCGTGCGTAAGAGTCGCCTCTTTGCGGACGCCCTTGTTCGATCAAAATGAATCGTCGATCGGCTTCCGTTTGATGGTTTAGTGCCAAAATGGCATGACCGGTGGTTCCCGATCCGGCGAAGGGGTCAAGTACTAGACCCTGTGCGGGACACCACAGTTGGATAATCTTTTGAAACAGTTTAAGTGGCTTAACGGTCTTGAACCCGTGGTCTCGCCCAACAATGGCAGACAGCTCATCCACACCGGTTTGACTGTGTCCTGACTGCGCATGGCCCCACGACACTGAGCCCAATGTCTCAGGGGTGTCGTAGTCTTCATCCGCCCAGTACGTCATAGGAACGATCCCTCGCTTGACATCTTCGAGGTATCGCTTGTGTTGGGGTCGACCCGTGCCTTTCATCCCGAAGTAGACGGCCGGCCACGATCCTTTTTCCAGAACTGCTTGTGCGGCTTCTCGGGCAGTGCGGAGGCTTCCTTTTACCATCAAGGCCTTAACGCCCGGACGGATTTTCTCTAGTGGCACTCCTGCCGCGCGCGCCCTCGCTGGCGCATCATCGATGTCCCGGGCTTCGTACGGTACACCCCACTGCTCCAGTGTATTTTTAATATCCCTTTGAGCTAGCCGCCAGCAGCAACCCTCGGGAGGGTAATGCAAATCGGCAGTGAATGGCGATTGGATCGCGTACACCATCGGTTGGTTCGTTGGGCCTTTCCCGGCCGAAAGGTCGCCGGATTTCCACAGCCGGGGGTCGCCGTCAGGGCTTTTGTATCTTGCGTCCATTGACTCATGACGCGGCAAAAGGCTAGTTGTCGCCCGGTCCTCGTCCTTCGCGTAAACTAGAACGTACTCTGTCGCCGTGCTCACATGCTGCTTGTCGCTTCGAGGCGAATATGACTTCTGCCAGTTAATAATCGCTAGCCGATTCTTTTCGCCGAACAGTTCGTCCATCATTTGGCCCAGATGGAACAACTCGCGGTGGTCGATGCAAACTGCGATGACACCGCTGTTCTTCAGCATCCCGTACATCATTTGTAGACGTGGATACATAAACTTCATCCACTTGGTATGCCGCGCAAGGTCATCGGCGCCGACAAACTCCCCGAGTCCGGGATCGTTTGGATCGTCGTCCCATCGGTCGTTGTAGCGGAAATCATTTCCTGTATTGTATGGAGGATCGGTGAGAATTAGATCTACTTGGCCCCGCCATCGATAAAGTGATGCAAGAGCTTGCAGGTTGTCGCCTTCGATTAGAAGGTTGCGCGCCTTTTCCTCGTCTGTTCCCAAGGAGAGCGAACTGACGGTCCTCTGAGTTCTTGGGCGAACCTTTCTGGCAATTTGGCGGGCCTTCACCTTGCCGGGAAAGGACAGATTGACTCCGGCGCCGGTGCGTTCTCGGATCATCTCGATCAGTTGTTCTGTCGAGAGGTTTTCCAAGTGCTCGGTGTCGTCCACGGGGCGTCCTTCGGTCGGTGCTGGGGCTCACGCGCGTCGTACGGCCGCAGGCGCGTCGGCGCTTGCTTGGTGTACAAGCGTAGTGAACCCGGTGGCGATGGGGGGGACCGGCCGACACTGCCCGGCCTCTCGACCACATCAAGTCAGCCCGCGTACGACGGTCTTAGACCCATCCAGGCGTGCGACCTTGTCTGGTTACCGAACGTAGCTTCCCGCTGGTCCGGCACCGGCCGAGCGCCCGAACGAAGCCATCTTCGACGGTCAAACGGCGTCGGTGTAGTTCCACGGCTCACCTGTTCCCCGATACTCGGATACCGGAACTAGATTCGGCGGCTGAATCATGCGGCGGATGTAGAGGTGGCCGTTGAGGTGGTCTACCTCGTGTCCTACCAGTCGGGCGTCGCCTCGTTCGAAGCACGTGATGCTGCGGACACCGTCGATGCTCTGATGTTCAACGTGGATGGCAACAGGCCGAGGTACCTTGCCTCGAACGTCGAAGAAACTCCAACATCCTTCGTATTGCTCGTCTTTGGTGTCCGATTCTTCGATGACGACTGGGTTTAGGAGAGTGATGACGTTGCCGTCGGCGGTTCGGACGAGCGCCGCGGCGCGGTTGATGCCGATCTGTGGCGCCGCTACTCCGAGCCCCTTGGCGAAGTTGTGGATGCTTGACGCTCGCTCGATGGCGGAGTAGAGCTGGGCGATCACTTGCCGCGCCGCATCGGCCTCACGTGGAAGATCGAATGGCGTCGCTACCTGCGAGAGGATGGGGTCGCCCATCTGGGCTATGCCGATCGCGGCCATCTTCTCACTTGGCTTGGCGTCCGTGCTGTTCACCTCATCCTTGTAGGGCTTAGGTGCCCTGCGGAAGTTCCATTCGAGTCGATAACGAGCATGCAGGGGCGGGTCGTCGGTAGCCCATGAATAGACTCTGAAGCCACCCTCCTCGCACTGCTGAAGTGCCGTACGTAGCGGGTACGCTTCGGCCGCCATGGAGGTTTCCATCCCCCACGCCGCTGGCTCTAAATCGGCCGGAAACCTGAGTTCGACGCTGAGCCGCCGCGTGGGGAGACGGACCGCTCTCTGGAACCATGTTCCCCACTTGTGGTCGCTGACGGCGTAGCCATACTCGATCCAAGTTGATTCGCCGGGGTAGAGCGGGAAGCGACCGTGGTCGTTCTGGAATAGTAGCCAGACTTCTTTGAAGGCGTCGCGATCGTGCTTGGCCTGCCAGGTCATCGCCTCGCCGTTGTGCAGAGCGTAGAGGTCAAGCTCATCCCATGTGAGCGGGTGTTTCCGGTACAGCTCGTTCGACCGCTCCGGGTCACCGGGGTAACGGTCGACTGATATGCGGATCAAGTATCGGGTCACCGGTTCGGAGCCGACGTTTCGTAGCTTGCGGCGTTGTACGGGGCGATACATACCGTCCTGGTAGGTGAGGACGGCATGGTCGTGTTCGACAACGAGCCCAACTGCTGGTTGTGGTGCGGACTCCACTGGCTCCGCGGCCCGTGCTGACTCGGCTGCGGCGCCGTTGAACTGGCGGCTCGCTTGGTCGTACTCGGTCCATAGGCGGACCAAAGCGCCGCCGGCCTTCAGGTGTTGGTCCGCCCGACGGCTGAAGTCGGCCGTGGGACGCGCGTTGCCACTCTCGATCTTCCCGACGTAGGACGGGTCGTAGCCGAGGCGTTCGGAGAGCGCTTTGCGGGACAGGCCGGCAACGTCACGCCAGTGCTGAAGCTCGGCGACGAACGCCGAGGCGAGCTGCGTTCGTTCCTCGCTCACGGTTCCCCTCCTGCTTCGCTGGGACTGCGACGGAACTGCGAATGACCGTCGTTCGCACTGCTGTCGCCCCTGGTGATGGACGTTTCATCGTTCTGTCGGCGTCATCAGGAGGGCAGCCACATGCGGCAGTTACGACGTGGGCGGGACATCGCGTTCCGTCATGGTGCGGAGAAGTTCGTGCATCTCGCGCAACTCCGATCGAATGGCCTTCAGCTCGCTGTGGACGTCGCCGGGGGGCACCGGCCCAACCTCGACTGCCCGAACCCTGACGCCAGAGCCGTCGTGTCGTTCAACGAGGCCGGCGTCAACGAGGAGCTGGATCGCCTGGCGAACCGTGGAGCGTCCGGCGCCGTGCATGTCCGCGAGCTGGCGCTCGGACGGAAGCCACTGTCCAGGGGCGGGGTCGCCACCTCGGATGAGGTCGGCGAGGAGGTCGGCGAGGCTCTGCGCCTTTACGGGTGGCCTAGGCATGTGGTCCTTGACGGTCCCCTCTTGGTCTGCTTATGGTTCGTTATCGGACCGGTCATGGTCCGGTCATCTTGCAGGGTAGCCGGGTCGGCCGGCTCACGGAGTGAGGATCGCTGATGGAGAGATCGTTGGGCCGGGTGGATCAGGTGGAGGGCCTCTGGCCGGTGGACGGGCCGCATGACGGTGTGTCGGTGGTGGAGGCGGCCGGAGCGGTGGCGGTGTTGGCGCGGTACCTGGCGCACGCCACGCACGCCGTGCACCGGGCGCCGGAGTCGGCGCCGCAGGTGTACCGGTGCCTGACCGCGTTGTCCGGTGGGTTGTGGAGCCTGTCGCAGTCGGTGAGGCAGGTGGCGGGCCGGATGGAGGTGCTGGCCGACGCCTCGGAGCTGTACGCGGACCGGCTGGGCAGTCCGGCGGACCCGGTGGACCTGGCGTTGGGCACCGCCGATCTGACCGGCCACGCGGGTGGCCTGCTGGCGCAGGCCGCTGACGTTCTCGGCCACGCCGCGTCGTCGGCGAGCCGGCTCGGCCACCGCGACCTGTCCGCCGGTGAGGAGGGGGACGGCAGCGATGGGTAAGACGGTCCGCGGCGGCTTCTCGGTGCGGGAGTGCGCCGAGTGGGGTCACGGGGAGTGGGGGTGGGGGGAGGAGCCCTGCCAGCACGGGGAGCGGCACCTGTTCCGGGTGTGCCTGACGTGTGAGCACGAGGTGTCCGACTGCGAGGAGTACGCCCGGGACACCGACGACGACCTGTGGGACGCCGGGGTGTCCGGTGACCGGCACGAGCTGAACGGTGAGGGAGAGCTGACGATGCGACACGGTGTGGTGGCCGGGCCGGGTTCGGCGGTGGCGGCATGAGCGCCCGCGTGTTCGGTCCGCGGCACGCGCTGGCCGGTGTGGCGCGGCGGGCGTGCCGGGCGGCGCACCCGCAGCTGACGGGGTCGGGGTTGCTGGGCCGGGTGGCGTGTGCGTCGTGCTGGGAGTCGGTGATCCGCGCGGACGCACGGGTGGCGGCGTGGTTCGACCTGCCCGACACCCCGCCGCCGGCCGACCCGGCGTACGTGGACCCGGTCGCGGTGGACCGGGCCTGTGCGGGGCACCGGGTGCGGCTGACCCCGGCCGAGGTGCGGGCCGTGGTGATCCGGCTGCGGGACCGGGGCGTGGGGCCGTCGGAGACCGCCCGCCGGGTGCACCGGTCCTGTGACGTGGTCACCGAAGTCCTCAAGGCGGCCGCCGCCGGGAAGGCCACCCGGGCCGACGCCCGGCAGATGCCGGCGGACGTGGGGCGGGAGGCGGCATGAGCGGGCCGCGTCTGGGGTTGTCCCCACCAACTGTTCTGCGCCGGCCCGGCGGGCGATCTTGGCGGACTGACCGCCGGGCCGGCTCTCCCAACACCCTGATGAGCGAAGGAGAGTGCACGATGCTACGCCCGTTGCAGGGCCGCCCGCTGCGGCCGACCGACCCCACCACCCCGGACCTGATGCCCCTGCCGGGCCGCCCGGCGCCGGCCCTGGCGGACCGGGTGGTGTGTTCCTGGCACGGCTGTGACTGGACCACCACGACCGGGCACTGCGTGTGCGGCCGGTCGGTGACAGTGGCCGTCTGCGCCCGCTGCGACACCACCGGCGCCCGGGTGCTGTGCACCTGCGCCACGCCCACCCTCGCCACGGTCGTGGCGATGCCCGCTACGGGTCCGGCGGTGGCGGCATGAACCGCGGGCGTAGCGACAAGCCGGCCATCAACCGGGCGGCGGAGCTGATCGTGGGCGAGCCCATCGCCCCGCCACGGCCGCAGCGCCACGGAGCACCGGCGCCGGGTGTGCGGGCGGCGGTGTCGTACACCGCGGACATGGTGGCCCTCGCCGAGCACGACGGCGCGTGGCACGTGCTGCTGATCCAGCGCGGCAAGCCGCCCTACCGGGGTCTGTGGGCGTTGCCCGGTGGGCACGTCGACCCGGGCGAGACGGCGGAGGAGGCGGCGCGGCGAGAGCTGGCCGAGGAGACCGGCGTGACCGCGGGCCGCCGGCTGGACCTGATCGGCGTCTACGACACCCCCGGCCGCGACCCCCGCGGCCGCTACGTCTCCGCCGCCTACCTCGCGGTGCTGCACGACCTGCCCCCGGCGACCGCCGGGGACGACGCCGCCCGCGCCCGGTGGGTGCCGCTCACCGACCTGCCCGGGCTGGGAATCGCGTTCGACCACGCGCAGATCCTCGGCACGGCGTTGAGCATGGCCGGGCTGACCCCGGGTGGCGGCTCCTCCCTGCCGGACGGGGGTGCCCGATGAGCCGCGTGGACAGCCCCGGGGCGGTGGCCGCCCGGGCCGCGGCGGTGCGCGATGAGGTGCGTGACGAACTGCGCAAGGCCGACAGCAAGGCGACGACCATGCTGACGCTGGTCGGGGTGTCGTTGGCCGCGGTGGTCGCGCTGACCGGGCGGTCGATGCCGCTGACGGCCGGGGTCCTGGTGTGGGTGTCGGTGGTGCCGATCACCGGGGCGGTGGTGTCGCTGTTGTCGGCGATCCGGCCGCGGCTGGGTGGGGTGCAGCCGGGGACCTGGCTGCACGCCGCCCACGCCGGTCCGGCCGCGTTCCTGACGGCCTGCCATGCCGACGACCCGCGGAGCACCAGCGAGGACGTGTGCCAGCTGGCGGTGATCGCCCGGGCGAAGTATCGGCGGGTGCACCGGGCGGTGGTGCTGCTGCTGGCCGGGCTTGCCCTGCTGGGTGCCGGCCTGGGCGTGCTCGCGGTGTCTTCCCTGATCGGGGGTGCGGCGTGACCGCCGGGCGGAGAGACACCCCGGCCTCGGACCGGGTCGTGGGCCGGATGGTCGCGGCTCAGCGGTTCTTCGAGCTGCGTGCGTCCGGGTACCGGGGGCCGATCGATCAGGACGGGCACGCGGCGCCGGAGGACCTGGCGGTGCGGGCGTTGCAGCGGCTGGCCCGGGACGGGGGTGCGTGATGGCGATGACCGTGACCCTCGGCCCCCGGCCGGGCCGGGTCCGCGGCGCGCTGGCCGTGCTGCCGCTGCCGGTGCTGATCGTCGTGGTGGCGTTGGCCGCGGTGGCGGTGGTGCTCGGCCTGGTGACCGTGCTGTCGGCGGCGGTGGCGGAGGTGGCCGAGCGGGCCACCACCGCGACCGTGGCCGCCACGGCCGCCGCCGGCCGCCCCCGCCGGTGGCGGGGTGGCTGGGCGTGCCACAGGGACGTGACGGACTGGGTTGACGCGTGGCGGCGGGCCAACGCCCGGCCGACCGGCACGACGGCCACGACTGTTCCGGCCGCTGACTGGGCCATGACCGCGCGACGGGGTGTGCGATGAGTGGGTGGCGTGAGCAGGCGAGGGCTGATCGGATCGCCGCGGCGCAGCAACGACGGGAGGACCAGCGGCTGCTGGCCGAGGAGGATCGGGCCGACCGGGCCGCCGCGGCGG
>DASWTI010000345.1:0-8462 GCA_036402215.1 Pseudonocardiaceae bacterium
GCCGCCCCGCACGGGCCGGCCGGCTCGCGGATGGACCGCACGGGGACGCTCGCCCGGTGGCGGCGCGACGGCCGGCTGGAGCACGTCGGCCCGTCCGTCACGGTCGGCGTGCACCCGGTGCGGCCGGACCGGGTCGAGGCGGCGCTGGCCGCGCACCCCGCCGTGTCACAGGCGGTGGTGGTCGCGGCGGGTGACCGGCTCGTCGCTCACGTCGTGCCGTCCCGCGCCGCCGTCACCGCCGTGGACGGCGCGGAGCTGCGCCGGTTCCTGATCGGGCAGCTGCCGGACCACCTGGTGCCGGCGGCCGTGGTGACGCTCGGCGAGCTGCCCCTGACGCCGGACGGCACGGTCGATCGGGCGGCGCTGCCGGACGCCGCGGGCCCGGGTCATCGCGCCGGGCGCACGCCGCAGGAGGTGGCCCTGTGCGAGCTGGTCGCCGAGGTGCTCGGCGTGGAGCGGGTCGGCATCGACGACAACCTGTTCGCGCTCGGCGTGAACTCGCTGATGGCGGGGCGGCTGGTCAGCCGGATGCGGCGGACGCTGGGCATCGAGACCTCGATGCGCACGATCTTCCAGAACCCGACGATCGCCACGCTCTCCGGTCAGGTCCGGGCGGCGACCACCCCGAGCCGGCCTCGGCTGCGTCGCATGACCACCACTCCGGGTGCCACGTAGGAGCGGCGTAGGAGCGGCGCAGGAGCGAGGTCACCCCTGCCGGCACACCGGCCGGCAGGGGTGACGCCGTGGCGCGATCAGAGGTAGGCGGCCATCTGGTCGCCCTTGGTGTCCTCGTTGGAGACCAGCAGGGACAGCAGCGCCGCCACGACGGCCACGCCGGCGCTGATCAGGAACACGGTGTGCAGACCGTTGACGAACGTCTCGTGCGCGGCCCGGGTGAGCGTGTCGGAGAACTGCGCCACCTGATCCGGCGCCATGCCGGACTCCGTGAGCTCCTTGGTCAGGGCGACCTCCGCGTCCGGCGGGTAGCCCAGCTCGACGAGCCGCCGCACATCGTCGTCGCCGGCCAACTGGTCCACCACCGGGCCGCCGGCGCCGCCGAACTCCTCGCGCAGCGTGTCACCGAAGCGGCTGCTGACGTACGCGGCGAGGATGGTGCCGAACACCGCGGTACCGAGCAGGCTGCCGAGCTGCGACAGCGACTGCTGCATGCCGGAGGCGGTGCCGGCCTTGTCCACCGGGGCGCTGCCGACGATGGCCTGGGTGGCGGCCACCATCATGAAGCCGATGCCGATACCGGCCAGCACCAGCGGCGGGCCGACGGTCAGCCCACCGGACTCGACCTCCAGCCGGAGCAGCAGCAACGACGTGGCGGCGATGCAGACCGCGCCGAACACCAGCGACCCCTTGACGCCGAACTTGTCGGTCGCCCAGCCGCCCAGCGGCGCCGAGACGATGAAGGTCAGCGTCAGCGGCAGCAGCGCCACGGCCGCCGCCAGCGGGCTCTTGCCCTGCGTGCCCTGCAGGAAGAAGTTCAGGTAGTAGATGATCGCGTAGAAGGCGAACATCGTGACGATCATCAGCAGGCAGCCGACCGCCAGCGAGCGGATGCGGAACAGCTCCAGCGGCACCATCGGGAACCTGCGCCGCTGCTGGATGACAATGAACACGGCCAGCAGCACCAGCCCGGTCACCGCGAAGCCGATGGTGTTGAACGAGGCCCAGCCGTCCTCCTGGGTGTGCGTCAGTCCCCACACCAGGCTGACGATGGAGAAGGTGAGGACCAGCCCGCCGACCACGTCCAGCGGTTGCGGCCGTTCCTGGCGGGACTCCTTGATGTAGATCACCGCGACGACGATGCTCACCACGCCGATCGGCAGGTTGATCAGGAACACCCACGGCCAGCTCAGGTTCTCCACCATCACGCCGCCCAGGATCGGGCCGCCGGCCAGCGAGATCGCGGTGACGCCGCTGAACAGGCCGATCGCCATGGCCAGCTTCTCCGGCGGGAACGCCGCCTTGATGACCGCGAGCGCCGACGGGATCAGCAGCGCGCCGAACACACCCTGCAGCACCCGCGCGCCGATCAGGAACTCGATGCTGTTGGCCAGGGCGCACAGCAGCGAGGCGACCGTGAAGCCGCTGACGCCGATGAGGAACGCCTTCTTGCGGCCGATCTTGTCGCTCAACGTCCCGGCCGGGATCAACAGGCCGGCGAGGACGAGCAGGTAGCCGGTGATGACCCACTGGAGGCTGGTCAGCCCGGCGTTCAGGTCGGCGGCGATCGCGGGGTTCGCGACCACCACCACGGTGCCGTCGAGCTGCACCATCATGATGCCGACCCCGACCGCCACCAGGCTCAGCCACGCCTCTTTCGGCGTTCTGACCGCTTTCGTGGTAGCGGGTTCGGATCGTCTCCGGCCTTTCTCGTCGGCCGTTGGCCTACTTGATCTACTCATCCTGACTCCTTGACAAGGAAATTCCCTGACCAGAACCGCGGCGTCACCTTTCCCACGCGCAGGAATCAGTGCACCCCGACATTATCGGCGCCGCCGACCACTTGTGCCATTCAGTTGTTCCAGGATTCGGTACCGGCGGAGCCGATCACCGTCGTCGCCGACGGCGGAGTACCGTCTCCCTCCTCACGGGTGACAGGATGCGGGCCCCGGAAACCGCTTGGGGACAATCTCCGGAGCCCGCGGCAAGGCCTCGACGCGAGGTTGGGGACCCGCGACGACGCCGGAGCGTGGGCGGGACGCGGCGCGTCCCGGGAGGCGGTCAGACACGACGAATCGTCACGTCCCCGACCGTGGTGCTGGCGTGCACCTCCACCACCTCGTCGGCCGGCCCGGGGCCGTCGACGGCGGTCATCAGGTTGTGCACGGTGCCGGTCACCGACCGCACGTCGAGCAGCGCGGCGCTGCCCCCGCCGATGCCGACCTCCAACTGCCCGATCGACGTGCTCAGCACGACCGTGCCGCGCGCCACCTCGCCGATCCGGATGTCACCGTTGGCGGCCTTCGCGGCCACACCGGTGTGCGCCCTGTCCACCGAGATGACGCCGTTGGAGTTCCTGATCGTGCCGGGGCCGACGAGCTCGCGGATCCGGACCACGCCGGACCCGGTGGTCAGCTCGACCGGGCCGTTCACCCGGTCGGCGATGATGTCACCGACCGAGGTCGACGCGACCAGCGAGCCGGTCTCCTCCATCCGGACGTCACCGGTGGAGGTCCGGAAGCTGCAGTCCCCGAGCCGGCCGGTGCCGCGGAACGCCGCCTCCCGTGCCGCGCCCCGGACGTCGGAGCCGGCCGGCAGGTCGACCGTGACGTCGACGGAACCGAGCCGGCTGAACAGGCCGCGTTGCTTCGGCGCCCTGACCTGCAGTTCCCCGGCGGCGAACTCCACGCTGACCGCCTTGGCGGTCTTCACGTCGGCCTCGTTGTCCGGGTCGCTGGGACTCACCTCCACGACCGTGTCGGCGCGGTGGTCCGCACGCAGCCGGGTGTCCCCCACGCCGAGCTCGATCGTCACGGAGATCGGTTGTGGTGTCTCGAAAACCGGCATGACCGCCTTCCCTGATGGATCGACCGAGCGTCCCCCTCGGCGCGGGTCTGTGGTGGGGCTGTGGCGCCCGTCGTCAGAGATGGCTACTTCACCCAGCCCGTGTACCGCTCCGCCCGGCCCGACGCCCGGCGAGGGGCCCGCCGCTCCAGGCGGCGGCCGCGCTCGTCGGCCTCCAGCGCCGAGGACACCGACCGCACGAGCCAGGCGTTCACCGACAACCGCTCACGGGCCGCGGCCTCCTCGATCCGGATCTTCAGGTACTCGGGCGGCCGGAAGTTGATCCGGGAGGTCGCCCCGCCGTCGCCGTTCGCCGAGGCCTGGCCCGACGCGCGCGCGGCCGGGTCGGCGGGCGGCGGCAGCGGGTCCACGTCGTGCTCGTCGTCGAGCTCGTCGTCGTACCCGGGCCGGTGGTCCTCCTCGGCGGGCAGCGTCACGACGAACGCGGGATCCAGGCCGCGCAGCCTGATCTCCACGGAGCCGGGGGCCAGGTCGCGGGTGATCTCGTCCGCCGCGGCCGACAACGCCTCCAGCAGGGTCAGCCGGATGGCCGGGGTGAGCTGCGCCACGAGCCGTTCGGCGAGCTCCTTGCCGTCCTCGCGCGCAGCCTCGGCCGCACCACCGAGCTCCCGCCCCAGGTGGTCGACGAACCGCGCCAGCTCCATGGCGCCATCTTGGCACCATCATGACGCCGTTTCAAGTCGCCTGCTCACCACCGAGTGGCGCCACTGGCCCAAGAACCCCGTGTGAGCTGGGCTTTCTCCAGCTGGCGCCAGTTCACCTCCACATGGCGCCATCCGATCACCCCCCGAACGGCCGAACGGCCCGCCAGGTAGCCTGACGGGCCGTTCGGTGCGGAGTGACCAGCTACCCCTCGTGCGCCGCGCCCTGGCGACGGCCGGCGTCGGCGGCCATCGCCTCCACCAGGCTTCTCGGCCGCATGTCGGTCCAGTTCGCGTTGACGAAGTCGAGGCAGGCCTGACGGCTGTCCTCGCCCTTGGCGACCGTCCAGCCGGCCGGCACCTCCGCGAACGACGGCCACAGCGAGTGCTGCCCCTCGTCGTTGACCAGGACCAGGTACACGCCATTCTCGTCGTCGAAAGGATTGCTCATTCGGACTCCCGGGGCTCGTGCTCAGACGTGTTCGATCGTATCCACGCCACCGCGTTCCGGTAAGCGCACGGCGACCCCGCACGCTGTTCTCCTCCTCTCGGGTGGGACCGTCGCCAGCCGCTCGGCGAGAGCGGCGACGGTGGGTGCCACGAACAATGCGCGGACCGGCAGGTCCACGCCGAACTCCGCACGAATCCGGTTGATCAGCTGAACGGCGCGGAACGAGTCGCCGCCGAGGTCGAAAAAATTGTCGTCGATGCCGACCCGGTCGCGGCGCAGCACCTGGCCGACCAGGTCGGCCAGGCAGCGTTCGCGCTCGGTCCGCGGCTCGGCCGGGGCGGCGGCACGGCCGGGGTCCGGCAGCGCCGCCCGGTCCAGCTTGCCGTTGGCGGCCAGCGGGAGCCGGTCGAGCACGACGAACGCCGCCGGGATCATGTGAGCCGGCAGCTGGTCGGCGACGAAGCGACGCAGCACCCGGGCGTCCGGGAGGTCGCGGGAGGCGCCGCCGGCGGCCATGACGAGGTGGGCCACGAGCCGCGGGCCGCCCGGCGACGGTCGCAGCGTCACCACCGCCTGGGCGACCCGTGGGTGCGTCACCAGCACGGCCTCGATCTCGGCCGGCTCGATGCGGAGCCCGCGCAGCTTGAGCTGCACGTCGGCTCGCCCGAGGTGTTCGAGCCGGCCGGCCGCGTCCCACCTGGCCAGGTCGCCGGTGCGGTACATCCGCTGTCCCGGCCGGCCGAACGGGTCGGCCACGAACCGCTCGGCGGTGAGCGCCGGCCGGTCGTGGTAGCCGCGGCCCACCATGCCGCCGACGTACAGCTCGCCCACCACGCCCCGCGGCACCGGCCGCAGGCCCGGCCCCAGCACGTAGGTGCGCATGTTGCCCAGCGGCCTCCCGATCGGCACGCCGCTGCCCAGGTCGTCGCCGGTGACGGTGAACGTGGTGGCGTAGAAGCTCTCGGTCTGCCCGTAGGCGTTGACCACGGTCGCGTCCGGGACGGCCACCCGCACCCGGCGCAGCAGATCGGCCGGCAGGCCCTCGCCGGCGAACACCAGCGTGGCCACCCGGACCCGGCCGGCGATCCGGTCGAGCAGATCGGCGAGGACCGAGGGGACGGTGTGCACCACCTCGCCGGTCCACCCTCCGCGCTCCCCCAGCACCAGCACGTCGCGGACCACCTCGACGGTGGCCCCGGTACTCAGCGCGGTGAACACCTCGAACACCGACACGTCGAAGTTGATCGAGGTGCCGGCCAGCATCCGGGCTCCGGGCCGCATGCCGACGACGGCCGCCAGCCGGGACACCCCGTTGACGACGGTGGCGTGCGTGACGGCGACACCCTTGGGCGTGCCGGTCGAGCCCGAGGTGTACATCAGGTACGCGAGGTTGTCCGGTCGTGGTCCGTCGGGCGGCCGATCGGCGTCCTGGCCGGGTCCGTCGAGGTCGAGCCCGTCCAGCAGGCACAGGGGGATGTCGTGGGACGGCAGCTCACCGGCCGTCGCGGAGTCGGTCAGGATCACGTCGGGGCGGGCATCGGCGAGCAGGAACTCCAGCCGCCGGCGGGGGTAGCCCGGGTCGATCGGCAGGTACCCGGCGCCGGAGCGCAGCACCCCCAGCATGGCCACCACGAGGTCCGCGGAACGTGGCAGGGCCAGCCCGACGATCCGCTCCGGGCCGAGGGCGGCCACCCGGGTGAGCTCCCGGGCGAGCCGCCCGGCCCGCGCGTCCAGCTCCCGGTAGGTCAGCGACCGGCCGTCGGACACCACCGCGACCGCGTCCGGCGTCGCCACCACCTGCCGCCGCACCAGCTCCGGCACGGACACCGGCGGCACCGGCGCCGTGCCGCCCGCCAGCGACCGCAGCCACTGCCGTTCCCCGGCGTCGAGCAGGTCGATCCCACCGACCCGCACGCCGGGGTCGGTCACCACCCGCGTCAGCACCCGGGTGAGGCGGCCCGCCAGCCGGGCGACGGTGGCCCGGTCGAACAGCTCCACGGCGTACTCGATCTCACCCCGGACCTCGGACGGCGCCTCCCCGACGAGCGTGACGGTGAGGTCGTGCGTCGTCGTCCCGGCCGGTACCGGCTCGACCGTGACCCGCAGGCCCGGCCATTCCCCGGCCGGCGGCGCGTCCCGCCAGCCGAGCGTCACCTGGCACACCGGGTGGTGACCGAGGGTGCGGACCGGGGCGAGCGCGTCGACCACCCGCGCGAACGGCAGGTCGTGGTCGTCGGCGGCCCGCGCCCGCTCCCGGACCTGGCCCAGCACGCCCGCGAAGGACGGGTTGGCGGTGAGGTCGAGGCGCAGCGGGCGGATGTCGGTGAACGGGCCGACCGCCGGCGCCGCGCCGGAGCGGCCGTCGACCTCGGTCCCGATGACGATGTCGGCGCCGCAGCCGAGCTGGTGCAGGACCACGCCGAGCGCCGCCTGGAACACCATCGGCGCGGTCACCCCGTGGCCGCCGGCCAGCCTCGCGACCGCCGCCATCAGGTCGGCGGGCACGGTGAAGGCGACCGAGTCGCCACGCCCGCCGGCCCTCGGCGGACGCGGCCGGTCCAGCGGCAGCGGCAGCGGCGCCGGCGCACCGGCCAGCTCGGCACGCCAGAACGCCGCCCGGCCCGCGTCGTCCTCCGCCGCCGCCGGGTGATCCACGTACCGCGCCGGCGGCTCTGCCCACCGCGGGGCGGTCCGCCGCAGCCGGGCCGAGTACGCCGTCGCCAGGTCCCGGGTCAGCGGTCCGAGCGACGCCGGGTCCACCGCGATCCGGTGCAGGACCAGCACCAGCACGTGCTCCCGCGGTGAGCACCGGAGCAGGCACGCCCGCACCGGGAGCTCCGCCGCGAGGTCGAACCGGTGGGCGGCCACCACCGGCAGCACCGACGGCAGGTCCGCCGCCAGCACGTCGACCACCGGAAGCTCCACCGGGGCGTGCGGCAGCACCCGCCCGACCGGTTCACCGCGCTCGCCGGCCACCACGACGGTCCGCAGGACCTCGTGGCGCGTCACGACGTCGCGCACCGCCCTGGCCAACGCCCGCCCGTCCAGGTCGCCGGTCATTCGCAATGCGAGCGGAACAGTGTACGTCGCGGCCGGCTCCCCCAATCGATGCAGAAACCACAAGCGACGTCGCGCGAACGACAACGGGTGCATACGCGCCACTCCTTCATCGCCTGACGAGGCACGACCGAACGCCTTCCCGTGAACAATAGGCGGAGCGCGCGTCCAGGTGTCCGGTCGACAGGACGGACGATGCCAATACGACGCCAATTGTTCCGATCGTCCGCCGGCCACCGCGCGGCCGGGACGACGAAGCCACGGGCCGCGGGCCGGTACCCGATGTCATCGCGGCGGACGGCCCCGGTTCCCCCGGCATGCGGCCGTACGTCGGCGGTTCGCCGGCACGCCGGAGCCGGCAGCGCGCACGGGTGGCGTGCACGTCGAATCGATTTGCCACGGCCGGCGAACGGTGGATTCCCTGTCCGTCAACGCGCCCGGCACCGCACATTGACCCACCCGAACCAACGGTATCCGGCCCGGCCGAAACCGCGCGACCCGAAGCAATGGAATGCCGAGTCACGCAGCCCGGGCAGATCAGCGAGTTCCCCGGTCAGCGATTTCGTGCGGTGGCTCGGGCCTGACTGCCGCGCACCTGGTTCTACCGTTGCCGGGGCGGCGCCACAATGCCACGAGCCGCCACGCCGAGGGTGGTCGCGGAACGGGCGGCGGCGACGGGACGAGGCCGGCGCGCACGGCGGGTGCCAGGCTCCGGTCCGGCTGGCGGGCGCCCGGGGTGGCCGACCGGCGCCGGTCGCCCGGGCGCGGTTGCG
>DASWTI010000346.1:0-29601 GCA_036402215.1 Pseudonocardiaceae bacterium
CGGCCGGACCTGCTGGCCGCGCTGCCGCCGGACGCGCTCAGCGACCGCGACCGCGCCGCGCTCGCCGACTCCGGCGCCTGACCACGCCGGGGAGTGGCGCCCCGATTTCGCCGCGTCCGGGAGCGTCTGTCACACTGGACGGGTTGCCGCGGTGGGACCGGCCCACGTCGTCCCTGCTGCGCGGCCCGACAGCCCGATCGGAGCCCGAACCGGAGCCCTCGCGCGCCGGTGGGTGAACCGAGCCAGTACCAACGAGGACGGACCACCGATGAACACCCTGGACGCACTGGACGCCCAGTCGCTGCGTGACGACATCCCGGCCTTCCGCCCGGGCGACACGCTGAAGGTGCACGTGCGCGTCATCGAGGGTTCGCGCCAGCGGGTGCAGGTCTTCCAGGGCGTGGCCATCCGCCGTCAGGGCGGTGGCATCCGGGAGACCTTCACCGTCCGCAAGGTCTCCTTCGGCGTCGGCGTCGAGCGCACCTTCCCGGTGCACTCCCCGAACATCGCCAAGATCGAGGTCGTGACCCGCGGCGACGTGCGGCGCGCCAAGCTGTACTACCTGCGCGAGCTGCGCGGCAAGGCGGCGAAGATCAAGGAGAAGCGCGAGCCGCACGTGAAGGCGACCACGAGCTGACGCTCGCTCCCGTAGCCTGGCCACGTGGCCGACGTGGACTCCCCTTTCGCCCAGCCTTCCTCGGATGACGATGCCGAGACAGGCCGGCGGCGCCCCTTTCGCCGAGCGAAGCATCGGCAGGAGGGGGACGAGGAGCGCAAGAAGGGTTCCTTCTGGAAGGAACTCCCCATCCTCATCATCACCGCGCTGGTGCTGACGTTCCTCATCCAGACCTTCCTGGCCCGGGTGTACGTCATTCCCTCGCAGTCGATGGAGCAGACGCTGCACGGCTGCACGGGCTGTACCAACGACCGGGTGCTGGTCGACAAGCTGAGCTATCGCTTCACCGACCCCTCGCCGGGCGACGTCGTGGTCTTCAAGGGCCCGGAGTCCTGGGGCGTCAACCCCGAGCTGATGGGGACCGAGCCGTCCAGCGCGCTGGCCCGCGGCCTGCGTCAGCTCGGCTCGCTGGTCGGCCTGGCCAGCCCCGACGAGCGGGACTTCGTCAAGCGCGTCATCGCGGTCGGCGGCCAGACCGTGCAGTGCTGCGACGAGGAGAAGCGCGTCCTGGTGGACGGCAAGGCGCTCGACGAGCCGTACCTGTACTTCGAGAACGGCCGCGGCGTGGCACAGGACGACTTCGCGCTGGTCCAGGTCCCCGCCGGCCACCTGTGGGTGATGGGCGACAACCGCAACAACTCGTCGGACTCGCGCCGCCACGTGGACGACTCCACGTCCGGGACGATCCCGGTCGACAACGTGATCGGCAAGGCGCGCTTCATCGTGCTGCCGCCGGCGCGCTGGGGCGGCATCGACGACCACGACCCGCAGGCCGGTGCGCTGGGCACCCTCGGCTCGCTCAGCGCCACGCCGCTGCACGCCTGGGCGCCGCTCGCCTTCGGCCTGATGCTCGCCTGGCCGGTGCGACTCGGGGCGAGCGCCGCCGGCTCAGGGCTCGGCGGCCTGTACCGTCGATGCCCGTGGCGCAGACGCTGACCGTGCTTCCCGAGGGCGCCATCACCTTCCGGCCGCCGCGCGTGGTCCTGCGTAACCGCGAGAGCACCTGGACCCTGCAGGCCGCGCTCGACCGCTGCGGGCTCGGCCCGGTGGCAGGGGTGGACGAGGCGGGCCGCGGGGCCTGCGCCGGTCCGCTCGTGGTGGCCGCCTGTGTGCTGCGCGCCGGTGACGCCGCGCGGTTCGACGGCCTGAACGACTCCAAGCTGCTCACCGCCGCCGCGCGGGATCGCTGGTTCGACCTGGTTCGCCGCCGCGCCGTCTCGTACTCCGTGGTCGTGGTGCCGCCCGACGAGGTGGACACCATCGGCCTGCACGTATCGAACATCGAGGGCATGCGCCGCGCGGTCGCCGGGCTGTCGGTGCACCCTGGTTACGTGCTGACCGACGGCTTCCGGGTGCCGGGGCTCACCGCGCCCACCGTGGCGGTCGTCGGCGGCGACCGGTCCGCGGCCTGCGTGGCCGCCGCCTCGGTGCTCGCCAAGGTCACCAGGGACCGCATCATGGCCGACCTGCACGAGCGCTACCCGGTGTACGGCTTCGACGTCCACAAGGGGTACTGCACGGCCGCGCACACGGCCGCGCTGGCCGAGCACGGGCCCTGTGTCGAGCACCGGTTCTCCTACGTCAACGTCGCCGACGCGGCGCACCGGCACGGTGTCCGCCGCCCGCGCCGGGTGGCGCGCCCGCGGGCACTCGCCGGCGTGGTCCAGAATGGAGCCGGATCCCGGGCCGTCGGGGTCGCAGGTGATCGAGGAGGAGCTCCGATCCGGTGAGTGCAGAGGATCTCGAGAAGTACGAGACCGAGATGGAGTTGCAGCTCTACAAGGAGTACCGCGACATCCTCGGCCAGTTCTCGTACGTGGTGGAGACCGAGCGGCGGTTCTATCTCGCCAACGGCGTCGACGTGCAGGCGCGCAATGCGGACGGTGAGGTCTACTTCGAGGTTCGGATGTCCGACGCCTGGGTGTGGGACATGTACCGGCCGGCGCGGTTCCTCAAGAACGCCCGCGTGATCACCTTCAAGGACGTCAACGTCGAGGAACTGGACAAGCCGGACCTCCGGTTACCGGAGTCCGGTCCGTTCGGCTCGTAGCGAGGCTGCTCGTCAGGTGGTGCCCGGGCGCGGGTCCGGGTTGTCCACAGGTTGGCGGTTGTCCCCAAGTCGATCTTGTGAGGACGTCGTCGGTGGGCCCGGCAGGGCAGCCTGGCCGGCATGCAGGAGTCGAAGACCGAACTCGGCCGCCGGGGTGAGGACCTCGCGGCCGCGTTCCTGACCGGCCTCGGGTTCGAGGTACTGGCCCGCAACTGGCGGTGCCGCGCCGGTGAGCTGGACCTGGTGGCCACCGACGGCGGGCGCCTCGTGGTGTGCGAGGTCAAGACGCGCACCGGCGCCGCGTACGGCCACCCCGCCGAGGCGGTGACCCGGGCCAAGGCCGCGCGCATCCGTGAGCTCACCCGGCGCTGGCTCGCCGAGCACGACACGCGCTGGCGGGAGGTGCGGTTCGACGTGCTCGCCGTGCACTGCCCGCGCGGTGGCGAGCCGGTGATCGAGCACCTGGCAGGGGCGTTCTGATGGCGCTCGCACGGGCCTGGGCGGTCGCGCTGCGCGGCCTGGACGGCGTGCCGGTGGAGATCGAGGCCGACATCGGGCCGGGGCTGCCCGGGCTCACCCTGGTCGGCCTGCCGGACGCCGCGCTGCACGAGTCCAAGGACCGGGTGCGGGCGGCCGTGGTGAACACCGGTGAGACCTGGCCCAACCGGCGCACCACGCTGGCCCTGTCCCCGGCCACGCTGCGCAAGGTCGGCTCGTCCTACGACCTGGCGCTCGCCGCCGCCGTGCTGGCCGCCAACGGCTCTGTGCCGGGGGAGCGGCTGGCCAGGACCGTGCTGCTCGGCGAGCTGGCGCTCGACGGCCGGCTGCGGCCGGTGCGCGGCGTGCTGCCCGCCGTGCTGGCGGCCCGCAAGGCCGGCTTCGAGGCCGTCGTGGTGCCGACCGGCTCGCTCGCCGAGGCCGCCCTGGCCGGCGGCATCGCGGTGTCCGGCGCCGACGACCTGCGTTCCGCGCTCGCCTGGCTGCGTGGCGCCGGCACGCTGCACGCCCCCGGCCCGGCCCGCGGCACCGCTCCCGCGGCGACGAAGGACCTCGCGGACGTCGTCGGCCAGCCGGACGCCCGGTTCGCCCTGGAGATCGCCGCGGCCGGCGGCCACCACCTGCTGCTCACCGGCCCGCCCGGCACCGGCAAGACCATGCTCGCCGAGCGGCTGCCCGGCCTGCTCCCCGAGCTCACCGCGGACGAGGCGCTGGAGGCCACCGCCATCCGCTCGGTGGCCGGTCACCTGCCCGACGAGGGCGCGCCCCTGCTCACCGCGCCGCCGTTCGTGGCCCCGCACCACAGCGCCTCCATCGCCTCCCTCGTCGGCGGCGGGTCGGGCACCGCGCGTCCCGGCGCCATCAGCCTCGCCCACCACGGCGTGCTGTTCCTGGACGAGGCCGTCGAGTTCCAGCAGCGTGCGCTGGAGGCGTTGCGCACCCCCTTGGAGAGCGGCGAGGTGTACCTCTCCCGGGCCGACGGCGTGGTGCGCTACCCGAGCCGGTTCCAGCTGGTGATGGCGGCGAACCCGTGCCCGTGCGCCCCGGCCCGCGACCTCGACTGCGTGTGCTCGCCGACGGCCCGCCGCCGGTACTTCGGCAAGCTGTCCGGCCCCCTGCTCGACCGCGTCGACGTGCGCGTGACCATGAGCCCCACCAGCGTGGCCGCCCTGGCCGACCCCACGCCCACCGAACCCACCGCCGTTGTCCGCTCCCGCGTCGCCCAGGCCCGGGCCGTCGCCGCCGCCCGCTGGTCCCGCCACGGCTGGCGCACCAACGCCGAGGTCCCCGGCCCGGCCCTGCGCCGGCACCAGCGCCTCACCCGCTCCGTCCTGCACCCCATCGACGCGGCCCTGCGCACCGGCGCCCTCTCCGCCCGCGGCGCCGACCGCACCCTCCGCGTCGCCTGGACCCTCGCCGACCTCGCCGGCCTCCCCGCCCCCGACGACCGCGCCGTCTGGACCGCCCTCCACCTCCGCGACCGCCGAGCCGCCCCATGACCACCTCCCCTCCGCCCGCGGCCGCGTCCCAACTGCTCTCACCCCGGCCCCTGGACCCGGCCGCGTCCCATCTGTTCTCACTGCTGCCCCCGCGTCCGGCCGCAGCCCGTCGACCTGTCACGACCGCACGACCGTCAGCCCCGCATCCGGCCACGACCCGCCGGCGTGCCTTGGCCGCCGTACTCCTGCACGGCTGTCCGGCTGCGGTCGGCCGGCTTGTCACGGCCGCCCGGCCCTCGCCCCCGCATCCGGCTGCGACCGGCCGGCTGGCGTTGACCGCCGTGCCCTCGCACTGCTGCCCGGCAGCTGTTCGTCGGCTTGCCGTGACCGTCGTGCCTCCGCGCCGCTGTCCGGCTCCGGTCGGCCGGCGTGCTGTGACCGCCGTACCCCCGTGCTGCCGTGCGGCTGCCGCTCGCCGGCCTGCCGCGACGGCCCTACCTCTGCCCCCGCGTCCGGCTGCGGTCCGCTTGCCTGCCGTGGTCGCCCCGCTCCTGCCGGTGCGTTCGGCCGCGGTACTCAGCCCCGCGGCAAAGCCTCTACCTCTACCGCCGAGCCAGGTCGCGGTCCGTCGGCCTGCCGCGATCGTCTCTCCTGCGCGGCGGTGTCCGGCCGCGGCTCGCCGCCCCGCGACAGCCTCCGTACCCCTGCCGCCGCGCCGGGCCGAGGCCGTCCCGCCCGCCGTAATCCCGCCACGCCGTCCAGGCCCGCTCCGCCGGCCCCGTACCGTGGCTTACCCCCGGACGACCCGGCTGTCCGCCACCACCGCGTTGAACCGGCCGGCGGGCCCGCACCGCCGCGCTGCTGACCGGCGGTGGCCGGCATGAGCCCGGCCGACCCGGTCCGCCGGGCGCGGGCGTACCTGCTACGGGTCGCCGAACCGCCCGCGCCCGCCGTTTCCGCGTTCGTGTCCGCCTACGGCCCGGTCGCCGCCGCCGGCCTGATCCGGGCCGGCGCAGTGCCCGGCCCGGTACGGGCCGAGGTGGCCGCCCGCCGCGCCGACGACCAGGCGGACGACGACCTCGCGGCCAGGTCCGCGCTCGGCGCACGGCTCGTGATGCCGGAGGACGACGAGTGGCCCGCGTGGGCCTTCGCCGGCCTGGCGGTGGCCGCCGCACGCGGTGTCCCCTGGGCCGTCGCGCCGCTCGCGCTCTGGGTGCGCGGCCCGGCGCGGCTCGACACCCCTGGCGCGGTGGCCGTCGTCGGCGCCCGGGCCGCCACCGCCTACGGCCGGCACGTGGCCGGCGAGCTGGCCTACGACCTCGCCGGCCAGGGCCACCCGGTGGTCTCCGGCGCCGCCTACGGCATCGACGGCGCCGCCCACCGCGGCGCGCTCAACGCCGGCGGCAGCACCATCGCCGTGCTCGGCTGCGCCCTCGGCCACGGCTACCCGAGCGGCCATGCCGCGCTCCTGGCACACATCGCCGAGCACGGCGCCGTGGTCAGCGAGTACCCGCCCGGGAGCCGGCCCGCCCGCCATCGCTTCCTGGTGCGCAACCGCCTCATCGCCGCCCTCGCCGACGGCACCGTCGTGGTCGAGGCCGGCGCTCGTAGCGGTGCCCGCAACACGGCCGCCGCCGCCCGCGCCCTCGGACGCGTCGTCATGGCCGTACCTGGCCCCATCACCTCGGCCATGTCCCACGGCTGCAACCAATTGCTCCGCGACGGCGAGGCCACCGCCATCCTCGGCAGCACCGACGTTGCCGACTCCATCGGCCGCCTCCGTCCCGGGCCCGACCATCCCACGCCCACCCGTCCCACCGACCAACTCGACCCCATCGAACTGCGCGTCCACGAGGCACTCCGCCCACGCACCCCCCACGACCTCGCCCGAATCGCCCGTGACGCGGGCGTCCAGCTCGACCAGGTGAGGCCCGCCCTCGCCCGCCTGGAGCACCTCCGCCTCGCCCACCACACCCCCGCCGGCTGGCGGCTCGCCGCCCCGCACCCCCCACGATCACCCGCACCGCGTGGCGGTCCTTGACTCCAGCAGCGCCGCGGTCAACGGTCTCAACGTGGTCGACAACGGGCCTCCCACCCCACCCGGCGCGGACCATCCCGCCCGCACCGCCCGATCACCTCGCCCCCTGCCGGCTCACCCCGCCCCCTCCGACCAACGAATCTCCCCGCCACCCGTCGTGTCACCAGCCGCCACCCCCACCAACCGCCCGCCCGTGTCCCCGCCCGTTCCCATCGGCCACGCCGATGCGAGCGGCGCCACCAACACAACTGGCCCAGCCAGGAATCCGCCTGTCGAGCCGCCGCCCGGCCGGCCCAGGGAATTCGCCGCCGAGCCGCCGCCCGGGCAGCACCGAGAGCCGGCCGCCGAGCCGCGGGCCGGGCGGCATGGTGGTTCAGCTGTGGAGTCGCAAGCCGGACGGCACCGAGGTTCGGCTGTGGAGCCGCAGCCCGGCCGGCACGCGGGGTTCGCCGTCGAGCCGCGGGCCGGACAGCGCGGAGGGTCAGCCGTCGAGCTGCGGGCCGGGTGGCGTGGGGTTCGGCTGTCGAGCCGCAGGCCGGGCGGCACGTGGGGTTCGCCGTCGAGCCGCAGGCCGGCCGGCGCGGAGGGTCGGCGGTGAAGCCGCAGGCCGGGCGGCGCGGGGGATCGGACGTCGAGCTGCAGGCCGGGCAGAGCCGGGGATCGGCTGTCGAGCCACGGGCCGGGTGGCGCGGGCGATCGGGTGGCGATCCGCGCGCTCCGCAGGCAGCCGGCCTCGGCGGGCCGGTCGACGATCCGTCCCACGACATGCCCGTGGGGCTGCCTGCCGCGCTGGCGGAGGTGCTCGCGGACTATCGGGTCCACCTTGAGTCCGAGCGAGGTCATTCGCCGCACACCGTGCGGGCCTACCTGGGTGATATCGGGTCACTGCTCGCCGCGCTGGCGGCCGACCACGGCGCCGGAGCGGACGGTGGGGCGGACAGCCGCGCGCGCCACCAACCAGGCGGTGGCGCGCGCTGCAGGGCTGCCGCCCGGGCGACTGGCAGGGCTGACGACAGCCTGGGCGGCGGCGCGCACGACAGCGCGGACGACGGGGCGCGCTACGGCGCGGGTGACGGCGGGCGCGACAGGGTGGGTGACAGGAGCGGCAGCCTGGGCGGCCGCGTGCGCGACAGGGCGGGCAACAGCGCGGGTGACGGCGGGCGCGACAGGGTGGGTGACAGGGCGGGCGGTGCGGCTGGTGGCAGCGCAGGCACCGGGACGGGCGACCGCGCGGGGCGTGGAGCCGAAGACGACGCGGGAGAGGGGGGCGGGCTGACGTTGGCGGCGTTGGACCTGGCCACCATGCGGCGATGGCTCGCGGCGCAGCTCGCGGCCGGTGCCAGCCGCAGCACGGTGGCGCGCCGCGGGGCCGCCGCGCGGACCTTTTCCGCGTGGGCGACCCGCACCGGGCGGCTGGCCGCCGATCCGGGGCCTCGGTTGGTGAGCCCGCGTCCGCATCGGACGTTGCCGACGGTGCTGCGGCCGGACCAGGCGGAGGAGATCCTCGCGGCGTCCGCCTCGGGCGCTGAGCAGGCCGATCCGGTCGCGTTGCGTGACCACGCCGTGGTCGAGCTCCTTTATGCCACGGGTGTCCGGGTGTCCGAGCTGTGCGGGCTCGACCTCGATGGAGTGGATCACGAGCGGCGGTTACTCCGGGTGCTGGGCAAGGGCGGGCGTGAGCGGGCGGTCCCGTTCGGGGTTCCGGCCGCTCGTGCGCTGCGGGCCTGGCTGGACAGCGGCCGTGCCACGATGGCCCGGCAGGACAGTCCGCCCGCGGTGTTCCTCGGCGTTCGCGGTGGTCGGCTGGATCCTCGCGCCGCTCGCCGGATCGTGCACGACACCGTCGCCGCGACCCCTGGCGCGCCGTACATGGGACCCCACGGTCTACGACACACCGCGGCGACACACCTCCTGGAGGGAGGAGCTGACCTCCGTAGCGTTCAAGAACTACTTGGTCACGCTACGCTCGCGACCACGCAGCTCTACACCCATGTGACCGTTGATCGGCTGAAGGCGATTCATGATCGAACCCACCCGCGAGCGTGACAACGGCGGGCCATGGGCGATCGGCACCGTCACCGAGAGTGCCCGTGGCCCCGGCAACGGCCACTCCACCACCGGCCACCTTCACGCCACGTCGGCGTATCACTACCCGACCGGGCGCCACTGCCGCCTCCCGCCCCCGGCCGGGTCCCGCGACCGGGCCCCCGGATCCTCTCCGGAGGTGCCCTCGCCGGCAGCCGCCCTCGACGACCAGGCCGCCTGGCTGACGGCCCTGGCCGGCCTGGGATCCGGCGCGACCATCAGGGCCGGACACGCTGATCCGGCCCCCGAGTCCGCGCTCCTGGCCGGCTTCGCCCCCGTTGTTCCGCCCCCACCAACCTCGGCGGCTCCACCATCTCCGGCGGCTCCCCGACCTCTGGGAGATGACCCACGAGACCTCCCGCCGGCGGCTCCGACGGCCCCAGCGGCCCCGCCATCGTCCGGGCCTCCGGCGGCTCCGGCGGCTGAAACGGTGGCGGGAAATGGCACTGCGAGGGCGGCCGCTGACGCCGTGACTGTTGAGGCGGTGACTGTTGATGCGGTGACCACTGATGCCGGGGCGGGGGACGGGGCGGCGGAGGTTGCGGCGGAGCCTGTGAGGATGGCTGCGCCGTTGATCGATCCGGTGGCTGTGGAGGCCGGGATCGTGGCGTTGTGGCAGTCCTTCGGTTCTCGCCGGGAGGCGACGCAGCGGGATCGGCTGGTGCTGCACTACGCGCCGCTGGTGAAGTACGTGGCGGGGCGGATCGGGACCGGGTTGCCGGCGCACGTGGACGCGGGGGACCTCGTGCAGTCGGGGATCTTCGGGCTGGTCGACGCGATCGAGCGGTTCGAGCCGGCTCGTGGGCTGAAGTTCGAGACGTATGCGATGCAGCGCATCCGGGGAGCGATCCTGGACGACCTGCGGGCGCAGGACTGGGTGCCGCGGTCGGTTCGCAGCCGGGCCCGTGAGGTGGAGCGGGCGATGGAGCGGCTGCAGGCCGTGCTGCACCGGACCGCGAGCGATCTGGAGCTCGCGGAGGAACTCGGCATCACGGTCGGCGAATTGCGCGAGCTGTACGCGCAGTTCCAGCTCACCAGCGTGGCCGCGCTCGACGAGCTGGTGGCGGCGGGGAGGGGCGCCGCGTCGCTCGCCGAGACGCTGCCTGACCGGCACGCCCAGGACCCGGTGGCCGCCATGGAGGACACCGAGAACCGACGGCTGCTGGCCGAGTCCATCGCACAGCTCGACGAGCGGGACCGCACCGTAGTGACGCTGTACTACTTCGAGAACCTCACGCTCGCCGAGATCGGCAGGGTCCTGGGCGTGACGGAGTCGCGGGTGTGCCAGCTCCACACCCGGGCGGTCCTGCGGCTGCGCACCAAGCTCAACGAGGCCAGCTCGGGCTGACCCCATCGACGCCGCACCGGTCCGAGCGTTGGTGATGCCGGCCGGTAGCTGCGCGACAACCGCGATCGCGCCGGCCCGGCGGCCGGGTGTCCGCACGCGACCCCGCTGCGTCCGCGCGCCGGCTGCGTGCTCCGTGGGTGGCGGGGGTGGCAGGCGGCTGCGTGCCACCCGCCGCGTGCCGGGACCGGGCGTGTCGGTGTGTCGTGGTCGTGAGTGGTCAATGGGCACGTCGGCCTCGTGCGGTCGTGGGGCGGGCGGGGGCCTTGGGTGGTCAGGGCTGGGTGGGGTGGAGGCGGATGCGGGGGAGACCCAGGAGACCCAAGGGGTCCAGGTACTCGGTGCCGCGGCGGACGCCCCAGTGGAGGCAGGCGGGGGCGGTGCAGCCGTCGTGGCCGGGGAGCAGGGTGCCGAGGGGCGTGCCGCGGTCCACGGGGGTGCCGGCGGTGACGCCGGGCGTCACGGGTTCGTAGGTGGTGCGCAGGCCGTTGGGGTGGTCGACCGAGACCACGGGGCGGCCGGCGACCATGCCCGCGAAGGCGACCGTGCCGGCGGCGGCGGACAGCACGGCCTGTCCGGGGATGCCGGCGAGGTCGACGCCGCGGTGGCCGGGGCCGTAGGGGTGGGTGGGGGCGTCGAACGCGCGCAGCACGGCGGGGAAACCGGCGAGGGGCCAGGAGAAGGAGCCCTGTGGGGCCGGGCGGTGCGGGCCGGGAGGGGGTGCCGACCGGCCGAGCGGTGGCGGCCCGGCGGCGGGAAGGGGTGCCGACCGGCCGGACGGCGGCGGTGCGGCGGCGGGAAGGGGTAGTGGCCGGCGTCCTGACAGCAGCGTGTACGCGGGGGCGGACTCGGGATGCCGCGCGGACGTGGGCGGTGCCGTGCACGGGTCGGGCGGGGACAGGCAGGCATAGGGGGGCGCCGTCGCGGGTGCCGGGACGGCGGCGGCGAGGGCGGGTGGGACGAGCAGGGCGCCGAGCAAGGTGCTGAGCAGGGCGAGGAGGTGGATGGGCATGGAGCCAGCACAGCAGGGGCGGTCCTGCACCTGCGGGTGAAAGGGGCGGTCCGGGCCGGATCTGTGGACAACTGCCGGTCCTGTGGATGGGAGCGGGGACCTGGGGCGGAGCACCGCGAACCGGGGCGTATGCTGTTCGTGCGGCTCGTTCTCGCACGGGCCGACTTCGCGCTCTCGCGTTCACCGCGGGACACCACGGAACATCGTGGCCCCCGCGGCGCGTCGCCCGCGCGGTCCGTGGTCACGTGCCCCGCACGCCACCACGGGGGCGGGCGTGCGGCGAGTGCCAGGGCGGTGCCACCAACCCGGTGCACCGCGACAACCGCCACGCGCGACCGGCCCGCCGGCGCGCCGACCAACGAGGTGTATTCGGCACCATGGCCGTCGTCACCATGAAGCAGCTGCTCGATTCGGGCGCGCACTTCGGGCACCAGACCCGCCGCTGGAACCCGAAGATGAAGCGCTTCATCTTCACCGAGCGCAATGGCATCTACATCATCGACCTGCAGCAGACGCTCACGTACATCGAGCGCGCCTACGAGTTCATCAAGGAGACGGTCGCCCACGGCGGCACCATCCTCTTCGTGGGCACCAAGAAGCAGGCCCAGGAGGCAATCGCCCACCAGGCCGTGCGGGTCGGCATGCCGTTCGTCAACCAGCGCTGGCTGGGCGGCATGCTCACGAACTTCCAGACCGTCCACAAGCGCCTCCAGCGGCTCAAGGAGCTCGAGTCGATGGAGCAGACGGGCGGCTTCACCGGGCTGAACAAGAAGGAAATCCTCATGCTCACGCGTGAGAAGGACAAGCTCGAGAAGACGCTCGGCGGTATCCGGGACATGTCCAAGGTCCCCAGCGCGGTGTGGGTGGTGGACACCAACAAGGAGCACATCGCGGTCGGCGAGGCCCGCAAGCTCAACATCCCGGTCATCGCGATCCTCGACACCAACTGCGACCCGGACGAGGTCGACTACCCGATCCCGGGCAACGACGACGCGATCCGCTCGGCGGCGCTGCTCACCCGCGTGGTGGCGGATGCCGCGGCGGCCGGCCTGATGGCCCGCTCCGGCGCGCGTGCGGCCGCGGCCGACGGTGACGAGAAGCCCGAGGCGGGCGTCGGCACCGACGAGCCGCTGGCGGAGTGGGAGCAGGAGCTGCTGGCGCGCGACACCGTCGCGGCCGGTCAGCCTCAGTCCTGACCTGCCCGGCGCCGGGCGGCGTCGAGCGGCGGCGGGCAACTCCGACGACGCCGATGACGCCGGACGAGCGAAGGGCGCCGAACGCCTGAACGGTGGGGCCGGCACGGCCGAGCAGGCCGGGCCGGTCACGCCGGGGCCAGGCCCAGGCCGCCGGGGCCGAGCACCCGGGTCGACCACGAGCAATCGGACCCGCTACAAGCACGGGCGAGTCACGGGCACGAGGCGGCCACGGGTAGGAGACGGCCACGAGCACGGGACGGCGACGAGCGCCGGCAGGCATGACGCCGGCCGGGGCTCCGACCACCGGGAGCGGCCCCGGGCCACGGCAGGCCGGGGCACCGGGACGGCGGAGCAGCAAGCGGCCGGAGCAACGGCGGCCAGGCAGCAACGGCGGCCAGGGCGCAAGGGATGGCCACGAGCCGGCGGGGCCACCGAGCACGGCGAGTCCGGGCCGGGAGCCCCACCGGACCACCGTGCACCGGCCCATGACCGCTGGCCCGCCCGGCCCGCAAGCGCCACAACGGCCCACAACAGCCACAGCGAGGTCGACGGTGAACGTCGGCATCGAGACCTGATCCACCCGCGGAGGCTCCACCGCCACGACGTCACCGGCGACGTGCGCGGCGGGCCACCGGCCCGTACCAGACGGGTGCGCCCGACATCATCTGACCGAGTGAGGACGAGTACACGATGGCGAACGTCACCGCCGCCGACGTCAAGCGGCTCCGGGACCTGACCGGCGCCGGCATGATGGACTGCAAGAAGGCCCTGGAGGAGTCGGAGGGCGACTTCGACAAGGCCGTCGAACTGCTGCGCATCAAGGGCGCCAAGGACGTCGGCAAGCGTGCCGAGCGGGCCACGGCGAACGGCCTGGTCGCGGCCGACGGCGGGGTCATGGTCGAGCTGAACTGCGAGACCGACTTCGTCGCCAAGAACGAGGAGTTCCAGCAGCTCGCCACCAGCATCGTCGCGGTCGCGCGGACCACCAAGGCCGGCGACGTCGACTCGCTGCTGGCCGCCGAGATGGACGACACCACGGTGGCCGAGGTCATCGCCCGGCTGTCCGCCAAGATCGGCGAGAAGCTGCAGCTCCGCCGCGTCGTCGCGTTCGAGGGCACCGTGAGCACCTACCTGCACCGCCGCGCGTCCGACCTGCCGCCCGCCGTGGGTGTGCTCGTCGAGTACACCGGCGACGACGCGGAGGCCGCCCGCGGCGCCGCCATGCAGGTCGCGGCCATGCGCCCGCGCTACGTCACCCGCGACGAGGTGCCGGCCGACCTGGTCGCCGACGAGCGCCGCATCGCGGAGGAGACCGCCCGCGAGGAGGGCAAGCCGGAGCAGGCGCTGCCGAAGATCGTCGAGGGCCGCCTCAACGGCTTCTTCAAGGACACCGTGCTGCTGGAGCAGTCCTCCGTGCAGGACTCCAAGAAGACCGTCAAGGCGCTGCTCGAGGGCGCCGGCGTCACCGTGACCCGGTTCGCCCGCTTCGAGGTCGGCCAGTCCTGACCCGGGCGGCGACCGATCCGGCCGGGACCGGGCCGCCGCCTGTTAGCACATATCGACGAGGGGACCTTCCGGGCGCGCGTTCGGCGACCGGGAGGTCCCTTCGCTATGGTGCGGCAGCCGACCCCCGCATCCAGCCCCCCGCGCATCGAGGAGCACGCTTGAGCGACCAGAACGGAACCCGTACCGGATATCTGCGAGTGCTGCTGAAACTGGGCGGCGAGATGTTCGGTGGTGGTGCCGTCGGGGTCGACCCGAACGTCGTGCAGACCGTGGCCAGGCAGATCTCCGACGTGGTCGCCACCGGCGTACAGATGGCCGTGGTGATCGGCGGCGGCAACTTCTTCCGCGGCGAGGAACTGCAGCACCGTGGCATGGACCGTTCCCGCGCCGACTACATGGGCATGCTCGGCACGGTGATGAACTGCCTGGCGTTGCAGGACTTCCTGGAGCGCCAGCACGGCATCGACACCCGGGTGCAGACCGCGATCACGATGGGCCAGGTCGCCGAGCCGTACATCCCGCGCCGCGCCATGCGGCACCTGGACAAGGGGCGCGTCGTGATCTTCGGCGGGGGCGCCGGGATGCCGTACTTCTCCACCGACACCACGGCCGCGCAGCGAGCCCTGGAGATCGGTGCCGAGGTCGTGCTCATGGGCAAGGCGGTCGACGGCGTCTACACCGCGGACCCGCGCAAGGACCCCACCGCCACGATGTACGACCACATCACGCACCAGGAGGCGCTGGAACGCGGCCTGCAGGTCGCCGATTCCACGGCGTTCAGCCTCTGCAAGGACAACAATATGCCCATCATCGTGTTCAACCTGCTGACCGAGGGCAACATCGCGCGTGCCGTGCGCGGTGAGAGGATCGGGACGCTGGTCAGTTCCCCGGTCAAGAGCAGTGCCCAGAGCAGCGTGAGGTAGGAGCAGAGCCGTGATCGACGAGACCCTCTTCGAAGCCGAGGAGAAGATGGAGAAGGCGGTCGCCGTGGCCAAGGACGACCTGGCCACGGTGCGCACCGGCCGCGCCAATCCCGCGATGTTCTCCCACATCACCATCGACTACTACGGCTCGCCGACGCCGCTGAACCAGATCGCCAGCATCAACGTGCCGGAGGCGCGCATGGTGGTGATCAAGCCGTACGACATGAGCCAGCTCCAGGCCATGGAGAAGGCGATCCGCAGCTCCGACCTCGGCGTCAACCCGAGCAACGACGGCACGATCATCCGCGTGCTCGTGCCGCAGCTGTCCGAGGAGCGGCGCCGTGAGCTGGTGAAGCTCGCGCACTCCAAGGGCGAGGAGGCGCGGGTGTCGATCCGGGGCGTGCGCCGCAAGTGCAAGGAGACGCTGGAGCGCATGATCAAGGACGGCGACTCCGGCGAGGACGACGTGCGCCGCGCGGAGAAGGAGCTGGAGTCCCTGACCGCCAAGTACGTCCATCAGGTGGACGACCTGGTGAAGCACAAGGAGTCCGAGCTCCTCGAGGTCTGAGGCGTCCGGAAGAACGTGGGAGCGGTGGAATCCAGGGCGCCCGCCGCGGCGGCCGAGCGGACGTCGCGGGCCGGGCGCAACCTGCCGGCGGCCGTCGCCGTCGGCCTGACGCTGGGCGGCGGCATCCTGCTCGCCCTGTTCACGGCGCGGCACGTCTTCGTGGGCATCGTGGCGGCGGCGCTCGCCGTGGGCACCTGGGAGTTCGCCGGGGCGCTGCGCCGCGGCGGCGGCATCACCGTGCCGGTGCCGGTGCTGCTCGCCGGCGGCCAGGCGATGCTCTGGCTGTCCTGGCCGTACGGCCTCGACGGCGCGTTCGTGGCGCTCGCCGTCACCGGCCTGGCCTGCCTGGTGTGGCGGTTCCGCGGCGGCGCCAACGGTTACGTGCGCGACGTGACGGCCGCGCTGTTCGTGCTCTGCTACCTGCCGCTGCTGGCCTGCTTCGCGGTCGCCCTGGTGCTGCCGCAGGACGGCGCGTTCCGGGTGCTGGCGTTCATGGTCACGGTGGTGTGCTCGGACATCGGCGGGTACGTGGCCGGGGTGCTGTTCGGCCGGCACGCGATGGCGCCCACCATCAGCCCCAAGAAGTCCTGGGAGGGCTTCGGCGGCTCGGTGCTGCTGGGCGTCGCGGGCGCGACCGCGGTGGTCGTGCTCGGGCTGGACGCCCCGGCCTGGATCGGCCTGCTGCTCGGCGGGGCCGTGGTGCTCACCGCCACCGTCGGCGACCTCGCCGAGTCGCTCATGAAGCGCGACCTCGGCATCAAGGACATGGGGACCACGTTGCCCGGGCACGGTGGCCTGATGGACCGCCTCGACTCGCTGCTGCCGTCGGCGCTGGTGACGTGGTGCCTGCTGACCGCTCTCGTGTGACGGAGCCGGCGGTACGCACCGCGCGACCGGCCGAGCCCGGACCGCGGGCGATTCCGAGTCCCAACGTCTGGCACTGGCCCGACGTGTACGAGCGGGAGAACGAGGCGCAGGACTCCGGCGGCGCGATCTGGGCGGCGCTGCGCGAGCTGTGCCCGTGGGACGGCCGCGACGTGGTGGACGTCGGCTGCGGCGCGGGGTTCCACCTGCCGATCTTCGCCCGCGAGGCGGCCGGCGTGCGTGGCGTGGAGCCGCGACCCGAGCTGGTCCGGCGCGCGGCGGGGCGCTGCGCGGGCGACCCGCGGATCACCGTCCGGCAGGGGTACGCGCAGGACACCGGCCTGCCCGGTGGCAGCGCCGACCTGGTGCACGCCCGGACGGCGTACTTCTTCGGGCCGGGGTGCGAGCCGGGCATCGCCGAGGCGGAGCGCGTGCTGCGTCCCGGTGGCGCGCTGGCGATCGTGGACCTGGACGGCACCGCCGAGCCGTACGGGCCGTGGCTGTGCGCGGACATCCCGCACTACGACCCGCGCGCGGCCCGGCGGTTCTTCGAACGGCAGGGGTTCGTCACCCGGCTGGTGGACACGCTGTGGCGCTTCCCGGACCGGGCGACGCTGGAGGCCGTGCTGCGCATCGAGTTCAGCGCCGCCGTGGCCGCGCGGGCCATCGCGGCGACGCCCGGGCTCACCATCCCGGTGCGCTACCGCCTGCACGTCCGCCGCCGACCCGCCGGCCTGCTGCTGCGCTGAGCTGCCCCACCGGCCGTGCGGGGAACCGCAGGTGGCACGGGGTCGTCCAGTAGCGTGTCGCTCGATCGGACGGCAGGGGGCACGGGTGGGACGGACAGTGCTGGCGGCGGTCCTCGTGGCGGCCGCGGTGGCCCTGGCGGGGTGCGGCGGTGAGGTGAGCGGACGCGCCGTGGCCGGGAACGACCCGGCCGCGGGCACCACGACCGGCCCCGGCCAGGCGCCGCCCGCCGCCCCGGCCGCCGTCCGCTGGATGGACCACTTCTGCGGCACCGCGAACTTCCTGATCGACGCCGCGTCGGTGCCGCCACCGTCGATCCCGGACGACCCGGCGAAGGTCCGGCAGACGTTCCTGGACCAGCTGAACCGGCTGTCCGGGGTGCTCGGCACCGCGCTCATCGACTTCCGCCGGCTGCGCGACGAGCCGGCCGGTGGCGGTGAGGTGCTCATCCAGCTCATCTACGGCGACGTCGAGGAGGCGAAGTCGCGCGTCGACGTGGCCACGGCGCACCTCGAGGGCTCGCCGGAGCTCACCGCGGCCGTCCTGGCCGACGTCAACGAGGAGCTGGCGAAGGGCATGGTGCCGTTGCAGCGTGTGGTGACCACGATCGGGCTGCTCGACCTGCCCGCCGAACTGGACGCCGCCGCCGGCTCCGCCCCCAACTGCAACCGCCCCGGCCCCACGAGCTGACCGCGGGCGGCGTCCGCAACCACCGGCGCGCACCGCCCGGGAATTCCCCGAGCCCTCCGCCGCCTCGTCGAGCCGGCTCCTCAGCGGGCGAATGGACCGTTTCCCTCATCGGGCGGGGCACATGGTCCATTCACCCGGGTCGTGCCGGCCGGTGACGTGCGGACCGGCCGTGCCCGGGGTGTCCGGGCAGGGTGCGACACTGGAGTCACCATGACCGCTCTGCCACTCGTGTTCACCGCGCCCCGCCGCGGGATGCCGCCGCGCCACCTCGCCGACCTGGACGCCGCGGGGCGCCGCGCCGCCGTCGCCGAGCTGGGGCACCCGGCCTTCCGCGCCGACCAGCTCGCCCGGCACTACTACGCCCGGCTGTCCGCCGACCCGGCCGCCATGACCGACCTGCCGGCAGGCGCCCGCGAGGAGCTCGGCGGCGCGCTGCTGCCGCCCCTGCTGACCGAGGTCCGCGCGCTGGCCTGCGACGACGGCGACACCCGCAAGACGCTCTGGCGCGCCCACGACGGCACGCTCATCGAGAGCGTGCTCATGCGCTACCCGGACCGCGCCACGCTGTGCGTGTCCAGCCAGGCCGGCTGCGGCATGGCCTGCCCGTTCTGCGCCACCGGCCAGGGCGGCCTGACCCGCAACCTGTCCACCGCCGAGATCGTGGACCAGGTGCGCGCCGCCGCCGCGACCATGCGCGACGAGCACCACGGCCGGCTGTCCAACATCGTGTTCATGGGCATGGGGGAGCCGCTGGCCAACTACCGGCGGGTGATCGACGCGGTGCGCCGCATCACCGACCCGGCACCGGACGGCCTGGGCCTCTCGCAGCGCTCGGTCACCGTGTCCACCGTGGGCCTGGTGCCGGCCATCGACAAGCTCACCGAGGAGGGACTCTCGGTCACGCTCGCCGTCTCGCTGCACGCCCCGGACGACGAGCTGCGCGACACCCTGGTCCCGGTGAACACGCGCTGGAAGGTCGCCGAGGTGCTGGCCGCCGCCCGCCGCTACGGGCAACGCACCGGCCGCCGGGTGTCCGTCGAGTACGCGCTCATCCGCGACGTCAACGACCACCCGCACCGGGCCCGGCTGCTCGGCGAGCTGCTGCGCCGCGAGCTCGGCCCGCTCGCGCACGTCAACCTCATCCCGCTGAACCCCACGCCGGGCAGCGAGTGGGACGCGAGCCCCAAGCCCGTGGAGCGCGAGTTCGTCCGCCTGGTCCGCGAGGCCGGGGTGAGCTGCACGGTGCGCGACACCCGGGGGCGGGAGATCGCCGCCGCCTGCGGGCAACTGGCCGCCGAGGGGGAGTAGTGGACCTTCCGGTGGCGCTGCCGTTCCCGCCGATGCTGGCGAAGGCGGTGCGCGCCGTCCCGGAGGGCGACTACCTGTACGAGCCGAAGTGGGACGGCTTCCGCTGCGTCGTGTTCCGCGACGGCGACGAGATCGAGCTGGCCAGCCGCAACGACCGGCCGCTCACCCGTTACTTCCCCGACGTGGTGGAGGCGGCGCGGGCCAACCTGCCGCCGCGCTGCGTGGTGGACGGCGAGATCGTGCTCGTCACCGGCGACCGCCTGGACTTCGACGCGCTGCAGCTGCGGCTGCACCCGGCGGCCTCGCGGGTCCGCATGCTCGCCGAGAGCACGCCCGCGGCGTTCGTCGCCTTCGACCTGCCGGCGCTCGGCGACCAGGCGCTGCTGGACACGCCGTTCGCCCGCCGCCGTGAGCTCCTGGAGCGCGCGCTGGCCGGCGCCGCGCCGCCGGTGCACCTCACCCCGATCACCGGCGACGTGGCCACCGCCACTGACTGGTTCCACACCTTCGAGGGAGCCGGGCTGGACGGCGTGGTGGCCAAGGCGCGGGACCTGCCGTACGCGCCCGACCAGCGGCTCATGCTCAAGGTGAAGCACGAGCGCACCGCCGACTGCGTGGTGGCGGGCTTCCGCTGGCACAAGTCGGGCCCCGTCCTCGGCTCGATGCTGCTCGGCCTCTGGGACGGCGTGCACCTGCAGCACGTCGGCGTCGCCGCCTCGTTCACCAAGGCGCGGCGCGCCGAGCTGATCGAGGAGCTGGCGCCGCTGCGGGAGGGCGCGCTCGACGGCCACCCGTGGGCGGAGTGGGCCGAGAACCAGCACGAGTGGGCGCGGCGGCCCGGCGCGCAGAGCCGCTGGGCGCCCACCAAGAGCCTGGTCTGGGAGCCGCTGCGCCCGGAGCGCGTGGCCGAGGTGCGCTACGAGCACCTGGAGGGCCGCCGCTTCCGGCACACCGCGCACTTCGTCCGCTGGCGCCCGGACCGCGACCCCCGTTCCTGCACCTACGACCAGCTCGACGAGGCCGTCAGCTACGACCTGTCCGCCGTCCTCGGCCGCCCGCCGGCCTGACCGCGCGCCGACGTCGTTCACCAACGACCTTCCGGCCGGTGAGCCGGGAGCGGGAGGAATCGTTCACGCGAACGGCAAGGCGAACGGCGGCGGTGCCGGGGTGATGTCACCGCTGTCGGCCACGGGTGAACTGACCCTGCGGCGGCTCCGGGCGGCCCGGTCAGGCCGGGCCGCCCTGTCGCCGGGCGGTTGATCAGTCGGTCCGGCCCCTTCACCGAAGCCCCGACCGGACCGGACCGAGGCCCGTCGCCGAGCCGTCCGGTCAGGCCGGGTCCGGGCCGTCGCCGGGGGACTGCTCGGCGAGGAAGCGTTCGACCTCGGCGACGAACTCGCCGGGGTCGAGCTCCTCGTCGGGGGCGAGCAGGGCGGCCTGCTGACGGCCGTCGACCACGGCGTCGTACTGGCGCTCCAGAGCACGCACCACGCCGGTGGCCTGCTCGGACGCGGCGACCTGCTGGTCGATCTCGGCCCGGCCGCGCTCGGCGGCCTCCTCCAGCGCCGCCACCGGCAGGGACAGCCCGGTGGCCCGGGCCAGCCGCCGCAGCAGCGCGGTCGAGGCCGACGGGTACTCGCCGGCCGCCAGGTAGTGCGGCACGTGCGCGGCGATCCCCATGGCGTCGTACCCGGCCTGCCCCAGGCGGAACTCCAGCAGCGCCGCCGCGCTGGCCGGCACCTCCGCGCCGCGGAACCAGCGCTCGTCGTCGCGCACCAGCTCGGGGCGCGTGCCGTGCGTGGTCACGGTCGTCGGACGGGTGTGCGGCACCGGCATCGGGATGGCGTTGAGGCCCACCGTGAGCCGCACGCCCAGGCGCTGCGTCAGGTCGGTCACGGCCGCGGCGAAACGCTCCCACTGCAGGTCCGGCTCCTTGCCGGTGAGCACCAGGAACCGCGTGCCCTCGCTGTCGCGCAGCTCGTACACGGCGAGCGCGGGCTCGGCGTAGGACACCCAGCGGTCGGTGTCGAACACCATGGTCGGCCGCCGCCCGCGGTAGTCCACCAGCTGGTCGACGTCGAACGTGGCCACCGGACGGGCGTCGAACTCGGCGAACAGGTGCATGACGGCGAGCCGCCCGGCGTTCCCGGCGTCGACGAACCCGTCCAGGCTCACCACGAGCACCGGCGCCTCACCGGCCGGCCAGGAGTCCAGCACGGTCTCGTCCAGCTCGTACAGCTCACGTGGGTCCAGCACAACGCACCTCCGGTCGTTCCTGACCGGTTCAACGTCGGCGGATCGTGACGGATTCCCGGCGCACCGCAGCGATGACTACGCGGACGGCGGACCCTCGCCCGGGTCATCCAGCCCGTGATCGTGCTCGTCGCGCTCGGCCCACTCCAGCAGCGTGTCCAGCGAGTACACGGCGTCGTCGATGCCGGCGTGCAGGTCGCCCAGCTCGGCGAACCGGGCCGGCATGGTGTCGATGGTGAAGTCCGCGGGGTCGACGTCCGGCAGCTCGTCCCAGGTGATCGGCGCGGACACCGGCGCCGACGGCACGCCACGCACCGAGTAGGCGCAGCGGATCGTGCGGTCCCGCGCGTTCTGGTTGAAGTCCACGAACACCGCGGTCGGCCGCTCGTGGCGCCAGTACGCCGTGGTCACCAGGTCCGGCGCCCGCCGCTCCACCTCACGCGCGAACGCCAGCGCCGCGCGCCGGACGTCCTTGTGCCCCCAGCGCGGCTCGATCCGCACGTAGATGTGCAGCCCGCGGTTGCCCGAGGTCTTCGGCCAGCCCACCGCGCCCAGCTCGGCCAGCACCTCGTGCGCCACGTGGGCCACGGCGCGGGCCTCGTCGAAGCCCACGCCGGGCATCGGGTCCAGGTCGATGCGCCACTCGTCCGGGTTCTCCACCGCGCCGCGCCGCGAGTTCCACGGGTGGAACTCCACGGTCGACATCTGCACCGCCCAGATGACGCTCGCCAGCTCCGTCACGCACAGCTCGTCGGCGTGCCGGCCGAACCGCGGGAAGCCGATGCGCACCGTCTCGATCCACGGCGGCGCCCCGGCCGGCAGCCGCTTCTGGTGCACCTTCTCGCCGGTGACGCCGGTGGGGAACCGGTGCAGCATGCACGGGCGTTCGCGCAGCGCGCGGACCACGCCGTCACCGACGGCCAGGTAGTAGTTGACCAGGTCCAGCTTGGTGCGCCCGGAGCCGGGGAAGTAGACGCGGTCCGGGTTCGTCACCCGGACCGTGCGGTCGCCGACCTCGATCTCGACGGCCGGCGTGCCCTTCGCCGCCACGGCGCCCCGGCCGTGCCTACCGGCGCCAGGACGTGCGGCGCTTCACCTGGTCGGCCACCATCACCCCGGCGGTCAGCAGCGCCAGTCCGATCAGCCAGAGGTCCTCGACACGGCCCTCGTGGTTGCCGATGAGCATCAGCAGGAAGATCGCCACGAACGACCAGCCGCCGATCCGCGCGGCCCGCGGGAAGGTGCCGTGCCAGCCCCACTCGACCGAGGGCTCGGCCATCGGGTCGCGGTGGTGGTGCGCCACGGCGTGCTCGCCGGCGTGCTCGTCACGGACCTCGAGCTGCGAGTCGGCCACGACCGTCCTCCCTGGTGACACCTGCGTGATCACACACATCGTGGCACACCCCGGCGTGCCCGGTACCCCCGGCCACCCACGGTCACCGGGTGTTCATGGGGGCCACACGCGCGTCAGGGAGAATGGGCGGTCATGGAACCCTCCGCTCCACGCTCGGTGCTCGTGCTGGGCAGCACGGGATCGATCGGCACCCAGGCGCTGGACGTCATCCGCCGCAACCCGCGGCGCTTCCGGGTCGCCGGGCTCGCCGCGGGCGGCGCCGACCCGGTGCGCATCGCCGACCAGGCCGCCGAGTTCGCGGTGCCCGTGGTGGCGGTGGCCGACCCGGGCGGCGCCGCGCGGCTGCCGTCCGGCACCCGGGCGCTCACCGGGCCGGACGCCGTCGTGGAGCTCATCGCCACCACCCCGGCCGACGTCATCCTCAACGGCGTCACCGGCTCGCTCGGCCTGCCCGCCACGCTCGCCGCGCTGGCCACCGGCAGCACCCTGGCGCTGGCCAACAAGGAGTCCCTGGTCGCCGGCGGCCCGCTGGTCACCCGCGCGGCCCGCCCCGGCCAGATCGTCGCCGTGGACTCGGAGCACTCGGCGCTCGCCCAGTGCCTGCGCTCCGGGACGGCCGGCGAGGTGGCCCGGCTGGTGCTCACCGCCTCCGGCGGCCCGTTCCGCGGGCGCTCCCGCGACGAGCTGGGCGAGGTGACGGTCGAGCAGGCGCTCGCGCACCCCACCTGGTCGATGGGGCCGATGGTGACCATCAACTCCGCCACCCTGGTGAACAAGGGCCTGGAGCTCATCGAGGCGCACCTGCTGTTCGGCGTGCCGTACGACGCGATCGACGTGGTCGTCCACCCGCAGTCGATCGTGCACTCCATGGTCACCTTCACCGACGGCTCGACCATCGCCCAGGCCAGCCCGCCGGACATGCGGCTGCCGATCGCGCTCGCGCTGGGCTGGCCGGACCGGGTGCCGGAGGCGGCCGCGCGCTGCGACTTCGGCTCGCCGGCGGCCTGGACGTTCGAGCCGCTGGACGGCGCCGCGTTCCCGTCGGTGGAACTGGCCAGGGCGGCCGGCTCGGCGGGTGGCTGCCTGCCGGCCGTCTACAACGCGGCGAACGAGGAGGCCGTCGGCGCGTTCGTCGACGGGCGCATCGGCTTCCTCGACATCGTGGACCGGGTGGCGGACGTGCTCGGCGAGGCGGACGGGTACCGCGCCGAGCCCGCTACCGTTGACGACGTGCTGGACGCCGAACGGTGGGCCAGGGCGCGGGCGAGGGAGCTGGCCCGCGCGACGAGCAAGGCAGGAAAGGGCTCGACGTGACGTTCATCCTCGGGGTGCTGCTGTTCGCCCTCGGCATCACCATCTCGATCGCGCTGCACGAGTTCGGGCACCTGCTCACCGCCAAGGCCTTCGGGATGAAGGCCCGCCGCTACTTCATCGGCTTCGGCCCCCGCATCTGGTCGTTCCGCAAGGGCGAGACCGAGTACGGCCTCAAGGCCATCCCGCTGGGCGGCTTCTGCGACATCGCCGGCATGACCGCGCTCGACGAGGTCTCCGAGGACGAGAAGCCGCGCGCCTTCTACCGCAAGCCGGTCTGGCAGCGGGTCATCGTGCTCGGCGCCGGGTCCGTGACGCACTTCCTGGTCGGCATCCTGGTCGTCTACGTCATGGCCGTCTCGACCGGCCTGCCGGACGCGCGCCCCGCCGTCGGCGCCATCGCCGACTGCGTGTCCGACCAGAACCCCACGACCGGCCAGATCGAGGCCTGCCCCAGCGGCGCCCCCGAGGCGCCGGCCAAGGTCGCCGGGCTGAACACCGGTGACGTCATCCTGTCCGTCGGCGGGACGACCACCGAGAACTGGGACCAGGTGCTCACCGCGATCCGCGGCGCCGATGGCCCCACCGAGTTCGTCGTCGAGCGCGCGGGGGAGCGGCGCACCGTCACGGTCGACGTGCAGACCGTGCAGCGGCTGCCGGTCGGCGCCGAGCCCGGCGAGGACGCCACCCTGGAGCCGGCCGGCGTGGTCGGCATGGGCCAGGGCGTCGGGCCGAACCTGGAGTACGGCGTGCTGGCCGCGGTGCCGCACACCTTCGACTTCACCGGCACCATGTTCGCCGCCACCTGGGAGGGCCTCAAGCGCTTCCCGGAGAAGGTGCCCGCCGTGGTACGCGCCATCGGCGGCGAGGACGACCCGGAGCGGCCGATCAGCGTCGTCGGCGCCTCCATCATCGGCGGCGACGCTGCCGAGCGCGGGCTGTGGGAGCTGTTCCTGTTCATGCTGGCGGCGGTGAACTTCTTCGTCGGCGTGTTCAACCTGCTGCCGCTGCTGCCCCTGGACGGCGGGCACATCGCCGTCAACCTGTACGAGAAGGTGCGCGACTGGGTGCGGCGGCTGCGCGGCCTCGCCCCGGGCGGCCCGGTCGACTACACCAAGCTCCTCCCGCTCACCTACGTCGCGGTGCTCATCGGCGGCGGCATCATGCTGCTGACCATCACCGCGGACATCGTGAACCCGATCCGCATCCAGTAGCACGCCAGTAGGAGTTGAACCGCAGTGTCCGTAGCTCTCGGCATGCCCTCCGCGCCGGCACCGGTGCTCGCGCCCCGGCGCGTCACCCGCCAGCTCCAGGTGGGCCGCGTCGGGGTCGGCAGCGACCACCCGGTGTCCGTGCAGTCCATGACCACGACCGTGACCGCCGACGTCAACGCGACGCTGCAGCAGATCGCCGAGCTCACCGCGGCCGGCTGCGACATCGTGCGGGTCGCCTGCCCGTCGCAGGACGACGCCGAGGCGCTCGCCGCGATCGCCACCAAGTCGCAGATCCCGGTGATCGCCGACATCCACTTCCAGCCCAAGTACGTGTTCGCCGCGATCGACGCCGGCTGCGCGGCCGTGCGGGTGAACCCGGGCAACATCAAGAAGTTCGACGACAAGGTGGGCGAGATCGCGCGCGCCGCCAAGGACCGCGGCACGCCCATCCGGATCGGCGTCAACGCCGGCTCGCTGGACCCGCGGCTGCTCGCCAAGTACGGCAAGGCCACCCCGGAGGCGCTCGTCGAGTCGGCGCTCTGGGAGGCCTCGCTGTTCGCCGAGCACGACTTCCACGACGTGAAGATCTCGGTCAAGCACAACGACCCGGTGGTCATGGTGCGCGCGTACGAGCTGCTCGCCGAGGCCTGCGACTACCCGCTGCACCTCGGCGTCACCGAGGCCGGGCCGGCGTTCCAGGGCACCATCAAGTCCGCCGTGGCGTTCGGCGCGCTGCTGCGCCAGGGCATCGGCGACACCATCCGCGTCTCGCTGTCCGCGCCGCCGGTGGAGGAGGTGAAGGTCGGCACCCAGATCCTGCAGTCGCTCAACCTGCGGCCGCGCAAGCTGGAGATCGTGTCCTGCCCCTCGTGCGGCCGCGCCCAGGTGGACGTCTACACGCTCGCCGACCAGGTCACCGCCGGGCTGGAGGGCATGGAGGTGCCGCTGCGGGTGGCCGTCATGGGCTGCGTGGTCAACGGCCCCGGCGAGGCCCGCGAGGCCGACCTGGGCGTCGCCTCCGGCAACGGCAAGGGCCAGATCTTCGTCAAGGGCGAGGTCATCAAGACCGTGCCCGAGCACCTGATCGTGGAGACCCTGATCGAGGAGGCGCTGCGCCTCGCCGAGTCGATGCCCGGGGCCGAGGACGCCGAGGCGACCGGCCCGACGGTCACCGTGGGCTGATCCCGGCCGGTCACCCTCGGCTGATCGAGCCGCGCACCAGGACGTACCCACCGTCACCAAAGCGTCATGTGGCATGGCGGCCCGTATCTGGCACGCTGTAGGTGTGTTGAAGCTGGCGGGTGCGCGCCTGCTGGACAACCGTGACGGCCACTGGGTCCGAGCGGCGCTGGACGCCGACCCGGTCGCCTCCTGCATGATCGCCGCCCGGGTCGAGACCGCGGGCACCGACCCGTGGCGGCTGGGCGGCGAGCTGTGGGGCTTCGGTAGCCGGCTGGACGGGCTGTGCTTCTCCGGGGCGAACCTCGTCCCGCTGCGCGGGGACCGCTCCGCGGTGCGGGCGTTCGCCGACCGGGCGCTGCGGCGCGGCCGCGCGTGCTCCTCGCTGGTGGGGCCCGCCGCGTCCGTGCTGCCGCTCTGGGACGAGCTGGCGCCGACCTGGGGGCCGTCGCGTGAGGTGCGCGGCGAGCAGCCGTTGCTCGCGATGGCCGGGCCACCCGTGGTGCGTCCCGACCCCGAGGTGCGCGCCGTGCGCCCCGACGAGATCGACCGGTACCTGCCGGCCGCGATCGCCATGTTCACCGAGGAGGTCGGCATCGATCCCACCCTCGGCGACGGCGGCGCCGGATACCGGGCGCGGGTGTCCGAGCTGATCGCCGCCGGCCGTGCGTTCGCCCGCTTCGAGGACGGCCGCGTGGTGTTCAAGGCGGAGATCGGCGCCATGTCCTCGCGGGTCGGCCAGCTCCAGGGCGTCTGGGTGCACCCGGACCACCGCGGCCACGGCCTCGGCACCGCCGGCACCGCCGCCGTGGTGGAGCGCCTGGTCACCGGGCTCGGCCGGATCGCCAGCCTGTACGTGAACTCCTACAACCTGGCCGCCAGGGCGGCGTACCGGCAGGTCGGCTTCACGCAGGTCGGGACCTACGCCACGGTGCTGTTCTGAGCGCTGGCTAGGGTGGCGTCCGTGCGGTTCGGGCGGGCGTGGGGGACGGTGCTGGTCCTGGCGGCGGTGCTGCCGGCTGCCGGGTGCGGGTGGTTCGCGGGTGAGCCGAAGCCCGAGGACACGGCGCGCGCCTTCCTCACGGCCCTGGCCGGGGGTGACGCGGCCGGCGCGGCGCGGCTCACCGATCACCCCGACGACGCCACCGCGCTGATCGACTCGGTGCGTGCGGTCCTGGAGCCCAGCGCGGTGAAGGCCGAGCTCGACCAGGTGCGCGACTCCGGCGGCGACACCGCCTCGGCGAGCTACACCGCCACCTGGACGCTCGGCGAGGGCCGCGACTGGACCTTCCCGGCGACGTTCGACCTGCGCCGCACCGACGACCCGGACCGGCCGTGGTCGGTGCGCTGGTCGCCCGCGGTGCTGCACCCGAAGCTCTCCGCGCAGCAGACCATCGAGGTGCGCGAGCAGCCCACCGAGCCGGCGCCGGTGACCGACCGCGACGGCGAGCCGCTGCTCAGCCCGCAGAAGGTCGTCGCCGTGCTGCTCTACAAGGAGCAGACCGCCGAGCAGGGTGGCGAGCTGGGCGCGGTGGCCGCCGGCCTGGCCGGGCCGCTCGCCCGGTTCGACGCGGCCATCACCCAGCAGTCCGTCATCGACGGGGCCACGGCGGCGCAGCCCGGCAACGCGTACACGGTGGCGGTGCTGCGTGAGGCCGACTACCTGGAGATCAAGGACCTGATCTACGAGCTGCCGGGCGTGCGGTTCAGCGCGCAGACCCGGGTGCTGCCGCCGGACCGGGAGTTCGCCAAGACGCTGCTGCCGCAGATCCGCGAGGCCGCCGAGCCCACCATCACCGGCACGGCCGGCTGGCAGGTGGTGACCCTCGACTCCGCGGGCGCCGTGGTGGACACGCTGCACGACGTGCCACCGGCGCCCGGCACCACGGTGACCACCACGCTCTCCCGGCTCACCCAGTCGGCCGCGGAGATCGCCGTCGACGCGCTGCCGCAGCAGGCGATGATCGTCGCGCTCCAGCCGTCCACCGGCGAGGTGCTCGCCGTCGCGCAGAACGCCGCGGCCGACGCCGCCGGCCTGCTCGCGCTCACCGGCCGCTACCCGCCGGGCTCGACCTTCAAGATCGCCACCGCCTCGGCGGCGCTGCAGGCCGGCGTGGTCACCGCGGCGACCCCGGTGCCGTGCCCGGGAACCACGGTGATTGACGGGCGGTCCGTCCCGAACTCCGACCGCTTCGACCTCGGCACGGTGGAACTGCACACCGCGTTCGCCCGCTCCTGCAACACCACGTTCGCCCGGCTCGCGGCGGATCTGCCGCCGGCCGCGCTCACCGACGCGGCACGTCAGCTCGGACTCGGCGTCGACTTCGTGATGGCCGGCGCCACCACCGTCACCGGCTCGGCCCCGCCCGGCGACTCCGTGGTCGCCCGCGCCGAGGCCGGGTTCGGCCAGGGCACCGTGGTGGCCAGCCCGTTCGGGCTCGCCGTCATGGCGGCCACCGTGGCCGGCGGCGCGGTCCGCCCGCCGGTGCTGCTGCGCGGCACCCCCACCACGGCCGACGTCACGCCCTCACCCGTGCCGCAACCCGTGCTGGACGCCCTGCGGCCCATGATGCGCGAGGTGGTGACGGCCGGGACGGCGCGCGCCCTGGCCCCGCTGCCCGGCGAGGTGGCGGGCAAGACCGGCACCGCCCAGTACGGCGACGGCTCCCGCTCCCACGGCTGGTTCGTCGGCTACCGCGGCGACCTGGCGTTCGCCGTCCTCGTCGTCGACGGCAACAGCTCCACCCCCGCCGTCGACGCCGCGGTGCGCTTCCTGTCGATCGCCCCGTAGCGATCGGCCGGCTACGGCTCCGCGGTGCCCGGCGTCGTGCCCTGGCCGCGCAGCAGCGCCAGCTCCTCGTCCACGTAGGGGTCCGGCGGTCCGGTGGCCAGCTCCTCCTGGATGGCCAGCGCCTCCTGGACGCGGCCGAGCTCGCGCAGCCCGCGCGCGACCGTCCAGCGGGCGATCCGGACGGCCTCCGGGTCACCACGCTCGATGTACGCCGCGAGCGCCCGCTCCCACAGGTCCAGCGCCTCCTCGTGGCGGCCCTGCTCGTGCAGCGTCCAGCCCAGGTTGTTGCACACCGGCCCCACCCAGCGCCGGGCCCGCGGGTCCGCCGACGCCCCGGCGATCTCCAGCGCCCGCCGGGCCCAGCGTTCCTGCTCCGCGGCGTCCCCGATGATCGCGAGCATGTGCGCGGCGTCCGCCGCCAGGTGCTCGTGCCCGGCGCCGAGCGCGATGTCCAGCGCGGCCCGGAACAGTGGCCCGGCGGCCTCGGCCCGCCCGGACGAGCGGAGCACCCGGCCGCGCTCCAGCGCCACGTACGCGGCCACCAGCGGCGTGCC
>DASWTI010000347.1:0-1892 GCA_036402215.1 Pseudonocardiaceae bacterium
CGCCGCTGCCGTCCGCCGCCGTCCGCCGCCGCTGCCCGTGTGGCCCACCGCCCCGCCGCCCTGGTCCGCGGCGCCGAGCACCGCCGCGCCGCACGCCGCGGAAACCCCGTCGGCCACAATGGACCGGTGACCTCCGAGGAGACCGGTGCCGCCCCTGCCCCCGAGCGACGACCACGCCGGGTGGGGCTGCTGGCGCTGGCCGCCGCGTTCGTGCTGCTCGCCGACCAGGTGACGAAGGCGGTGGCCGTCGCCGCGTTGCAGGGTGAGCCCCCCGCGCGGCTGCTCGGCGGCGCGCTGTACCTCGACCTGCACCGCAACCCGGGCGCGGCGTTCTCCATGGCCACCGGCTTCACCTGGGTGTTCACCCTGGTGGCCATGGTCGTCGTGGTGGCGATCATCCGGCTGGCGCCGCGGCTGCGTTCCGCCGGCTGGGCCGTCGGCCTCGGCATGGTGCTCGGCGGCGCCGCGGGCAACCTGTGCGACCGGCTGTTCCGCGCGCCCGGCCCGATGCGCGGCCACGTGGTGGACTTCCTGTCGGTGTTCGGGCCCAACGGCGCGTACTTCCCGATCTTCAACCTGGCCGACTCCGGCCTGTCCGTGGGCGGCGCGCTCATCGTGCTGCTGGCGCTGCTGGGCCGCGACTACGACGGCACCCGCACGAGCGACCGTCGCCGCGCCGGCGACGCCACGACGGCATGAGCGAGCTGCGCACCCTGCCGGTGCCGGACGGCCTGGACGGCATGCGGGTCGACGCCGGGCTCGCCAAGCTCCTCGGCCTGTCCCGCACCGTGGTGGCCGGCCTGGCCGAGGCGGGCGACGTGCTGCTCGACGGTCACGCCGCCGGCAAGTCCGACCGCCTGGTGGCCGGCGCCTGGCTGGAGGTGTCGCTGCCGGCCCCCGCGCACCGCGCCGTGCCGGAGCTCGACGTCACGCCGGTCGACGGCCTGGTGCGGCTGCACGAGGACGACGACATCGTCGTGGTGGACAAGCCGGTCGGTGTGGCCGCGCACCCCAGCCCCGGCTGGACCGGGCCCACGGTGATCGGCGGGCTCGCCGCCATGGGCGTGCGGGTCGCCACCTCCGGCGCCGCCGAGCGGCAGGGCGTGGTGCACCGCCTCGACGTCGGCACCACCGGGGCCATGGTGGTGGCCAAGTCCGAGCACGCCTACTCCGCGCTCAAGCACGCCTTCAAGGACCGCGAGGTCACCAAGGGCTACCACGCGCTCGTGCAGGGCCACCCGGACCCGACGCGCGGAACCATCGACGCGCCCATCGACCGGCACCCCCGCCACGACTACCGGTTCGCCGTGGTGGCCGGCGGCAAGCCGTCGGTGACGCACTACGAGACGCTGGAGGCGTTCCGCGCGGCCTCGCTGCTCGACGTGCGGCTGGAGACCGGGCGCACGCACCAGATCCGGGTGCACTTCTCGGCGCTGCGGCACCCGTGCTGCGGCGATCTCACCTACGGCGGCGACCCGGTGCTGGCGCAGCGCCTCGGGCTCACCCGGCAGTGGTTGCACGCCCGCACGCTGGGCTTCGCGCACCCCGGCGACGGCCGCTGGGTGGAGTTCAGCAGCGAGTACCCGGCCGACCTGGCGCACGCGCTCGAGCTGCTGCGGGCCGAGTGAGCCGGCGGTGGCGGCTCGCCGTACTGGCGGCGCTGCTGCTGGTCACGGGCCTCACCGCGTACGTCGCCGGCCGGTCGTCGCCACCGTCCTCGCCGCCCGCCGAGGTGCAGCGGCTCGGCCCGGAACCGGGGGAGCCGGTGCCCGCCTACCTGGCGCGGGCGCGGGCCACCCTGCCCGCGGCGGACGCCGGCGAGGTGTGGGCGCTGGTGCAGGTCACGGCCCCGCTGGACGCCGCCACCGCCGCGGCGCTCACCCCGGCCCGGG
>DASWTI010000348.1:0-3309 GCA_036402215.1 Pseudonocardiaceae bacterium
CCGGCTGGGGCCGGGCCGGGGACGCGCACCACGTGTGCCAGCCGCGCCCGGACGGCGCCGGCCTGGCCAGGGCCGCGGAGTCCGCGCTGCGCCGCGCCGGCGTGACGCCGGCCGAGGTGGGCTACGTCAACGCCAACGGCACCGGTACGCCGTTCAGCGACACCGCCGAGGCCGCGGCGCTGCACCGGCTGTTCGGGCCGGACGCCGAGCGGGTGCCGGTCAGCTCGACCAAGTCCGTGCACGGGCACGCGCTGGAAGCCTCCGGGCTGCTGGAGCTGGTGGTCACCGTGCTCGCGCTGCGCGCCGGGTGGCTGCCGGTGAACGCCGGCTGGACCGGGGCCGACGAGCGTTGCCGGCTGGACCTGGTGCTCGACGGGCCGCGGCCGGTGACGCCCCGGTACGCGCTGAGCCTCAACGCGGCCTTCGGCGGCGCCAACACCGCGCTCCTGGTGGGCGCGGCGTGAGCGCGGCGCTGCTCCCCGGGCTCCCCGGGCTCCCCGGCGCCACGTGCCCTCCCGCGCCGGACGGGCCGCCGGCGGTGCTGGCCCGCGCCGAGTGGCCGGACCGCCCGGCCGACGAGCTGCCGCAGATCGCGGGCTTCGTCGTGTCGGCGTTCAACCCGCTGGTCGCCGAGGTGGCCGAGCGTTGCCTGCGGCCGGTGTACGGCGAGCCGCCGGCCGACCCGGCCCGGGGCGCGCGCACCGGCATCGTGCTGGCCAGCGTGCGCGGCGACGTGACGACCGCCAGGACGGTGGCCGAGGCGGTGCGCACCGGGAGCCGGGTGCCGCCGCTGCTGTTCTTCCAGTCCAACCCGAACGCGGTGCTCGGGTACGTCGCCGCGCGCTGGGGGCTGGCCGGACCGGTGGTGTGCACGGCGCCCACCGGCGACGCGCTGGACGACGGGCTGTCGGTCGCCGCGCTGCTCGTCGAGGACGGCGACGCCGCCGAGGTACTGGTGATCGCGGCCGACCTGGCGGCCGGCGACGGCGCCACGGACCACGCCGTGGCCGTGCTCGTCGGACCGGCCGCACCCGTTGTGCCGCAAGGGAAGGGAAGTGGACCGTGACGAGCCTGCGCGCGAAGCTGGGCGCCGACAGCGACCTCGGGGCGGGCAACGTGCTCACCACGCTGGTGGCGATGGGCGAGGGCCTGGACGACCCGTCGCTCACCTTCGACACCGAGGTCGACGGCCTGCCCGCCTGGCAGCCGCTCACCGTGCGCCGGCTCGACGAGCGGGTGCGGGCCCGGGCGGCGCGGCTGCACGCCCTCGGCATCGGCCGCCGCGACCCGGTGGCGGTCACCGCGACGAGCGCCGCCGACGTGGTGCTCACCTTTCTGGCGCTGGCCCGGCTCGGCGCCATCCCCGCGCTGATCAACGCCCGGCTCTCGCCGGAGATCACCGCGCTCTACATCGGCCGGCTGCGCCCGGTCGCCGTGCTGGCCGACGCCGGGCGCACCGCGCAGCTCACCGGGCTGGACCTGGGCGCGCCGCTGCTGGCCCGCACCGGCGAGCTGGGCGACGGTGACCCGGCCGCCGCGCCGCCGCCGTACCGGCACCACCAGGACGACCCGGTGGCGATCACCCACTCCTCCGGCACCACCGGCGTGCCGAAGGCCGTGCTGCACTCGCACTCCAGCCTGTACGCGGCGATCCGGCACCGGCTGCGGATGCCGAAGGCGCAGGGCATCGAGCGCATCCTGAGCGCGCTGCCCGCGCCGCACGCCGCCACCCTCATCGCGGTCAACCTGGCGCTCTCCAGCGGCAGCCAGCTGCTCGCGCTCTCCGAGCAGACCGGGCCCGCGGTGCTCGACACCATCGAGTCCTGGCGGCCGTCCGGCGTGCTCGGCTTCGCCGCCACCTGGTCGGACCTGGCGAAGGCCGACCTCACCCGGCGCGACCTGGACTCGGTGGCGCTCTGGTGGAACACCGGCGACTGCGCGCACGAGGCGCACATCCGGCGGCTCATCTCGCACGGCCACCGCACGGTGTCCACCCGCGAGGGCCGCGCCAGGGTGCCGGGCTCGATGTTCATCGACGGCCTGGGGTCCAGCGAGATGGGCCACTCGCACTTCCACATCACGCACACCCCGGACACCGCCCGCTACGGCCGCTGCGTCGGCAAGGCGCACACGTTCGTCGAGCCGGTGATCCTCGACCCCGACGGCAACGAGCTGCCGCACGGCGAGGTGGGGGAGCTGGGCACGAAGTCGCCGACGCTCTCGCCGGGCTACTGGAACGACTCGGTGACCACCTGGCGCACCCGGGTCCGCGGCTACTTCCTCACCGGCGACCTCATGTACCGCGACGCCGAGGGCTACTTCTACCACGTCGACCGGCTGGTGGACTCCGTCGAGCTGGGCGGCGGGCAGCGGCTCTACACCGCGATGTCCGAGGAGCGCATCCTGGCCGCCTGCCCGGACGTCGCGGACTGCACGGTGGTCGCGGTCACCGAGGACGGCCGGGTGCGCACCGACGTGCTGCTGCAGCTCGACGCGACCGCCGACCCGGACCTGGACCGCACCGAGCGGGTCACCGCCGCGCTGGAGCCGCACGTCGCGGCGACCGTGCGCCGCGTCGTCGTGGTGGACGACGAGCACATCCCGCTCGGCCCCACCGGCAAGGTGCGCAAGTTCCAGCTCCGCGAGCGCTACCTGCAGGCCCAGGGCGCGTCGTGAGCGGGCGACCGGCCGCCACCGTCACCGGCATCGGGCTGATCACCCCGGTCGGACGCAAGCCCGGCGAGGTGTTCGACGCCCTGTGCACCGGCCGCTCCGGCCTGCGCACCCCGCCGGAGGGTCACCCGGTGGCCGGGCTGCTGGACACCGCGGGCATCGCGCCCGACGTCGACCCGCGCGAGGTGCTGCCGGCCACCGAGGCGCGCGCCGTGGACCGCTTCGTCCTGCTCGGCATGGCCGCCGCGGACGACGCCATGGCCGACGCCCGGGTCGAGGTCGGCCGCGACGTCGACCCGGCGCGCGTCGCCGTGGTGATGTCCACCGGGGGCGCCGGGCTGGAGACCTACGAGTCCTACGCGGCGCAGCGGCGTGAGCGCGGCCGGCCGGCGGTCAGCCCGTACCTGCTGCCCGGGATGCTGGCCAACATGGCGGCCGCGCGGATCGCCATCAAGTACGGCATCCGCGGCTACAGCTCGTGCATCGCCACGGCCTGCTCGGCCGGTGCGCAGTCCGTGGCCGAGGCGCTGCGGCTGATCCGCGACGGCCTGGCCGACGTGGTGGTGTGCGGCGGCACCGACGCGGCGCTGCACCCGACGATCGCCGCGGCGTTCGCCAACGCCCGCGCGCTGGCCC
>DASWTI010000349.1:0-3617 GCA_036402215.1 Pseudonocardiaceae bacterium
GCCGCCGCGCCGGGTGGCAGCGTCGAGGTCCGGGTGCCGCCGTTCGGTGTCGTGCAGTGCGTGGCCGGCCCGCGGCACACCCGGGGCACGCCGCCGAACGTCGTCCAGACCGACCCCCGCACCTGGCTGCTGCTGGTCACCGGCCGGGAGACCTGGGCGGACGCGACCGCCGCCGGCCGGGTGTCGGCGTCCGGCACCCGCGCCGCCGACATCGCGACCTGGCTGCCGCTCGTCCGCCGAGCGGCCGGGCGCGGCGACACGCCCGGCCCGTGACGCCGTTTCAGCCGGCGATGTAGTCGATCAGGTTGGTGCGCTCGTGCTCCAGCTCGCTCATCCGGGTCTTCACCACGTCGCCGATGCTGATCACGCCGACCAGGGTGCCGTCGTCGCCGAGCACCGGCAGGTGGCGGATGCGGTGCTCGGTCATCAGCCGCATGAGGTCCTCGACGGGGTCCGTGCCGCGGCACGTGGTGACGTCGCTCGTCATGATCGCCGAGACCGGCCCGTCGAGCACCGAGGTGCCCTGTTCGTGCAGGCGGCGCACCACATCGCGCTCGGAGACGATGCCGGCCACCGTGGCGCCGTCCGCGGACACCACCAGGGCGCCGACGTTGTGGCTCGCCAGTTCGGCGAGCAGCGCGGACACCGTGGCGTCCGGCGCGATCATGTGTACCGCGTCACCTTTGGACCGCAGCACGTCCTGGATGCGGATCAACCCGTCCACCTCCCGATCGAACAGCACTGGCCGATCCCCTCACGGTAACCCGCCCGGCGCGCCCCGTGCCGTGCCGAGCACGTGGCGCACTCACGCCGGGGTGGCCGAGCACCGGCTTCGATCGACGTACACTCGGCCCAGCGACCGACGCCTGCTACGAGGAGCCAGCGTGGCCAGCGAACTGCCCGTGGACGAGCTGGACGAGCGCGATCTGGCCGGCCCCCGTGAGGAATGCGGGGTCTTCGGCGTATGGGCCCCCGGCGAGGACGTCGCCAAGCTCACCTACTTCGGCCTGTACGCGCTGCAGCACCGCGGCCAGGAGGCGGCCGGCATGGCCGTCGGCGACAACGCCCACGTGCTGGTGTTCAAGGACCTCGGGCTGGTCAGCCAGGTGTTCGACGAGCTGACCCTGTCCAGCCTGCGCGGCCACGTCGCCGTCGGGCACACCCGGTACTCCACGACCGGCTCGTCCACCTGGGAGAACGCGCAGCCGACGTTCCGCAGCACCGCGGCCGGTACCGGCATCGCGCTGGGACACAACGGCAACCTGGTGAACACCGCGGAGCTGCTCACCGCGGCGCACGAGGCCGGGCTGGTGGATCGCAAGGGCGCGACCACGGACTCCGACCTGGTGTGCGCGCTGCTCGCGCACGCCGCGACCGACCGCGGCATCGAGGCCGCGGCGATGCAGTTGCTGCCGACGCTGCGCGGCGCGTTCTCGTTCACCTTCTGCGACGAGCGCACGCTGTACGCGGCGCGCGACCCGCAGGGCGTGCGGCCGCTGGTGCTCGGCCGGCTGGAGCGCGGCTGGGTGGTGGCCAGCGAGACCGCGGCGCTCGACATCGTGGGCGCCAGCGTGGTCCGCGAGGTGGAGCCCGGCGAGCTCATCGCGATCGACTCCGACGGCCTGCGGTCCAGCCGCTTCGCCGGCCCGGAGCCCAAGGGCTGCGTGTTCGAGTACGTCTACCTGGCGCGCCCGGACACCACCATCTCCGGCCGCGGCGTGCACGCGGCGCGGGTGGACATCGGTCGCCGGCTCGCCCTGGAGCACCCCGTGTCTGCGGACCTGGTGATCCCGGTGCCGGAGTCCGGCACGCCCGCGGCCATCGGCTACGCGCAGGGCTCCGGCATCCCGTACGGCAACGGTCTGGTGAAGAACGCCTACGTCGGCCGCACGTTCATCCAGCCGTCGCAGACGATCCGCCAGCTCGGTATCCGGCTCAAGCTCAACCCGCTGCGCGACGTGATCCGCGGCAAGCGGCTGGTGGTGGTGGACGACTCCATCGTGCGCGGCAACACGCAGCGCGCGCTGGTCCGCATGCTGCGCGAGGCGGGCGCGCTGGAGGTGCACGTGCGGATCGCCTCGCCGCCGGTGCGCTGGCCGTGCTTCTACGGCATCGACTTCGCCTCGCGCGCCGAGCTGCTGGCCAACGGCCTGGACATGGAGGGGGTCCGCCGCTCGATCGGCGCGGACTCGCTCGGCTACGTGTCCATCGAGGGCCTGGTGGCGGCGAGCGAGCAGCCGCGCTCCCGGCTGTGCGCGGCGTGCTTCGACGGCGACTACCCGATCCCGCTGCCGGCCGCGGAGAACATCGGCAAGCACCTGCTGGAGGACATCGAGCGCGGGGTGGCCGGCGATGCCGCCCCGGCCGTCCCCGCCGGTTACGGTGCGGAGGACGCCTTACGCAGGCCGTGAGCATTGCGTAACATTCTTCGTACCCTTCGTGTTTCCCCGACGTCCGACTTGCCGTCGCACCCTGCCCAACGGAGCATTCCTCGTGATGACCCAGACCGAGAACAGCGAGATCACCGCGGCCAGCTATGCCGCAGCGGGCGTCGACATCGCCGCCGGTGAGGAGGCGGTCGAGCGGCTCCGTCCGTGGGCGGAGAAGGCCACCCGTCCCGAGGTGCTCGGCGGCATCGGTGGGTTCGCGGGGCTGTTCCGGCTGCGGACCGACCGGTGGCGCGACCCGGTGCTGGCGTCCGCCACCGACGGCGTGGGCACCAAGCTCGCCGTGGCGCAGGCGCTCGACGAGCACGGCACGGTCGGCATCGACCTGGTGGCCATGGTGGTCGACGACCTGGTGGTGTGCGGCGCGGAACCGTTGTTCCTGCAGGACTACATCGCGGTCGGCAAGGTGGTGCCGGAGAAGATCGCCGAGCTGGTGCGCGGCATCGCCGACGGCTGCACCCAGGCCGGGTGCGCGCTGCTCGGCGGGGAGACCGCGGAGCACCCGGGCATGATGGCGCCCGGCGAGTACGACCTGTCGGCGACGGGCGTCGGGGTGGTCGAGGCCGACGCGCTGCTCGGGCCGGACCGGGTGCGGCCGGGCGACGTGGTGATCGCCATGGAGTCCTCCGGGCTGCACTCCAACGGCTACTCGCTGGCCCGGCACGTGCTGCTGGACATCGCGCGGCTGCCGCTCGGCGGGCACGTCGAGGAGTTCGGCCGCACGCTGGGCGAGGAGCTGCTGGAGCCCACCACCATCTACGCCAAGCACTGCCTGGCGGTGCTCGCCGAGGCCGAGGTGCGCACCTTCGCCCACGTCACCGGCGGTGGCCTGGCCGGCAACCTGGAGCGGGTCATGCCCCGCGGGCTGGTCGCCGTGCTGGACCGCGGCACCTGGACGCCGGCGCCGGTGTTCGGGCTGATCGCGCACCGCGGCCGCGTGGCGCGCGAGGAGATGGAGCGCACGTTCAACATGGGCGTCGGCATGGTCGCCGTGGTGGCGCCGCAGGACGTGGACCGCGCGCTCGCCGTGCTGACCGCCCGGCACGTCCGCTGCTGGGTGGCCGGTGACATCCGCAAGTCCACCGACATCGACGTGGACAAGGACGGCGCCCGCGTCCACCTGCGCGGCGACCACCCGCGCTTCTGACCGCGGCGTGACCGGTCCGGCGG
>DASWTI010000350.1:0-8335 GCA_036402215.1 Pseudonocardiaceae bacterium
CTGCTCGGCGTGGCGGTGGCCGCCGCGATCGCGGTGCGCACCGGCCGGGCCGCCGACTTCTTCGCCGTGCAGCTCGCGGCCAACGCGGCGAGCGCGCTGGCCTGGCTGGCCGGTATGGCGGTGCGCTGGCCGTTGCTGGGCCTGGTGGTGGGCGCCGTGCTCGGGCAGCGCACCCGCTGGCGCCGGGACCCGGACCTGCTGCGCGGCTACACGCTGGCGAGCTGGCCGTGGGTGGGGCAGTACGTGCTGCGGGTGGTGGTGTTCGGGCTGCTCTACTGGGCGTCGTTCACCTGGGACGCCGCCGTGGTGGCGCTCGGCGTGGCCCGGGTGGCGTTGTCCTGGCCGCTGGTCGCCGCGTGCCTGGCGGTGAGCTGGCTGGTGCTGCGGCGGGCCCTGCCGGACGACCACCCCGGGATGCGGCACCCGCGGACGCCGGCGTGAGCGTCCGCTGGGGCACGGCCCCTGGCCGCGGCGTGCTCGCGGCGACCATCGTGGGCGCCGGGCTGGCCATGCTCGACTCCACGATCGTCAACGTGGCCCTGCCCGCGCTCGGGGCCGACCTGGACGCCTCGATCACCGACCTGCAGTGGATCCTCAACGGCTACCTGCTGGCGCTCGCCGCGCTGGTGCTGGTGGCCGGCTCGCTCGGCGACCGCTACGGCCGCCGCCGGGTGTTCCTGCTCGGCGTCGTCTGGTTCGGCGCCGCGTCGCTGTTGTGCGGCCTCGCCTGGAACACCGAGGCGCTGGTCGCCGCGCGTGTCCTGCAGGGCATCGGCGGCGCCCTGCTCACGCCGGGCAGCCTGGCCATCCTGCAGTCCGCGTTCGTGCCGTCCGATCGTTCGCGCGCCATCGGCGCCTGGTCCGGGCTGTCCGGCGTGGCCACGGCCATCGGTCCGCTGGTCGGCGGGCTGCTGGTGCAGGCCGGGTCCTGGCGGCTGGCGTTCGGGGTGAACCTGCCGGTCACCGCGCTGTGCGTCTGGCTGACGCTGCGGTACGTGCCGGAGTCCCAGGACCCCGGGGCGGGACGGCCGGCCTGGGCGGGCGCGGCGCTCGGCGCGGTGGGCCTGGCCGGCGTGACGGCGGCGCTCATGGAGGCCCCGGTGCGCGGCCTCGGCTCGCCGGTGGTGCTCGGCGCGCTCGTGGTGGGCGTGGTGGCGCTGGGGCTGTTCGGGTTCACGCAGACGCGCGGCCACTCCCCGATGATCCCGGGGTCGCTGTTCGCCGACCGGACGTTCGTGCTGGCCAACGCCGCCACGTTCCTGGTCTACGGGGCGTTGGGCGCGGTGTTCGTCCTGCTCGTCGTGCAGTTGCAGACCTCGCTCGGCTACGGCCCGACGGCGGCCGGCACCGCGAGCCTGCCGATCACGCTGCTCATGCTGTTGCTGTCCGCGCGGTCCGGGCGGCTGGCGGCGCGCATCGGGCCGCGGCTGCAGCTCGTGGCCGGGCCGTTGCTGCTGGCCGCGGGGCTGCTGCTGATGCGGCGGATCGTCCCTGGTGCGGGGTACCTCGACTCGGTGCTGCCGGCGGTGGCCGTGTTCGGACTGGGGCTGTCGGTGGTGGTCGCGCCGATCACCGCGACGGCGCTCGCGGCCGTGCCGGACAGCCACGCCGGGGTGGCCTCCGGGGTGAACAACGCCATCGCGCGCACCGGCAGCCTGCTCGCCGTCGCCGTGCTGCCGGTGGTGGCGGGGTTGCGCGGCACCGAGTACGCCGACCCGGCCGCGCTGACCGCCGGCTGGCGCACCGCGCTCGTGGTCGCCGCCGTCACCATGGTCCTCGCCGCCCTGCTGGCCCTCGGCGTGGACAACCGCGTCCTCGCCGTTCCGGCCGAACCCGCCCCACCCCGGGTGCCGGCGGCCCGCACCGCCGACGCCACCGACAGCGCCGACGTCATGGACACCGCCGCCACCACGGACACCGCGGACGCCACGGACACCGCGGACGCCACGGACACAGCCGCCGCGGGGCCGTGCGGGCACGAGCACGCCGAGCTGGGCTCCTGCCTGAGCTGCGGGGTCAACACCCCGCCCACCCACGTCCGGGCGTCGACCGGTCGTGGGTCCCGTCACGTCGAGTGAACGTCGGGAGTGCCCGCCGCGTCGTCCTGGTTGGAAGAAGTGCAACCACACGCGACGTACGAGCCCGCACGTGACGAGAGATGACCGAGAAGAACTCCCCGACGTTCAACCTGACCGTGACCCAGGTGGCCGCCGCGGCGCTGGCCGCCGTGACCGCCGCCCTGCTGGGTTCCCGCCTCGGCGTGGCCGGCACCGTGGTCGGCGCCGCCATCGCGAGCATGACCACCACCACCGCGAGCGCCGTCTACCAGCACTCCCTGGAGCGCAGCCGCGCCCGCGTCCTAGCCCTGCGCCACCGCCCGCCCCTGCCCGCCCCGGACGACGTGACCACCCCCGCCGAGTCACCCTCCGGCACGGCCGCGTCCCCTCCTGGTACCGCTGAGCCCGTTCCCGGCGCCGCCGCGCCAACCCCCGGCACCGCCGCGTCCGCACCTGGCATCGCCGCGTCCGCATCCGGCGCCGCCGCGCCCACACCCGGTGCTGTCGCGTCCACTCCCGGCACCGCCGCGCCCACTCCCGGTGCTGCCGCGCCCACTCCCGGCACCGCCGCGTCCGCATCCGGTGCTGCCGCGCCCACTCCCGGTGCTGCCGCGCCCACCTCGCGTACCGCTGAGTTCGTCCCGGGCATCGCCGCGCGCGGTGCCGCCCCTCCGGCCACCGCCGTCCCTGGCCCCACCGAGCACCACCCCGCCACCGTGACCCGCGACGAACCCGCGGCGGCGAGCGACGCCGGCACGCCCGCCGGGCGGCGGCGGTTCGTGGCGGCCGTCGGCGGGCTGGCCGGGTTCGCCCTGGCGCTGGCCGTGGTGACCGGGCTGGAGGCGGTGCGCGGCGAATCGCTCTCCGGTGACGGTGGCACCACCGTCGGGCGGGTGCTCGGCGGCGGTGCGGGAGCGGACCGCCCGGCCGGACCGGAGGCCCCGGCGGACCCCACGACGACCACCGGCGGGGTACCGTCGAGTTCCACGCCGACGCCGGCCGGGACTCCCGTACCGAGCCCTTCGGACCCCCTGGACCCGTCCGGTGAGCCCACCCCCACGTCGTCGGAGGGCACCACCGCGACTACTCCGAGTTCGATCACGCCAAGTGACACCATCCCCGTGCCGACTCAGGAGAACCCGTCGATCGGACCGGGCTGAACGGGAAAAGTGTTCGCTGTGCGGGCACCAAGAGCCAGGACCGCACGCGCAGCGCACACTCCGGCCGCCGAACAGCCCACAAGTCGTCACCGCACCGGATCATGGGCTCGATATACACAGTGTAGTGATATTCGTGCTAATGCCATCACGGAAAGCGCCCCTTCGGACGCTTTCGGTGACCGATACCGTGGCATAGCGTCGGCCGCAGGGAGCGCTCGGGAGGGTGTTCCCGATCCAGGACACCGCACGGCCGCGAGGCCGCAACCCTGCGCGGAGTCCTGCCCTGCAACCGATGGAAAGGCACAGCCCGTGAGCCGTTCCCGGATCCGTTCAACTCTCGCCGTCGTCTTCGCCGCCGCCGCGGCGTTGGCGTTCTCGCAGCCGGCCGGCGCCGGCACCGACGCCACCACGGACGTCACGACGTTCTCGGTGGCCCAGCTCAACAGCGTCAAGGCCGACCTGGACCGCACCTGGACCAAGGTGCCCGCCTCCGTGGCGTCCTGGTACGTCGACGAGGCCACCAACCGCGTCGTGGTCGAGGTCGTGCGCAACGACAAGGCCGGCGTGGCGTTCGCCAAGTCGGGCATCAACTCCGCCGCGATCACCACGAAGTCCGTGGACACGGCGTACACGCCGTACTGGAGCATCATCGGCGGCCAGGCCATCTACACCGGCGGCGCCCGCTGCTCGGCCGGCTTCAACGCCCGTCGCTCCGACGGCACCCGCCTGGTGATCACCGCCGGTCACTGCACCAACATCGGCTCCACGTGGACCGGTGTCGGCGGCGCCCTCGGCAGCCGCTACGGCTCGTCGTTCCCGGGCAACGACTACGGCTCGATCCGCGTCACCTCGTCGTCGGCCGTCTCCACCGCGCTGGTGGACCGCTACTCCGCCGGCTCCGACGTGACGGTGTCCGGTGCGGCCAACCCGGCCCTCAACACCCGCATCTGCCGCTCCGGCTCCACCACCGGCTGGCGCTGCGGCACGGTGACCGGCCTGAACCAGACCGTGAACTACGGCTCCAGCGGCATCGTGTACGGCCTGATCCGCACGAACGCCTGCGCCGAGCCCGGCGACTCCGGCGGCTCGATGGTCAGCAACACCAGCCCGCGGGTGACGGCCTACGGCCTGACCTCCGGCGGTTCCGGCAACTGCTCCTCCGGTGGCACCACGTTCTTCCAGCCGATCGTCGAGGCGCTGAACGCCTACGGCGCGAGCATCTACACCGGCTGATCCACGTGGCACGAACCGCGGCGCGGTAACCGCGCCCGCCCAACGGGTGGCGCCTGTCCGTCCCTGCCGGACAGGCGCCACACCTTTGTGTCGACCCCCTGTTCCGCGGCCCGGCCGTCCTCAACGATGGCCCCACACGGTCGCGGAAGAGGGGTGCGCACATGGGACGCAAGCTCGTCGCGGAGCTGGTCGGCACGTTCTGCCTGGTGTTCTTCGGCGCCGGGAGCGCCGTCTTCGGCTTCGACGTGCTCGGGCCGGTCGGGGTCGCCTTCGCCTTCGGCCTGGTGCTGCTCGCGCTGGCCTACGCCATCGGACCGGTGTCCGGCTGCCACGTGAACCCGGCGGTGACGCTCGGCGTGCTCATCGCGCGCCGGATCGGCCCGGCCGAGGCCGGCGCCTACGTCGTGGCGCAGCTCGTCGGCGGCGCCCTGGCCGGCCTGCTGCTCAGGCTCATGGTCGGTGGCGTGGTGACCGACCGCACCGGCGGCCTCGGCACCAACTCCTACGGCGAGACCATCTCCGGCGGCGGCGCGTTCGTCCTGGAGATCGTCCTGACGTTCCTGCTGGTGCTGGTCGTCCTGCTGGTCACCGGCCCGGGCGCCGAGCCGGCGTTCGGCGGCCTGGCGATCGGCCTGTCGCTGGTCGTCATCCATCTCGTCGGCATCCCGCTGGACGGCACCTCGGTGAACCCGGCGCGGTCGCTCGGCCCGGCGCTGTTCGCGGGCGGGGACGCGATGTCCCAGGTGTGGCTCTTCCTGCTGGCGCCGTTGGTGGGGGCCGTCGCGGCGTCCGGCGTGTGGCTGGTCCTGAAGCCGGAGGCCAAGGCCACCGCGCCCATCTGAGGCCGGGCGGCGTCAGCCGGTGGCGCGCAGGCGGCGGGACAGGCGCTCGGCGGCGGCGCGTGGGTCGTCGGCCTCCGTGATGACCCGGACGACCACCACGCGGGTGGCGCCGGCGGCCAGCACCTCGTCCAGGCGCCGCTCGTCGATCCCGCCGATGGCGAACCAGGGGCGGGTGGTCCCGGTGGCCGCGGTGTGCCGGACCAGGTCCAGGCCGGGTGCGGGACGTCCCGGCTTGGTGGGGGTGGGCCAGCAGGGACCGGTGCAGAAGTAGTCCACGCCGGGCTCGGCCGCCGCGGCGTCGGACTGCGCGGCGTCGTGGGTGGAGCGGCCGATGATCACGTCGTCGCCCAGCACGCGCCGGGCCCAGCGCACCGGCAGGTCGTCCTGCCCGAGGTGCAGCACGTGCGCGCCGGCGGCCAGCGCCACGTCGGCGCGGTCGTTGGCGGCGAGCAGCGCGCCGTGGCGCGCGCAGGCCGCGGCGAGCACCTCCAGGGCGGCCAGCTCGTCGGCGGCCTCGATGCCCTTCTCCCGCAGCTGCACGACGTCCACGCCGCCGGCCAGCGCGGCGTCCACGAACTCCGCCAGGTCGCCGCGCTCCCGCCGTGAGTCCGTGCACAGGTACAGCCGGGCGTCCGCCAGCCGCCGGCGCAGCTCCTCCCCGTTCACGTCGCCGACCCTACCGGCGGCCGCAGCGGGTACGGTTGGGATGAACACGGGAGCCCGGGGGAAACCGGGCTGAGAGGGGGCCTGACCGGCCCCGACCGTCGAACCTGATCCGGGTCATGCCGGCGCAGGGAGTGGATGTGATGACAGGAACCGATCGCAGGGTCGTCGTCGTGGGCGGTGGCGTCATCGGGCTGTCCTGCGCCTGGCGGCTGGCCGGCGCGGGGCTGGCGGTGACCGTCGTGGACCCGGCGCCGGGGTCCGGGGCGTCCTGGGTGGCCGGCGGCATGCTCGCCCCGGTCACCGAGGCCTGGCCCGGTGAGGAACGGCTGCTGGCGCTGGGCGAGGCCTCGCTGGCGCGCTGGCCGGAGTTCGCCGCGCGGCTCTCGGCGGCCGCGGGGGTGGACGCCGGGCTGCGCACCGAGGGCACCGTGGTCGCGGCGGTCGACGGCGCGGACCGCGAGGAGCTGGACGGGGTCGCTGCGCACCTGGCGCGGCTCGGCCGCGAGGTACGGGTGCTGAGCGGCCGCGAGCTGCGCCGGCTGGAGCCCACGCTCGGCCCGGCGGTGCGCGGCGGCCTCTCGGTGCCGGGTGACCTGGCCGTCGACAACCGCGCCCTGCTCGGCGCCCTCCGCGCCGCCCTCGGCGACCACGGCCGGGCAGCCTGCGGAGACAGCGGTGCGGACAGCGGCCCAGGCAGCGGCGACCGAGGTGGCGGACGCGGTGACCGCGGTGACAGCGGGGGCCGTGGCGAGGCCCACGGCGCCAGTGGCCGGGGTACCGGGCGGGTGCGGTTCGTGGCGCGGCGCGCGGTGGCGGTGCGCGGGGGCGAGGTGGAACTGGACGACGGCGGCGTGGAGCACGGCGACGAGGTGCTGCTGGCCGCCGGACCGTGGTCGGCCGACCTGCACCCGGCGCTGCGCGGGCGGCTGCGTCCGGTGAAGGGCGAGATCGTCCGGCTGCGGGCCCGCTCCACGGCGTTGCCGCCGCCGGAGCGCACCGTGCGCGCCGTGGTGTCCGGGCGGCCCGTCTACCTGGTGCCGCGCGCCGGGGGCCGGCTCGTGCTCGGGGCCACGCAGTACGAGGCGGGGTTCGACACCGAGGTCACCGTGGCCGGCGTGCGGGACCTGCTGCGCGACGCGGAGACGGTGCTGCCCGGGGTGGCCGAGTACGCGATCGAGGAGGTGTCGGCCGGGTTGCGGCCGGCGAGCAACGACAACCTGCCGCTGGTGGGGCGGCTCGGGCCCGGCCTGCTGGTGGCCACCGGGCACGGCCGCAACGGCATCCTGCTGGCCCCGGTCACCGCGGACGCCGTGTGCGCCCTGGTGTGCGGCGACCCCGTGCCGTCCGAGCTGACGATCATGGAGGAACACGATGAAGGTGTGGCTCAACGGCGTTGAGCACGAGCTGCCGGACGGCGCCGCGGTGACCGACGCGCTCGCGGCGATCGGGGCGCCGGGCAGCGGCGTGGCGGTGGCCGTGGACGACGACGTGGTGCCGCGGGCCGGGTGGGCCGGGTACGCGCTGCGCGAGGGCGCGCGGGTCGAGGTGCTGACCGCCGTGCAGGGGGGCTGAGCGATGTCGGACGACGTACTGCGGATCGGCGACCGGGAGCTGGGGTCGCGGCTCATCATGGGCACCGGCGGCGCCGCCAACCTGGCCGTGCTGGAACGCGCGCTGCTGGCGTCCGGCACCGAGCTGACCACGGTGGCGATGCGGCGGCTGGACGCGGCCGGCGGCACCGGTGTGCTCGACCTGCTGAAACGGCTGGGCATCGACGCGCTGCCGAACACCGCCGGCTGCCGCACCGCGGCCGAGGCGGTGCGCACCGCGCGGCTGGCCCGGGAGGCGCTCGGCACCGCCTGGGTCAAGGTCGAGGTGATCGCCGACGAGCGCACCCTGCTGCCGGACCCCATCGAGCTGCTCGACGCCTGCGAGCAGCTCGTGGACGACGGCTTCACCGTGCTGCCCTACACGAACGACGATCCGGTGCTGGCCGCCAAGCTGGAGCAGGCCGGGTGCGCGGCCGTCATGCCGCTGGGCTCGCCGATCGGCACCGGCCTCGGCATCCGCAACCCGCACAACCTGGAGATGATCGTCGCCGCGGCCGGGGTGCCGGTGATCCTGGACGCCGGCATCGGCACGGCGTCCGACGCGGCGCTCGCGATGGAGCTGGGCTGCGCGGCCGTGCTGCTCGCCACTGCGGTCACCCGGGCCCAGGACCCGGAGCGGATGGCGCACGCCATGCGGCTCGCCGTCGAGGCCGGCCGGGCCGCCGCCGGGGCCGGCCGCATCCCGCGCCGGCACTGGGCACGCGCCTCCAGCCCCGGCCGCGACGACGACTGAGCGGAGCGTGCGGCGGTGCCGGGCGTCCAGCACG